>JBBSJC010000036.1:0-26646 GCA_038257655.1 Polyangiales bacterium | reverse complement strand
TCAGCGCGCAGGGCCGCGTCGAAGCGAGTTCCCCATTTGCGCACGATGCGGCGCTCCAAGTCGACCGAGCGCGAGCGCTCATCGTCTGTGAGTTCGATCCGAATCGGGGTTTGCATCGCAATGCCCGCATACGATCACAACGCTCGAGCCTGGCAACTTTTTGACAAAACCGCCCCTCCCGCCCGATCGACTGATCACCTACTTCTGGGGAGCTGTACTAAGCTTATTGAAGCACGACCGGCGGCGGCTGGGTCGGTACGTTCCCGGGTGTGACGCAGGAGGACAAATCAAACAGCATAAACTCAAGCGCAGCTTCTTGCGGTGAAAGCTTACGGTCTGAGCAGCCGGTGGGTTCGGGCTTGTCGTCGTCGTCCTCCGAGGGGGCTATCTGACGCACAGGCCCACAGCGCCAAGGCCGCGAAAGAAATCACTTTGTATCGCATCACTGCTTCTCCACGCCGACGGGGCAGATAACACCTGGCTTGTTCCCGCGTCGATCGTCATCGTGAATGCCTTCGCTCGCTGCAGCCGAGTCATAGAATGTGTGCGGGAACCGCCGGTCGGTGCACGGCCCGCGAACGCGCCGCTTTCACGACTTAACGTGACTGTTCGCTGCCGCACTTTCGCAGAAAAGGTAAGCCCACCTGGTACCTCCAGCCAGGCTGCCAGCGGAAGGGCTCGGCCACGAGTACCTCGAGCGGCCGACCGCACAGCCAGTGCTCGAGCCCGTGCTGAGTGGCTCGATGGCCCACGATCAATACGCACTCGCCCGCGTGCCGTGACATAAGCTCGCACAGTAAGGGTCGCATGCGCGCGACGGCTTCTTCGTAGCTCTCTCCTCCGGGAAAGGGTGTCGTGATGCGCCTAAGTTTCTCGGACTCGACCTGGGCCAGAGGTGCGCGATTGAGCTCGCCGTAGTTGCACTCCCTCAGGCTCGCGTCGCGATAGATCGGAATGGTGCGCGCGGCGAACGCGAGCTCGACCGTGCGTGAGGCGCGCGCGAAATCGGAGCAGTAGATAGCAGCGAAGCGGTCATGCTGACGACGTTCCCCGAGCTCTGCTGCCTGCCTCTCCCCGAGCGACGAAAGCACGGAGTCATGCCAACCCGACGCGCGCCGTGCCTCATTGTCCTCGGAGGTGGCGTGGGTCTCGAAGACTAAGCTCACGGTTTCGTGCGGCGTGGGCGCTGTGTCGGTCGGCATGGGACATGCTGGTGATAGCGGCTGTGGGTACAATTGCTACTGCCACGCCCGTCGACACTTGTAGTGCCATGCAACCCGACCGGATGATCTTCCTTCCAGATGGAACAGTAGGTAACCTCGATCCATGAGCAGCGCGGACGAGCCACCGGTAGCTTCTGACGACAGGCCTGGCTGGCTTGCGGGTTTTGAGTGCACGCCAGAAGCCGTCGCGCCCGCGATCAACTTCCGAAGCACCTGGCTGACCAGCTCACTTCTAGAAGTCCGCGAAAGAGAGCTGTTTCCCCGTTATCTCGAGCTCTTGCCCACCCAATATCACGAAGACATCACGGGCGCCGCGCAGCCCTACGCACCCCGCGCAGCCTAGGCTGGCTCCGAGTCTGCCCGCTTGGCACGACCGAACACCTTGGAGCCGGGGGGCACGGAGTCGATAAGCCAAACGTTGCCACCGATCACCGAGCCTGCACCGATTACGGTGTCGCCGCCAAGGATGGTCGCGCCTGAGTAAATCGTGACGTGGTCTTCGATCGTGGGGTGGCGCTTAGCGCTCTTCTCGCTCTTACTCAGACTGAGCGCACCGAGTGTCACTCCTTGATAGAGCTTTACCTCGTTGCCGATCACGGTGGTCTCTCCGATCACAACGCCTGTGCCGTGATCGATGAAGAAGCGCTCGCCGATGCGTGCGCCGGGGCTAATATCGATCCCCGTGCGGGCGTGTGCCTGCTCCGTGATGATGCGCGGGACCATCGGCACGCCCGAAAGATGAAGCTGATGGGCGATGCGATAGGCGGTGATGGCCTCGATCGCGGGATAACTGAACACGACCTCTTCGATACTGTGGGCGGCAGGGTCGCCAGCGAATGCAGCCTGCACGTCACCGTTGAGCTGGCGGCGAATCTCAGGGATCTGTCGCAGCAGGGCGAGCACGACTTCTTCTGAGCAACCCGCGGGGACCCGCTTCTCACTACGCCCCATCCAGTGGTCGTAGGTGAGGGCGCGATCGATCTGATCGGCGAGGATGCGATGCGCAGCGTAAAGGTGTTCGGCTATCGCCTGCCTGAGGTTGTCTTGATTGAGGGTATGGGTGCTGTAATAACCCATGAACAGTACGGGCTTGAGATGCTCCATCGCTTCGACGACCGCGCGTCGATTGGGAAGGGCGGCACTCTCCAGGTTGTCGATCTCGAGTTTGCCCGAGTAACTTGCGACAACCTCGTCGATTACCGCCTCGAGCGCTCTAAACTTGCTGGGCTCTACTCGCATGGGAGGCTAACGTACCTTACGAAAGGCAGCGCCGCGAGCCCATGAGCCAGTCTACGAGCCAGCCCAGCATCGAGCAGACACGGATCGAAGATGTCGTGGGCAACACGCCCATGATCGAGCTTGCTACCGGCGTGTCGCACCCGGGCATCCGGTTGCTCGGCAAGCTCGAAGGCAATAACCCCGGTGGCAGCGTCAAGGACAGGCCGGCACGCGCGATGATCTTAGGCGCCGAGCGGCGCGGCGAGCTTGAGCGTTCTGTGACGCTGATCGAGCCCACCAGTGGCAACACGGGGATTGCGCTGGCGATGATCGCGGCCACACGCGGTTATCGCATCGAGCTAGTGATGCCCGAAAACGCCACCGTGGAGCGCGTGCGGGCCATGCGCGCATTTGGCGCGGAGGTCGTTCTGACGAGCGAAAGTGGTGGCATGGAGGCCGCGATCGATCACGCGCACGAGAAAGTCGCGCGCGGCGGCTACCTGATGCTCGATCAGTTTGCAAATCCTGACAACTGGGGCGCGCACTACGAGTCGACTGGGCCCGAGATCTGGCGCGACACCGGGGGCGGCATCACGCACTTTGTCAGCGCTATGGGCACGACGGGCACGATCATGGGCGTGTCGCGCTATCTCAAAGAGCAGAACCCTGCGATCACGATCGTCGGTTGTCAGCCCACCGAAAACTCGAGCATCCCCGGCATCAGACGTTGGCCCACGGCCTACCTGCCCAAAATCTTCGAGCCAGCACGTGTCGATCGCACCATCGACGTCGCGCAGAGCGATGCAGAAGCCATGACGCGCGCCCTAGCGCGTGACGAGGGCGTGTTTGCTGGTGTGAGCTCGGGCGGCGCGGTGTGGGCGGGGCGAGAGCTGTGCAAGGAGCTCGAGAAACAAGAGCGGGATGCCACCATCGTGTGCATCGTGTGCGACCGCGGCGACCGCTATTTGTCCACTTCGTTATTCGATCCTAAGTGAGAGTCCATGACGCACCCTGACATGCAAGTTCGTCTCGAGCGCATCGGTACAGCGGCCTTCGAAGCGACCTCTGACTCGGGCGGGAAGCTCATCGTGGATGGGACGCCCGCGATAGGTGGTGAAGGGCGCGGGATGCGGCCGATGGAGCTGCTCTTGAGTGCACTCGCAAGCTGCAGCGCGATGGATGTGGTCGCCATCCTAAACAAGCAGAAGGAGCCACTCACGACCCTTACCATCGAGGTGGTGGGCACACGCGCCGATGCCACGCCCGCCCCGTTCACTGCCGTAAAGCTCGTCTTCACCGCCAACGTGGGGATTGACGAGCACAAGTATCAACGCGCCGTGAAGCTCTCGGTCGAGAAGTACTGCTCCGTCGGCGCGACGCTCGATCCAGCCGTTACCATAGCCTGGGACGCGCACTTGGCATGAGTCGAGCAGCCCAGCCATTGGCTACGTCTCCTCATAGGTCTCGCGCATCAGCCGGACGGCACGGCTGAGCTCTCGCTCGTCACAACGCGTAAACCCTCAGATTACCTGGACCGGCGCGCATGTGGACACGCCTGCGCCTACGATCGTCTTGCCGGTGTTGGGAATGCTCGTGGTGAGCTCGCCCGTCGCCGCATCGACGCGATACACGACCGTGGCCGGATCCGCGGCGCGCTGCAGGAAGATCCAGAAGCGACCGCCCCAAAACGCAAACGCCCAGGCCGTCGGGGTCCCGTTGAGACTGGTCAGCGGGATCGTGCGTTGGGCTGCGCCCGAGCTCTTGTCCATGAGGTCGATGCGCGGTGGCGAGGTATCCGGAAAGAAACCCCACAACTCTGCGGAACCGGTGCCGGTGAGCTCGGGCGAGCCGTTCACGCTGCCGAGGGTGCTCACCATCAGCGTCGACAGATCGAGGGAGCCAAAGGAGCCGCCGCCAGCGCCGGCGACATAAAGCGTCTCATCGTTGCCTCCGGCTGCCTTCGTGGCGAAGCCCATGCCGAACGTGTTGAAGCCCTCTGCGCCGGCTGTGCGGCTCGTGGCGCTACAGCTCGCATCCTTGGTGTCCACACGGAACAGCTCGCCCGTGCTGTAGAGCACCCAGGCGGTGCCAGAGCGATCGACTGACATCGAAAACGGCGAGCTTCCCAGGCCGGGCAGCGGCAGGGGCAGGCCGGGGATACCGCCGCCCATCGTCGGGCAATCGAGCGTGCCTATCGTGGTGAAGACGCCCGTATCCGGACGAAAGCTCATGAATTCGCCGCTCTCGTCCACGAGGTACACAAGCTTTGCAGCCTCGGAGCAGCGATCCTCAGGCGCGGGCAGGCCGCTGTCGCTGGCTGGATCGGACGGTGCCGAAGCATCGCTACCGTTCGCAGCCGGGGTGGTAGCAGCGTCGCCTCCCTTCCCACCGTTGCCGGGACTGGGACCGATCAACGTCGTCCCCTCGGAGGACTGACTGCAGGCCGCGCTCAGCGAGAGCAGCGAGAACAGAACGACAACCAATCGGAGTGAGGCGCGCATAACTCGGCAAGGTCGCATGGGGTCCGCGCGGTGTCGAGAGCTCCTCGCTCAGAGTCGACCTTACGGTGACGCGCCCTGCTCGCAGCGCGTGCCGGAAGAACGATCGATCACTTCTTTGAGCCGCGTGATATCAACTGGTTTCACGAGATGGGCATCGAAGCCGGCCTCTTTAGAGCGTTGCCGGTCGGTCGCCTGCCCGTACCCGGTCACTGCGATCAACACGCAGCCTTTGGTGAGATCCTGAGCGCGCAGCTTGCGCGCAAGCTCATGTCCATCCATGCCGGGTAGTCCGATATCTAAGATCGCGATCTGGGGATCGAACTGAGAAGCGAGGTGGAGAGCGCTGGGACCATCCGCTGCGATCTGCACCAGGTGACCCTGCCCTTCTAAGTACATGCCAAGCATTTCGGCAGCATCTTCATTGTCGTCTACTATCAGGATTCGCTGAGCGTGGCTCTGCTCCTGCGCGAGCGTTGGAGCGACCACCGGCAGCGCGGCGGGCTGAGTGCCATCATCTGCCACAGGTAACTCAATCCGAAACTCGCTACCGCGACCCTTGCCCTCGCTGTGTGCGCTCACGGTTCCCTCGTGGAGAGCGACCAGGCTGCGTACGATCGCCAGACCCAAGCCGAGCCCGCCCTGTGCCCGGTCACTACCCTGTTTGACCTGCCGAAAGGGTTCAAAGACGGCGGACACCATCTCGGGTGCAAGCCCCACCCCCTGATCCCTTACGCAAATGATCACCCGTTCCGCACGCCGCTCGACCTTGAGCGTGATCGTAGTGTCCATTGGCGAATAGCGGGAAGCATTCGTAAGTAGATTGGATAACACCTGGGCTAGGCGGGCCGGGTCGGCATGTACCGTAAGGCCGAGGCGGGGCACATCCAGGTGCAGCCGCTGCGTCTTGCTTGCAAGCAACGGGCCTACCATCTCGACGGCGCGCGCGGCCACATCTGCAAGCTCGATGCGCTCCTTGCGAAGCTCGACCTTCCCCTGCGTAATACGCGACACATCGAGTAAGTCGTCGACTAAGCGGATCATGTGGGCAGCTTGCCGCTCGATCACCACATGCTCACGTGATAGCTCGCCTCGGAGCTTGAGCGCCGAGATCGCCGTCACAATCGGTGCAAGCGGGTTTCGCAGCTCATGTCCCAACATCGCCAAAAACTCGTCTTTAACGCGCGCCGATTGCTCGGCCTGCTGGCCTGCCTTCTCAAGGGAGCGGGTCTGCGTTTCAAGCTTACTGAGTGCGCGGTCGAGGGAAACGGCAAGGGAAGTGGAATGCTGGACCGACTCCTGGGCAACGCGCAACTTACCCTGGGCTATCACCACGCTGTGCTCGGCGTGCAGCATGCTTGCGAGCAGGGGCATCAGCTCTTCGATAGCGTGCAGACGGACTTCGTCGATCGCGCCGACGAACACCAGTGCGAGGCCCGCCTGGGCGACGACGGTTGCAGGCACGAGCTCGCTCGCGGTGGGAAAGCCCACCTCGCACCGGTGTATACCTGACTGTTTGCAGGCAGCGAGCAGCTCACGCCATGGCCTGCCTCCCGGCACTACGGAAGCAAATCCGGGAGCGGGCACGAGGATCCCGCCGAGCTCTGCGTCTGCGACGAAGCCAAAAAGCGCTCGGACAGACAGATCGCACACGAGCTGACTGATACAGAGCGCACGGGTGTCTTGCGCGGCCAATGCGATCACCCGACTCGTCGTGGACCTGTCGCTCATTCTGCGTTTACTCAGGTAACGCAAAAACGACGGCGGTGCAGTTGTGGAAACCACCAAACTGACCATCGCCGCGCGCAATCTGCCCATAGGTGTTGCAACCCACCATGGCCGCGTGTCCGAGCGAGCGCGCTACTGCGTCGAGCTCGAAACCAAACACGTCTCCCATACGCAGCCGCGTGGCGACACAATCGAAGAACAACGCGCCGGCGGGAGTCGCCCCGCCCAAAGCACGCACGGCAGCCTGGGTGGCGGACGAGGCGGCATCGATCGCGGAGTCCGAGGTGACGCGCATCAGACGCACCGTCGCACCTAATGGCACTTCCGCCGCGCACTCGACGGAGCCGTCCGCAGCGACATTCAAGGGCACGCGCAAGCGGTAGCCGTGCGGTGTGTCGATCCCTAAGATGTTATGCAGAAAGAAACTTAGGGGTGCTTTGGGATCCCAGGTTTGGCCAGTACGTTCGGCATGTTGTTCGAAGGCCTCTACGGCGGGAAAGCCGTTCAAACTTATCAAGCGCATGCCTTCGGCTCCTGTCACCCGAAAAGGATCGCTTGCAGGCTCCCAACCGTGATGGACCCCTACCCCGAGGGGCTTATGCGAGAGCACCTCGAGCGCGACGACACCATCGGTAAGGGCCTCCGTGCCGCAGAAGACGTGAGTGCGTGCAAACTTGGCATCGTCGCCCGCGCCACCGCCGACGAACTGATACTTACCGTTCGTGTGAAGAGTAAGGTATTCGATCAGACTGTCCGCATGTCCCGCCAGTGCGTCCGTCATCACGACCGCCGCGCGATGCGCGTATTCGTGGCCATCGACCCCTTGAAAGCCACTGAGCGCCTCACGCGCTGCTGCCTCGGTGCTGCTGCCGACGGCGCGTCCCACACCCACCGCAAACTTGAGGTCCGCCGAGCGAATCGCGAGCGCGCAGGCGGTCCCCTCACCGCGCTCTAGGTTGGTAAACTCACCGGCCGACGAGGAACCGACGAGACAAGCCGGCTGACAGCCTGCCGACAGCGCGCTCAACAGCTGCGCATAGTCGAAGCCGGAAGACGCAAACACGATGACGGCATCCGGCTTGTCGCCTTCGAGGGCACTTGCGATCTGAGCGGCGAGGTCTGCGCCCGCAGCCGTACTCTCTGTCAGGCTTGTGTAGGCCGCCGTGGTCCAGGTGGTTCGTTCAGACATCACTCTGCATATCATGGAAGGTGCCGGGCGGAACCGGCACTGCACGAGCGAGCTGCACTTATGCGGCAAAAGCCGACGAATGGGGCGGAATTGCGCCGCTTTCGCGGGAGGAGCTGACGTGGCGACGAAGAAATTGTGGCGCGGCGCAAGGCGCAAGGTAAGAGCGGGGCATGCTGCGCTCCCTGTCGTCTTTAGCCTTCCTTCTGCTAGGCGCCTGCCAACCGCCCTATAGTAAGCCTCTTACTAAGCCTTCTGCGCCGACGCGCGCGCGCGAAGCGCTAGACCTGACAAAGCCCGAGCAACTGGTGCGGGCATGGCGCAAGGTCCGCGGATCGCTCCGTTCCGAAGACGAGGTCGTCTTCTATTTCAGCGGCAACGTGTACGCTCTTTGGCCTCACGAGCCGGAGGCTCGCCCGCGCTTTGAACGGCCACTCTTTCGCATCGAAGGCTTCAACATCGCGCGCACGATCGACACGCAGCAGGGTGCACGCGTGCTCAGCCGCGAGGCCGCTTTTTACCAGGATGCGAGCACGGGCGAGATCCTCGAGTGCTGGCACAACTCGCTGCTGAGACCAGCGCGCGACGTGCGGGTGCAGCACGTGTGGAACGACCCGGTGGAGTTCGACCTAGGGCAGACGAACATTGTCGATTTGGGCGAGCGCGTGATCTTCCATCAAGACGTCGTGCTCTCCTATCGGTCGCCGCTCGCCGGCAGACCTGAGCTTCGCCCTTACTCGGCAGGAGATCTCTATCAAGGCGCGGAGGTCTTTCACTTCTTTGTCGCGCGAGCCGATCTCGAAGATCCCTCGATCGTGAGCGCTCCTGCCGAGCTGACGTGGACGCGCGTGGGGCCCCTACTACCCTGGATGCAGCTTGGAGAGGCGCCCGGGCACGAGCAGGCAAGGCTTCTCTACACGGCACGCGGGCAGAAGCTTGAAAGCTACGAAGCGTTACCCGCCCGTCTGCGCGCTTACGTAGCGCAGCACAAGCCTGAGCTTGCGCATGCTCCGAGTGGGCCGTCACAGGGACCGAACGCGACGAGCTTTCGCGGATTCGCGCGCGAGCTTGATGAAGGAAGCTATCGCCCAGAGTGCGAGCGTGTCAGCGCCGAAGCGCCGAAAGAATCTGCTCGAGCTGCTGAAACAACGTCGAAAGCTCCGCCGCGTTGAAGGGAGAAAACAGGCGCCGATTGGCGGCGCGACGCGTGGGCTCTACCCGCGCGAGCGCCTTCTCGCCCAGGGCCGTGATGCGCAGGCGCCGTCTTCGCCCATCCTCCGGATCATCGACGTAGCGCACGAAGCCCAGCTTGAGCAACTGCGCAACGCCGGTAGACACCGTGGCCCGCGACACGCCGCGCGCGCGCGCGATGTCGGAGGGCATCAAACCGTCTTGCTCTACCCCGCGCACTGCACACAGCGCGGCATCGCCGCTCACCTGAAGCAAAATCAGCCACTGCTGGGTGCTCAGCCCGGACTCTGCGGACAACGCATTGCCGCGCCGCATCAGATGATTGGCGATGTCGAAGAACGCCACGATGATCGCCGCCTCGGTGTGCGACCCCGTTGCAGTGCGAGTCTGTTTCGAGCCGGCCATGGGCGGCGTTGTAGCAGTGGAGGCCCATTCACTGGAAGTGCCGTGTGAACAGTCACGCTGTTAAATAGTTAGTTAGGCTAACTAACTGATTGACAGCACCCCCGCAAACGGGCGAGTCATCACCCTCAGGTCGGTCAATGGAGGAAACTATGAGAGCGCAAGACGTGCACACGCACAAAGCGGCCGATCGCCGAGGGGAGACCGCGCAAGCGCACAGCGCACGCTTTGCCCCGCGCGGCACAGGCGCAGGTTGGATCGCACTGCTTTCGCTATGCGTGCTCGGCGCTTGCGCCGATGCTGACAAGCCAAGCAATCAGGTCGACGCGACGATCGACCCCAGCGAAACAGCTGATGGCGGCCGCGATGCGGCAGCCGCGAGCGACGGCGACTCCGCGACGGATCGGCCCGATCATCGAGCCGACGGCGGTCCCGATTCTCCCCAGGTCCGAGGCGCAGACGAGCTTATCGCCGATGCTTCCGCAGCCTTGTGCGGCGCGCTCGCTCGCTGCTGCGATCAGGGCAGCATCAGCGACTGGTTCGGCGGCTACGCTGCGCGCTACGAGCAAAACGAAGCCTTGCAAGCGCTCGCAGCGGAGCTGCCGCCGCGCGCGCCCTTCGATGCGGACTCGTGTCCGAGCAAGCTCGCCAAGATGCTCGAGGTTGTGCCCTTTGGAAAGTGGGTCAGCGCGGTGCGTGCGGGCGACGTGGCGTACGACGCCAAGGCGGCGGCCGTGTGCCTCGACACCCTGCAAAACGCAAGCTGTGGTGACGAGCTTGGCGCCGCGCTCTATGACGGCACGTGCTTGTCATACTCCCCCCCGTTCGGAGGCAGCGAGCAGCGCACGATGTTCTCGCGCACTAAGAGCCCGGGCGCGGCCTGCACGACCCTCAACGATGGCATCGGCGGGCTTTTCTACGGCACCTGTGAGCCAAGCGCTGCCTTTTGCTGCATCGAGGACGCTGCTGGCGAGTGCACAGTGCCAAGCGGCAACAACCCGCAGGGCACGTGTCGGGCGGCGGCTGGCGAAGGCGAAGCGTGCAGCATGCTGCCGCCGTTCCTATTGTGCAAAACCGGCGCCGAGTGCGTGAACGATCGCTGCGTCATCCCGCAGACGGGCGATCTTACTGTTGGCGAGGCGTGCATGGACGCGAACTTCGTCGCTCTCGGCGATTGCAAGGAAAGCTACTGCGAGTCGAGCTCTTCGCGCTGCGAGCCGCTCGTCAAGGACGGCGCGGCCTGTCTTTTCCCGTTCGAGTGTGAAAGCGGCGCCTGTGTCGAGCGCCTGTGCGGCGCACCCACCTTCTGCACAGGCCCCGAGCTCGATGGCATGGCCGCAGATGCTGGGGTCACAGACAGTGGAACGGTCCCAGCGCCCGACGCGGGCACGGCGGAGCTGAGCGTCAGCACGCTCGACGTCAAGCTCGCATCACCGCATGGGCTTACGCTTGGTGCAGACGGAACGACGCTGTACGTGGCGGATCAGAACCGTCACGTCGTGCGCAGCATCGCCGCAGACGGCACGCTGTCTGAAATCGGCATGCTCACGAACGCGACGCCTTACCTCGGTGGCTACGTCGATGGTGCGTCGGCCGGCGCACAGTTTCGCTCGCCATGGGGCCTTGCAAGCGCAGCGGACGGAACGCTCTATGTGAGCGACACCGGCAATCGCGCGATTCGCCGCGTCAGCTTCACGGGTGGCGCCGTGGTCTCGACCTTGGTCGGCGGTCCCGAAAGCACGATCTTCAAGAATCCGAAGGGCGTGGCCGTCGACGAAAACGGAGACTTGCTCGTCGTCGACGGCTCGATCTGTAAGCTCGTACGCATTGCCAAGGGCGATGGTCAGATCACGCCTGTGCTCGATGCGACCGCCTGCGTGGGTGTGTCTGCGGACGCACGACTATACCTTCCCGCGGGTCTTGCGTACCGCGCTGCCACAAGGGACGTGTTCGTGTCGAGCGTCGTGGGCCAGCGCATCTACCGCGTGCACCTCGGCGCCGATAGCGCTAGCACGTCCGTCGATGTGATCGCCGGCTCGTCATCAGGTGAGAGCGGGCACGTGGACGGCGCCGGGCTCGAGGCGCGCTTTAATGGTCCGCAGCACCTCGCGATCGATACGGACGGCGCGCTACTAGTGGCAGACTCGAACAATCACGTCCTTCGGCGCGTGGCCGAGGTCGCAGGGGAAGTTGTCGTGAGTACGATCGCCGGCACACCTGGCAGCGCGGGCAGCAGCGATGGCCACCCGCTACGCGAGGCGTCCTTCACGCTGCCGACCGGTCTGGTCGTCGCACGCGACGGCACCATCTACGTGAGCGAGAGCAACGGCCCCACTAGCCGCCTGCGTCGCATCGGACGCTGAGCTTTCATCTCCGCTGCACACGCGATGCTGGGGTCCCATCCCAAACGACAATGGGCAGAAAAGGTATGATCATGAATCGAAGAACAGCGGGCTCGCTGATGATGGCTCAGCTCAGCTCAGCTTGCGCGCCCGACCAGCTAGCGCTGGACGCGGCGTGTGCGGGCGCATGCGACGAGCTTTCGGGTACAAGGGGCGCCGCACCGTCTGCTCGGAACCGACAACGCTGAAGGTGCACGCTTTCGCTTCATCGCCGGTACCGTCCTCGCATACGGCATTCCCCAAGCGACACGCGCGAGCTTCGAAGACGAGGTGCTCGGCGAGCAGGACCACCTCGATGCGCTCGACATCGCAAGCCGTTACCCCGGGATCGCCAACGCCTATGCGCAGGAGCAATGGGCGCGCGTATTTGAGCCGCTGCTCGGAGCAGGCACGCACTTTGGCGCAGTCTGGGGCACGGCGTCACGGCAGCGGCATCACGGTAGCGGACGGCCCGCGTGGGTGAGCGTCTCCCACTTTGACACCCACTTGCTTCCACCGGTCGGTCGCTCCTCAGAGATCATCTGCTGGATAAACGGTAGCGTCATTCCCAAACGGTCGTGCAGATGACTGTAGGCGATTTCCCAGGCCTTACTGCCCCCTCCCTGCGGCGGCTTGATACCGGCCGAGTCGGCTTGCCGCGCCTTGACCACGCCGCCACAAATATTAGTGGGAACCTTGACTGTACCCGTGGTCCAGCTGCCATGCAGCTCCAGGAAGTCTGAAAAGCGCTTCTTGTTGGGCGTGAAAAGGTCGATGCCCTGTTGGTAGGCGGTCTCGGCCGCGTACATCATCGAGCCGACGCCCAGGCCGAGGTGGCCCAGATCGCGGCAGGTCTCCATCGCCAGGCCATCGACAAAGCTGGTCTGCGAGGCGGTCGACTTCCAGACGCTGTAGGTCTGCGCTGTGCTTCGCCCAGGAGCATTGATCGGCGCGTTACCATCGCTCTTTTGATAAATGTAGATCGGTAACCAGAAGCGAAAGCGCGCCACGGCTTGTTTGAGCTCGTCGGGGTCGTCCATGAACACGGCAATCGCCATGTGCGCCTCGATGCGCGACTGAATCCAGTTGTTTTCCGGGCGCGTGTTTTCTTTTACGTACGGGAGCATCTTCTGCAGCATGCCGGTGAAGCGAGCGATCGCCGCCTCCGACCAGCCTGCGCCCGAGTTACGTAAGATCTCGGCGCCATTGACATACCAAGGCGCGGCCCAGGCCACGACCAAGCGCGCGTTCGATTCGGTGTTCTTCTGGTACTTGCGCGCCCATGCGTCGATGATTTGCAGCGCTTTGTCAGCGTGGCGCTGCTCGCGGGTGATCGACCATAGTAAGGCACGTGCGTACACCGCCATGCCGTCTTCAACGATCTGGTTACAGCCTTCGTTGGGCTGGTTGTACGAGCCGCATGCCACCACGCTGAACGGGGTAGCTTGGTAGTTGTCGGTCGCGTACCGCGAGCCCTGTAGCGCCTTGAAGGCGCCCAGCCAGGGCTCCTGTTTGGCAGCGACGCGTGCGCGGATGAACTCAAGCTCCGCCCGACTGTTCAACACGCCCGGATGCACCAGCCGCGTGTTGCCCGGGACGTCTTCGCCGCCGGGGCCCCCCATGTCGACCGGCGCGGGCTCTTCGGGGGCGACGACGTCGGGTCCCGGCACCGTAGCGCCATCATCATCGAATCCAGCGTCCAGGCCTACGTCCAGACCCGCATCAAGGCCATCATCGCCCACACCCGGACCCGCCCCGTCGTCCCCAGGCTCTGGCAAAGTGGGTGTGTCTCTGTCGTCTGCTGCGCCTTCGCCGCCGCTCGCCGCGCCCTCGCCTGCATCGGCAGTAACTTCGCGCGAATTGTCAGGGTCGCTGTCTGTGTTGGCGCCGAGCACCGTCCCGGCGCTGCAGCCACTGAGTACGAGGACGCACCATACCGGGCACCATCGGGGCGCGTGATGACTAGCAGCGCGAGATCTCTGGGTCATGCTCTCTCCTATGTTCAATGCAGACGTGCCGGCTCACCTGCTCGCCGGCGTCTGGCGGCCCAAGCAGCGGGGAGGCAGCGTCTGTTGAAATGAGAGCGTAGCGGCGCAAGATTCGGGTCAAAAACCGGGCTCTGTTGGATGCTGACAACAGGACCCTAGGCGCGCGGGCGCTCCCTCCAAGGCGCAAGCTTCGCCTCAGCGGGCCGCGGGCACACAGGCATAGGCTTGGCCGGGATCGTATGCGCCGGCCAGCACCGTGTACGCGCCGCTTTCCGGACAGACGAAGGTTGTCTGGGGGCAGGCACCACAGCTGTCGTCGGCGTTGCTCAGGGCTTGGGCGCTCAAGCACGGTTCGTCGCCTGCGCAGATGCGCATCACGGGATCTCCGGCACAGCTGCCGAGGTTCGGGCAACCACAGCCCACAGTCACGCTCGCACCAGGCGTACACGCCACGCCTTGCATCCCTTGTGGGATGCTGAAGCCACAGTTGCGGCCTTCAGCTGCCTCATCGAAAGCGCAGTCTAGGAGCACGTCGCCGGCAACCGGCGGTCGGTCTTCGCTGATGTGCACGGGAATGGTCGCCGTGTTGTTGTCGTAGTTGGCCTCGGGCAAGGTGCGGTCTGTGTTGATCGAAATCGAAAGCACATAGTCGCCCTCAGGCAGACCCGTAATGTCTACCCATTGGCAGTCGAGGTCCGAGGTATAAACATCGCTCCAACCTGCTTGGATGCCCTGGAAGCCGCAATGGTAGCGCGGCGAGCTCGAGGCATCGTCGAGCACCTGCTCGCTATCCAGCAGACAAAATGCTTGCTTATGGCCGGTGGCGACTACGTTACCGCCTTGATCGAGCAAACGGTAAGTCGCATATCCCTCGAAGTGATGGTGGTCATGGCACGACGAGTATTCGAATCCCGGCACGCCCGTCGGATCGCCTAGGATCATGTCCGCTTCGCCCACGTTGGGGGTCTCCGTAGAGAACGCGAGCAAGCGTCGATCGCCCGCCCCGGCCACACAGCCTTCGGCGATGGCGCAACTGTCTGCTGCAAACGTCTCGTGGTGGATGCGAATGGTAGCTGCCGCTGTCTCCTGCGAAACAGTAAGGTCAGGCAGAGGACACGTGTCCCCCTCGGCCAGCGTGCGACACTGACCTAAAAAGCCCGCTAAACAGCAGGTCTCGCCCGTCGCGCAGTCCGCGTCCACGGAACAATACGCAGGCGTCAGGGTCGTCGGCGTTTCGTCGACCTCGAGCGCGATGTCATAGCCACCCTGCATACCCACGACTTCGTCGCCCACCTGGAACTGCAGCGCTACCTGGGAGCGCTCGTTCTCATACACGTAGAAGCGCTGGGGATTGCCCGAAATTAGGCGCGCCTCGACGCGCTTTACGTGTGCGCCGCTGCCAGTGCTGCCGCCAGTGCTGCTGCCAGTGCTGCCGCCAGTGCTGCCGCCACCATCGCTCACGCCCGAGTCGAGATCACCACCATTCGTATTAGCATCGTCCTCACCCCCATCGCCTGTGATGCGCTCGAGGCGCCATCCTTCCTGCAAGAAGACGGAGTACTCACCCGTGGCAACGTCTGACGAGAGCGTCGTGCGCGTGGGATCATCCTCGGTATTGAAGAACTCGGTGCTAGCCGGCCCCTGTACGACAACGACGCCTTGCCTCAGTTGGTAGATGTTGCCCCGGGAGCCGCGTCCCACGACCGCCACGTCCATGCGCCCCAACTTGGCTGCTTGGTCCGTCTGTTCCTGTTCGACCGGCTTCTGCGCGTTGCAGCCCACCATCGAAGCCGTCGCCCATAAAGCCAACGCCGACATGTTAATCACACGCATTTGATTTCCTCCGCCTGGACCGAGCCCGCGAAGCCGCGTTTGTGACGGCCACTCTGGGGTGAACGCGACGGCACACTACATGAATTAATGCGCCAAGGAGCGAGCCGTGTCTGGAGTGCGAGCAAGCCGGAGCAAGCCAGAGCAAGCCGGCGTGTGTGACGGCAACGCCGGTGGCGTTCGCGAAAGGGAATGATCTAAAAGCACTCCGGCGAGGATCCGACCGGAGCGGCTTCCCGAAGACGATGAGGTGGAGACATGAGCCTGACGGTATGCGGTGCTCCTGGCTTACGACCGCATGTCGTGTCTTACCGTCTCCAAACACATCCAGTCCGTAGGCGGTATCCTGATCGTCGAGCGGATTGTCTTCGACCGTGGCACTGTCCCGCGCTCGCACCGGGGCCATGTAAGCCGTGGACTCCACGCTCCGCTAAGCGCCCGGCACAAAAGAATCAGGTCGGATCGGCGTCGAGGCGCCCCGTCGTCGGTGATGAAAATTCGCAAGGATACTCGCTGTATCTGAAGACTTTTCAGCGCCGGCGACGGGGATGCATCGACGTCGAGGCGACCTGGTTCTTTGTGCACGGGCGCTAAGCGTGCGGAGGTGATTGCCTGCCGGATGCTTGGATCGCGTCACTTCTGACAGGATGTGGGTAGCACTTGCTCGTCGAACCTACCCTCGACGTTGCCGGGCGGATCGTAATGGCAGACCCACACGTCCATGCCTTTGCACTCGCTCATGCCGCAGCCGATCATGCGCGTGGAGCGCCACACGAGCTGGGTAAAATGGCCGGTCTTCAGCGAAAAACTGCCGCGTGCAAAACGGTATTGTTCGCGTTCGCGAAACCACATCTGCACGATGTCCTCGGGAGAGAAGGCGCCGCTGGTTCCAGCCGCCAGGTTCTCGCCGAATGGCGTATCACTGTGTTCGAGGGCGCACCGCCCTCGCGCAAGCTTGTCCGCCCAACCTTGCGCCGTGCGCGCAAGCTCGTTCGACCAGCGCAAGGCCTGGGCGCAGTGCTTGGCGCGGCGCACGTTATGGGCACGCAGGATGGCGCCTTGGCGTCCAGAGGGCGTGCGGCTTGGTCGAACACGTGCGCCCGGTTCAGCCGAATCGGGAGCCCGCACGCCCGACTGTGCGGCGCGCGGGCTTGCACCCGGGGTGCATGCTGCGCCCAAGAGCGCGCACGCCAAGATCCATGATTGCAGCCGGCGTGATTGCGGCAGCCTCGATTGCAGCAGCCTTGATCCCAGCACAAAGCACCTCAAGGGTTCAACGTAGCGCACAAATGGGCACGCAGATCGCGACGTTCGTTTGGCGCGCACCGCCTTCAGGTGTCATGGCTTGCGGGTGAACGAACAGAGCTTTCCCGTAACCGTACTTGTCAAGCGCCCCGATGGTTCTACCGAGGCCGTTCGCGTCGGCACCGCCGTGCGTGCTGACGATGGCTTCCGCCTGAGCTTGGGCGAGCTTTCGATAGGCCTTGCCGCGGACCCCGCGCCGACCCGCGCATACCGTCCATCGGCCCCGTCCGGCGGCGGCGACGGTGGGATGGTGTTTCCGCCATACGGACGCAGCAAGGGCGCGCAGATCGCCGGCGCGTCCGTGCAAGACCTCGAGTTCTATATCAGTGGTAGCCGCCGCTCCCTGGACGACCCGAGCAAGTCACGCTGGCACGACAAGGAACGCGTATTGCTGGCGGCCATGGAGGCCGAGCTTTCGCGTCAGCGCGGTGGTGGTGGCAGTGGCAGTGGTGGTGGTGGTGGTGGTGGTAGTGACTTCGCACCGGACGATTACGACGCGGGCCCGCCGCACTCGGACGACGACATCCCATTCTGAGCAATCCGAGCAACCGTAGCTCTGCGCGCGTGATGAGTTAGCCGCGTCGCAGTAATGCGTCGGCGTAGCGCACGGTTACCCATTGAAAGGGGATGGCCATCGCGAGGAAGACCATCGCGACGAAACCTAGGATCTGGTGTGCGCCTGCGAGCTGCACGGTCCAAAGGTGCGAGGTGTACGCCGCTAGCAGCGAGCCGAGTATTCCGGACGCCCAGACGGTCATCTCTCCTTTGCGCCCGACCTGCAATCGGCTCGAGCAGGCAGGACAGCCGAAATCAAAAGGGTTTACGATCGCGAAGCTCTCGAGCACGGTAACGGAATGCTTACAACGAGGGCAAATGATCACAGACGTCGCCTTTGCTGGTCAGGGTAGGAGAGGTAATCGCTCTTTGAAGACAGAACGATGACTTATAATCTTACCTGAGGAGCGGCGGAACAAGCTACTCACTCCTCGGCCAAATCGACGCGGGCAAAGCGCGGATTCACGATCGTGTTGTGCACACTGCCGAAGGTATAGGTAATCGAGAGCGACACCTCGAAGACGTAGTTAGTTGGCTGCTGCGTCGTCCACAACAACAGCTCCTGATCGGTGACGGACCGCTGGCGCAAGGAAATCTGATCGCGCACCAGGGCTCCTTCTCCTTCGATGCTGACTGCGAAGCCCTCAAACAGTTGTACGCTAAGCACCGCTCCGGTACCCAAACGATAGCGTCGTGGGTCGTCGAGAAACCAGTTGGCCTGGCCTACCCACTGCACACTGCCCCAGCTTTGATTGACGTCGACGATCATCGACAGTGCATGGTAAGGTCGCAGCTCCCGCATCAGGCCGGCCTTGTTGACTTCGAAGTACCAGTTGGCCCACGCCCCGGCTTGATAGGCAAAGCGCAGTTGGCGGTTCGCGTTTTCGGAGTAGGGGAATGCGTTGAGCTCGACCAGCGGCCCGCCATGGGCATGCGCTCGCAGGTTTTGGGATTCCCTGGCACGCGCCGTCCCCACAGCACCGAGCGCCCACCGCTTGCCGAGCGCGAGTGCGTACAAGGCACGGTTCTCCCAGCCGTATACGTCTCCGTGAATCCGCTTACCGCTTTGGAGCCGATAGCCGCTCAAGGAGCGAGTGTACGAGCTGCGTGCTCGGAACTTATGTAGAGCCGTGAGCCGGCGCAGGGTCAGAGCGGTGGTAAGGTCTGCGAAGTAGTAGCCACTGCCACCTTCTCCGCCCCCGCGGAGCTCTGGGCTTACCACCCAGTAGTTTCACCGGTCGTGGATCGCGCTCAAACGCTTGGCGTCGCGCGGCGGCAAGCTCAGCACGAACGAGTCTTCGTCCGAGGATCCGGCTAGCGCCTGCTGCAGCGAGCGCAGCACCGCCTGCGCCAGTTGCCGCCTCGAGATATCAGGAGTCGCACCGGGAGTCACAACGAACGACCGGGATGGAGCCGCCGCCACGGCAGGCTCGCCGCGTACGAGGTCGACAGTAAAGCGCTCGCCGCCGTTGCCAGCGGGCTGACGTACCACCACGATCGTAAGATCCGCCAGATACGGATCGCGCGCGAAGTCGAAGTAACTGAGCTCCTGCTGAAGATACGTGCTGAAGCAATCCGTGGTGCAGCGCAAGAAAAGCCGGGGCCGTCCGGACTGTGCACGTGTTGAGCACGACAGCAGCAGCACCAGCAGCAGCATCCCAATTAGCCAACACTGGATACTAAGCTGTCTCAATCGTTGTCGAAACATGTTGAAGGGCCTAACTGCCATGAAACTCGCCATCTCGCCCTGCGCGTGAAGCGCGCAGCCGATATAGGACCTGCCGTGAGGTAAGGCAATCCACCGCATATCAAGGTTTCATCATGCTGATGATTAATACCACGACCCCAGGTCGGTCCACCGTGATCGTAGGCGTTGACGTCAACGAGCCAAGAACGGCCATCTGGGGCAGTAATATTAAGAGCGAGACGCGCGTATGCCTCGCTGCTCGCTGAGCGCCACTGCCGCGGCAACGAATTGGATAGTGACCTGGTAGACGTCGCGCTTTTCATAGTGGAGCACCGTTTCACCTCTGCCTCTCTATCGTCCCACGGTGCTCTCGGTTGCTCGGATCGACCACGCTCAAGACCACGACCAAGACCACGACCAAGACCACGGCTCTTTGGCGGTCTAGCCTGCGAGAGCACTAGAGCACCAGGGCCGCGACCCGGCCGCGACGTCTACTCGCTGCTCTCGGCGAGGTCCGAGTATACCTTCGCGAACTCGACGACTGTGTCGAGCGCCTGGCCCTCCACCGTCAGTGTCTGACCACATCCTTCCACGCTGAGGCTCGGGTGGGGGCGCTGAAGCTCGCGAATGAACTCTGAGCCGAGTTGGGTGCTAAGCCCAAAAGTGGGACCTTCGTCTTTAACCTTAGCGTAGACCGGCGCGTGGGGGATGCCGTTGAGCTTCCACTGAATGTGTTCACACGTCACGGTGCGGTGCTTAAGCAGGCGCATCGTGATTTCGACTTCCTCCTGGACGCGGGGCAGTGCGCGCAATGCGATCCAGCGTCGCACATCGAGACGAATCTGAGCGGATACGCTCGGCGTCTGCTGCTCGTTGTCAAAGCCACGGTCCAGTCGGTGTACTTGGCGCGTACTGCGAGCAAGCTCGCCATCTTCTGGCGCAATACGCGTGCAGGCTGCGCCGCTTGAACCTGCGGCTGAGCACAGGTGCTCGCGATCCCGGCAGATCGCAGTCCAGGTGCGCGTGGGGCCGTTTGCGCCTGGGCGGAACCGAGTATTGCGGATCTCGACATCGACGGGAGGGCAACCAACGGCCCCTGAAGATGCCGACTGATAAGGGAAGCAGGCGGTCAGTAGCAGCGTGCTCCCCACACTTAGCAGTAATCGACAGAGCATTACGGAGCGACGATGTGAGCACTCTGGCTATTCAATCGCGCCCGTGTAGCTCGCGTAGAGGAGCGCGCAGATCGTAAGGTCTGCGAAGATGTGGGTGATGACAACGGCCGCCATCCCCTGTGATCGCTGGCGGATAATTCCCAACAAAAAACCGTAAAAGGCAGCCATTGCCACCCCGGTCACGCCGCGGGGGAAGCCGTGGTAGTGGATGAGACCGAAAAAGAACGATTGGATAAGATTGAGTGTCATCCCCTCGGGCAGGATCGTCTTCAGCGTCTCCCACATCATTCCTTTGAGCAGAAACTCTTCCCACAACGCGTTCAGGATCGAGAATGCCAGCGCGATCGATGCGAACACAGCCAAGCTCGTGCCCGGAGGGATGCTGGTCACTATGTCGGATACGTCTGGATGCCAAAGAACAAACCAGGCGAGCAAGCCGCCGGAGCTTACTAAGATCGTGGGCAGGATTACCTGCCATACCTTCCAGGTGAGGGCACCCCACTTGAGCCAACTCGTTGCCGCACGTGCCGCAGGCCACGCCCGCGCTGCGACGAACGCGAGGACAAGAGGTAACACGAAGCTGAGCGGCCAGGGAACGCCAGCCAGCTGCACGATCAGAAACAGCAGCCAAAAGGCCGCAAAGACACGATTGGGCGCCCCCCGCAGAATCAGCCATCCCGCGGCGGCGCTGACGAGGGGAGCCGCGAGCCACCAGGCGCCGCTCGGGTAAAGAAAGGAGATAAACGGCGTCGCCATCACGGCAAACAACAGTGTCGATTCCAGACGCGACGTCGCAATCTGCGTCGACATCGCGGTTGAGACTGCGGGGGCGGGCTCGATGACGGTCATTTGGCTTAGCGTGCCCTTCCATTACCTATAACGCGTGTCTGGCGCAGCGATCGTGCGGGGCGGCCGGTCACGGACCGGTTCGCCTGACGTGGGCGGCTGGGCTTTATCGGTATCATCCTCCCCTGCACGCGTCCAACGCACAGCAGGCGCGTTCACCCTAAGTGGCCTATCTGGCTGCTGCCAGCTTCGTCTGCTGCCCTTCGAGCTGCCCGCACGCCGTGAGCAAAGCAGCGCGAGCGAGACATTTTAGCTACGGACTCGGCAAATAGGTAACTACCTCAACCAGGTGCTCGTCGAAGTCACGGACAAATGCTGCGTAATAAGTAGCGGTGTATTCGGGGCGCAGGCCGGGCGCACCGTCGCCGCGCGCGCCTGCCGCAAGCGCACGCTGGTAGAAGCTCTGCACCTGCTCCTGACTAGCAGCTCGCAGGCAAACGTGCGTACCACTGTCGGCGGTTGGCAGCAGCTGGGGTCGATGATTGAGCCAGAACTCGGGATACTTCTTGCCGAAACCGACCGTGCTCGCTCCTCTGACAAGCGGCAGGTGTCCAATCGCAGCGAGGACCTGCTCATAAAAACGCGTGCTGCGTTCAAGATCCCGAACACCGAGTGACACGTGGTCGATCATCGCTATTTCCGGCTGGCTTGCGTCACGGCTGCGCGTTCACTTGAGCGTGACGCGGAGCACGTGGGAACCTGGAGCCTCACCACAGCGCAGCTCGTAGCGGCCTGCGCCTTGCACTTTCTCGGCAGCGCTTTCTTTGCCGTCA
Organism: Polyangiales bacterium; assembly: GCA_038257655.1. Classification (GTDB taxonomy): domain Bacteria; phylum Myxococcota_A; class Polyangia; order Polyangiales; family DASUME01; genus DASUME01. Next base: position 4,660 of record JBBSJC010000036.1, on the reverse strand, counting down.
CACTCGACCTTGGCGATGGTAAGACGCTCAGGCACGTAAATTCGGTGCGCAGCGGCCAGGCCCTTTTCAAAGCTTAGCTCGAGCACCCCGTCCTCATTAGTCATGCGCGTCGGCGTGCCTGCGGCCCGCTCGACGTAAGGTCGCGAGACGATTTCGATCATTTCAGGACGCGCGGTCCAGCCGCCATCTTCGTCGGCCTCGAACATCCCCCAACTATCTTGGCTGTCTTCCTTCCATAGCCAAAGCGTCGCGGACACAAAGCGCTGATCGAGCAGCCGGTACATAAGCCCGAGGTACTTATCATCCTTGGCGGTCGAGGCAGGACCACCAAACTCACCCACTAGCCACGGGGTCTTCCAGTCAGCGGCCTCTGCGGCGGCCTCATCGAAGGTAGGCTGTAAGTCTTTCACGCCGAGCTCGAGCAGTTGCTCCTCCGACGAGAAGAAGACCGCTGGGTAAAGGTGCGGTGCGTAGACTGCCCCCGACACGCCAAAGGGCGGCATCACGGCCGGCTCGCTGCCCGTGTAGCCACGCGGCCCGGTGGGCTCGAAGAATACCAGCTTGTTGGGCGCTACCTCACGAACAGCCTGGGCTGCGGATTTCTGAAAGCCACGCAACAAAGCAGGCGTGGTGACCGGTTCGTTGAAGAGATCGATGCCGACAACGCCCGGATGGTCTGCGTAACGCTTGGCAACGTGCTCGAGCATGGCGATGTACTCCGCCTGCAAACCAAAGCTGTCGTTAGCATCGAAGAAGGACGCGAACGCAGCCGTGACCTGTGGCGAGAAGCGACGACGCTGCAGCTCTGCGGCCGTGAGCGGACCTTCAAGCAGCTCCACAGGCGCGGGCTCGATCGCCCAAAGCGGCGCACCATCTTCGCCGATCTCCTTCGAGTAAGCATCCTGATGCAGGTCGACGAGCACCGCCACGCCGGCCTGATCGGCACAGTCAACGGCAGCGTCGACGCGCGTAAGGTAGGCCTCATCAAAGCGATCGCGCTCTGGTTCCACGCCACTCCACTGAATGGGCAGCCGCAGCAGGTTGATGCCCCATTGGGCCATCTGAGCGCAGTCTGCAGCCGACAGCTCCGGCACCCGCTCAAGCGGTACACGCCCCTCACCCAGCTCCACGTCAAACACGCCATTCACCCGTGCGTTCACGCCGCGCAAGAGCACCGCGCGACCGAGCTCGTCGCGCAAAAAACGCCCGTCTGTGGTGAGTGTCGAGATGGCCGGCGTTTCTGTGACCGGCTCCTCGGACGTCGACTGACCAGCATCAGGCTGAACATCGGTTTTGCTATTCGAAGCAGTGCAGGCGCTAGCGGCTGCTCCGAAGACACTCAGACTGCAAAGGGCAAGGGGGCGGAAGGAAGGGAGCCATGACAACATGGCTGGTACTTGAGGGTTCGCCCCGTCCCACGTCAAGCCGGCGAACTCACGCTGTGCGACTTAGTGGTCAGTCGCCTTGGGCGCTTCAGCTCGCGGGTACGGCCGGGCCGCCCTTGGCCTGCGCGCGCATGAATGGCTCCCGCTGCGTCACCCTCGTTAGCCATTCTTGCATGTGGGGCCGGTTCCCCGCACCGCGGCCCAAGCCGGCTTCAACGGGATAGAACATCTGGATGTCCGCCATTGAGAAATGCTGACCCGCAAAGTAAGGCCGGCTGCCGAGCATCTGATCGATGAAACCGAAATGAAGATCGAGTGCCGGGCCTGAGTATCCTTGCTCGAGCTTGCCTGCGATCGCACGCGCGATCGGCTTGATAAAAAACGGCATCGGCGCCTCGCGCAGCTTGTTCAAGATCAGCTGGACGAGCAAAGGCGGCATCGCCGAGCCCTCGGCATAGTGCATGAAAAAGCTGTACTCTAACTGCTCGCTGCGCTCTGAGGGTTTCAGCTTACCCTCGCGCTCGGCAAAATATTCAAGGACCGCGCCGGACTCTGCGAGCACGTGCCCATCGACCTCGACCATGGGAAAGCGGCCCAACGGATGCACTTTGGTCGCTTCGATAGGGGCGCGAAAGTTTGCATCGCGCTGCCACTGCTGGATTGTGTACTCGAGCCCAAGCTCTTCGAGCATCCAAAGCACGCGCAACGACCGAGAGTAGTTGAGATGGTGGACCGTGATGCTCATGGCGGTGAAGGTAGCACCGATGCGACATGCCGCTTGTGCCGGCCCGCGCGCAACCATGCCCATGGGCAGAGGATGTGCCGTGCCCGGGTTTCGGCACGAAGTGCCGCTTAGGCATCGTGCGCGAATAACTGATCCGTTTCAACGCCGATGCATCCCCGTCGTCAGCGCTGAAAATGCTCCAGATACGGGGAGTATCCTTGCGAATTTTCAGCACGGACGACGGGGCGCCTCGACGCCGATCCGGATCAGTTATTCGCGCACGATGCCTAAGTGGCGGCAAGCGCTAGATCAAACGCTTCAGCACGCGCTCGGTGGCCTGACCATCGACGTAGGTGTGAACGAGCTTCTGCACCTCTTTACGCCGCGCCGCGTGCTTCTCAGGCTGGAAAACCGCGTCCTCGAGCGCCTCGACGAACGCCGCGGCGCTCGCGGGCGTCGGCCCTGCAACAATCTGCTCAAACGGCAGATAAAACCCGGGCGACCTTGCGTACTCTTCCAGATCGTAAGGTAAGAAAATGCACGGCCGGTCAAGCATGAGGAAATCGTAAAATACGCTCGAATAGTCCGTGACCAGCACGTTGAATTGGGGCAGCACGTCGGTCACTTCCTCTACGACGTCGCCCTGCATCGGCACGACACGACCGCGCCGCTCGCTCAAGCGCGCCGGGTCGTTGGGATGCGTGCGCACGAACATCAGCGCGTCCAACCGTACAAGACATGCATCGAGTGCATCCCAATCCTGGTCGGTGAACGGAAACAACCGCGTCGCGCTGCCGTCACGCCAGGTCGGACAGTACAAGATGCGCTTGGAGTGGGCAGGCAAGGGACCGGCACGTAAGGCGAGATCCGGCGCCTTGCCTTCGAACAACACGTCGGTGCGCGGCTGTCCTGTGACGTGCACGCGCGACAGCGGCAGACCAAAGGTTTGGGCAAACAAACGCGCCATCGCCTCGCTCGTCGCGATCATGCATTCGTAGCGCGCCATCTCCCGCAGGTTTCGCTTCGCGTAGGAGCGCGTTATAAACGCGGGGTCGGCCGTCGAGACCTTCTTGATCGGCATGCCGTGATAAACGTTGATGATGCGCGTGCGGCGGCTCGTGAGCAGAACGGGCGCAAGGTCGCCAAGCGAGTGCGTGATCACCACGGCTCCTGCGCGCGAGGCGAGCCACACGCCCCGCCATGAGCGCGTGGACACGACGCCGGGGCGCCCGCTCGAGAGCACGTCCTTGCGCGCGGTCAGCCACACGGGCCGCAGACCAAAGCGCGCGGCCGCCTCAAACAAGGGCGCCGTGTTGCCCCCATACTGTCGCCCCGTGAACACGAACAGCTTCGGGTCCTTCGGCATGACCCAGCCGAGCAAGGCGCTCAGGGCCGCCCACACGAAGTCTTCAAGGCGCACGGTTCAAGCGTCTAGTCGGCGGATGATTCCAGGTCAAACCAGGACCCTGCGAAGTGTCCGGCTGCCAAGGGCACGCTATAATCGGCGCATGCGCGCGGGCCTTCCGAGCAAGTGATGCCGTGACCGGCGCCTACGACGAGCGACTGCGGCGCGGTGCCGCGGTAAACTTACTCGGCCTAGTCGGTAAGCTGCTCTTTCCGTTGCTGTTCCTGATCATCACCTGGGTATGCGGACCGGAGCAGGTCGGCCTGTACCTGCTCGCCGTATCGCTGGCCGAGGTCGCGATCAGCGCCGTCCAGGCGGGCTTCGTCGACGCGGTGCTCGTTTATGGCAGCCGCCACGTCGATCGCGCAGACGATGATCCCGCAGCAAAGGTCGCCCTTTACCGCGTGCTGGGCGTTGCTTTCGGCATGCCGCTCGTGATCAGCGTTGTATTTGCGCTAATTGGATTATTCGGCGCCGGCGTTTTCGTCGAGCTCGTCTATCCAAATCGTCCGCAGCTGATCCCTGCGTTACGAATCGTCGGCTTTACGCTGCCGCTGATCGCGATCTCCCAAGCCTGCATCGCGGCCACCAAAGCCAAGATGTACATGGAATACGACGCCCTGCTCAACGGCTTTTTACGGCCCGTGCTGCTGCTCGCAGCGAGCGTTGCGTTTTGGAAGCTGCACCCGGCGCTTGAGAGCTTGATGTGGGCACAGCTCGTCGCCTACTTCGGCGTGTCCGTGTTTGCGGTGCGCGGCTTCATGAAGCACTTCGAGCTGCCTCTGCTTTGGCACGCGATGCGCGAGCGGATCTACGATCGCGAAATCTTACACTTCGCGCTGCCCCAGAGCCTCAACATGACGCTCACCAAGTACTTGGGACGGCTGGACGTGATGATGCTGGGCGCGATGGGCCACAGCGACTTCGAGCTCGGTCTGTTCGGCGCAGCAGCGCTGATTACGATCAACATCCGCGAGGTGAAGCTTATCTTCAGCGGCGCCCTTGGCCCAGTGATCGCACGCCATCACGCTGCCAAAGAACGAGACGCGTTTGCAGACGTGTTGAGCCGCGTCACCCGCTGGTCCACCACGATCGCCGTGCCGATCGTGCTCGTGGTCGCTTGCCTGCGCACCGACATTTTACACT
>JBBSJC010000035.1:0-26728 GCA_038257655.1 Polyangiales bacterium | reverse complement strand
TCACGCGAGCCAGCGTCGCGCTCACGCTTGGCTTGCGTGCGGCGCTCGCCCAGGCTCACAAGCTTACCGAGCCGGGGGAGGGTGATTCGCCTTGGACGTCGGCCATGGCGCTCGTTGGGTATCATCAGCTACGCCGTTTTGCCGAGGCGGTGGAGCCGCGCGTCGACGGTAAGGTACTGGTGAGCGAGTACCAGTTTGAACCGATGCTAAATTCCACGGTGATCGCGGTCGTGGCGACGCTTGTCACCACCCCGATCGTAGTAAACGCCCTCCACGACCAACGTAAGAGCGTGGCCCGGCGAGAGTTAGGGCGCATCGCCGACGCATTGATCGCCTACCACGAGGCGACACGCCCAGCGCGCCCAAACCCGAAACAGCTGCCCCAGGTTGCGCGCTTACGCTTGATTCGCACGCCATCGAGTGTGCCCTGTGGCACCCAGGTCGCTTGGAACGAAGAAGACATGGCGACCTGGCAAGACGTGGGTTATGCGCCCCTTAGCCCCATGCGTTACGCGTTGAGCGTCGGCCACCCGAGCTCCTTCGATCGCATTGCAAGCCCGGACCACGTGCTGTTGATTCGCGCGGAGGGGGACCTCGATTGCGACGGCGTGCTCTCGCGCTTCGATCTGCTGCTGCGACTGGACGCCAAGGGTAACCTGCTCAAAGCCGGCGAAGCCGAAGCCCAGGATAGTGCGAAGTAAGCGAAGTAAGTAAGGCTCCGGCGGAGGAGCGCCGCCTTCACCGCCCGATAGCGAGAGGACCCTCAGCTTCTCACGCGCAGTCGCGCTTGCAAATGCCCGCGCAGCACGTGCGATTGGGTCCGGGGCCCTTGCAGGCATTCGGACAAGAGCCGCAATGATCGGGGTCGGTCATTAGATCAAAACCGTCGTCGACAACGCCATTGCAGTCGTCGTCTACACCATTGCAAACCTCGGCCGTGGGAGTGCACATTCCAGCATCGGCCCCAGCATCGCTTGGTACGTTTGCGTCCACCCCGCCTGCATCCTGTCCTGAATCAAGCCGATTCATGCCCGAATCTAATGAACCGCCACCTGAGTCTTGGTCTGAGCCTAGTCTCGGTTTCTCTCCGGTCCAGGTGGCCAGGGACGCGGGATCGATGCCGATGCTTTTACAGCCATCCTCGGTACAGGTCTGCTCGCTCTCGCAGGTCACCCCGATGCAGGCGCCGACAAGATGCATGGGCAGCACCAGGGTCTGCCCCTTCACAAACGCGAGCGTGGCTTTGCGCTCGAGCACCGTCACGCCCTTGAGCTTGCCTTGTACCAGAACGTCGACCGGCGCGAGCCTCCCACTTTCGTGCACCAGCCCAAGGCTCCGCGGTGGTGGCGCTTCTCCGTTGCCCAGCCGCGCCGATGCAGTCTTCTTGCTGCCTGATGGGCCGACGATGCTCATGTTGATCTCGTCTAGCTCGCTGGGCGTGGGCAGATCAGTATCGACCACGAGCAAGATCTCGGTCAGAGCAGCCTTGGTGGGGGAGCCGCAAGCACCGAGCAGCGCCAGACAAAGCCAAGATGCAGCGAGGGGAAGTCTCATCACCATGTCAATACTCCGGGCTCGCTGTCGCCTTGTACTGGCGACCCAGACGAGCTGGTTTCATCACTGCCAAGGGTAAGCGCTAAGGTTACGCCGACTCCGACCGCAAGCACGCCCGCCGCAACACCCGTCCATACGCGCCAGTCCTGTTTCCAGCTGCGATCGGAGGGGCCCCCGGCCTGTACAGGGGCGAATGCAAGCGGGCTTGCGTGAGCGTCGGGCTCCTGGTCCGCCACCGCCGCCTGTTGCGCGGTGACAAAGACGCTCACATCGATGATCGCCGCGGTCCGCACCGGGATCGTGACCTCTCGTTCGGAAATCGTCGTTTCGCCGCGCGTGGCGACGATCTGATGTTTGCCTGGCGTGACGGCCTGGGGCACTCCGAGCAACTTCTCCGGCACCGGTTCGCCATCCAAGTGGACCGCGATCTGCGCTGCTTCCCCGCTCGTCACTAAGGTTAGTCGCGCAACGTAAGGTCGCAGCGTGCGTTCCAGGCGCTCTGCGAGCGGTCGAAGGCTCTCGTTGGTTTCCTCATTAAGCAATACGGCTTGCGTACGATTATACGCCTCAGGGTACTGTCCCGTTTCGAAGAGAGCAGAGGCTAGATTGTATTCGACGGCCGGCGCGTAGTGAATCGCCAGCGCCTCGCGAAAGCGGTTTGCAGCGGCCGCAAACTCGCGCTTCTGGGCGAATTGCACCCCGCGCTGAAACATCGCCCGTGCAGCCTGCAGCTGTTCGGGAGAAGGCTCGCTCGCTTCAGGCAGCGGCTCGGTAGAGACGTCAGTTGCCTGTCCCGCGACGAGATCCGGAGCAGCGCGCTCGGGGGGCGCCGGTTGCGCATACACCAAGCCCGCTCTCGCTACGATCAACGAGACAATCAGAATGCGCGCAGCGAGCATGCGCAAAACTCCATCACTAGAAGCCTGGGTCGGCAACAAATCGGGGCGAGGCACGGCGGCGCGGACCACGTGATTCAGGTGTGTTGGATGACGGTTCAGACGGTTCACTGGACGGTTGCTCCGAACGCACCTCGTCGACAGGAGCCTGCGCAGCAGGCGCGAGCTCCACGGCATACGACGCCGCGGGAATGGCGACGGGAGTTGCAGCACGCGCCTGAAGCGGCGAGGGCGCGCGCGGAGTTGGCGCACGTAGAAACGCAGCCCAGCCCACGACCGCGATCATCGCGACCACGATTAGTAAGGCCCACGGCAATAGCGCTCGCGGGCGCGGCGCGCTGACGACATGGCTCGCACGCGCGGCCAGCGCGCGCTGAGTATCTTCTAACGGTACGAGACGCGTTGCCACCTCGTCGCCGGTATATAGAGCGGGAGCCCGCGTCTGCGCCTCGGGATACACGCTCTCCATGAGTTGCGCGATGCGTCGGCTACTCACGATTTCGCCGCTATCCGCAAGGTAAGCTTCGAGAGCGGCTTGTAGCTCACCCGCGCTTTGAAAGCGCTCGCTGGCCTTTTTCGCCAGGGCACGCTGCACTATCGCTTCAAGACGCTCCGGGATGTCTGCGACTTGAGTACGAAGCGCGGGAGCCGGCTCACGCAGCACAGCGGCCATCGTTTGACGCATGCTGTCACGTCGATAAAGCCGCTTACCCGTCAGCATCTCATGCAAACAAACGCCGAGCGCAAACACATCGGCGCGGCCATCGAGCGGCTCCTGCATCGCCTGCTCAGGCGCCATGTAACCAAGTTTGCCTTTGACGGTGTCCGTGCGCGAGTCCTCTTGGGGATCGGCTACCTGCGCCACACCAAAGTCCAAAAGCTTCACGCCCCCGTCGTGCCTCAACATGATGTTATAGGGATTCACGTCGCGATGAACCACAGCGAGCGGCTTACGGCGCGCGTCACGCGCATGGTGCGCATAGTCGAGAGCGCCAGCGACCTGCGCCGCGATGTTCACCGCGATCGTCGCCGGCAGCGTTCGCCCGCTTTCCGCCAGCTTCGAGCTCAGCTGAAAGAGCGACACGCCGTCGATCCACTCCATGGCGATATAGAAATGCCCGCCAGACTTACCGAACTCGTACACATGACAGATGTTCGGATGCACGAGCTGAGACGCAGTACGCCCCTCTCTCAGAAACAGCTCTTCGAAGTAACCTTCGTCGGCCGCTTCGGCCTTGTTGCGCCGAAGTACCTTGATCGCGGCGTGTCTCTGCCCGCCGCTTTCGATGCCTTCACGGGCCAGGTAGATTTCCGCCATCCCGCCCATGGCAAGTCGCCCGAGCACCGCGTAACGACCGAGTTGCGCCACCGGAGGTGGCAGCGAAGGCAGCGAGCGACGGGGCGGCACTGAGGGGCTGGTTTTGCTCTCCAACGCACCGGCAAGGTCACTGCGAGAAGCGAGATGAGAAGCCTGGTCGCGATCACGCAACGCTTTGGCTTCCATCGGAAGGCGCGGTGCTGGCGGCAAGGCCGGCATCAGTGCACTGGGGCGAACACCGCTCGCGCTAGACGCGGCCCCGTTCGCCTGACCGTCTGGTTGATGGAGGCCTCGTTGCAAATCATCCGAGTACGACGGCCTCCCCATAGCAGCACAGTACATGGGCTTGAGCATTTCGACCGCCATTTTCTACGCCTTTTATTGCCAAAGTTGACGCGGTCTATGTCGGTGTTTGAAAGCTATTCTCCCAGCGTCAACGCCAAGACTAGCCGTCTGCCCACCTGAGCTCCGCGGTGCTGCGTACGGAAGAACACTGCTGCGATGTAGAAGCTGTACACACCGGACCCATCTGGATAAGTAGTCAATATTTATGACAGTCAATTTAGTTGACTACTTGACTGTGGTTCACGCATCACGGATCGCACCGCTTCGCAGCGGGATGGGGTGGGGGGCTCACGGTGCCCTACGACCGACGGGCCTGACTACCTGAAATCGGCCCGAACGTGAAACCGACCGTCCCCGCGAGCGGAACGGACCCGTTTCGCGTGTTGCCACAAAAGTCCGTCATAGGTAGGTGGGCGCGCCTGCAAATAACGTAAATCGTTCGCTATTCAGCACGATGCGTGAGAAGCCTCGCTGCTTAAGAAGCCGTGTCGGGGTCTATACGCCCAATGCGCACAACAACTCGCTTTGCATTAATCCTGCTCGCTATCGCCACCGCGAACTGCGGCAGTAACACAGCTGATGAAACCACCTCCGACGTCGATCCCGTGGACACGGGCTCCAATGGCGACGGCAACGGTGGCTCGACGATGCCGTCCAATGGCGGCACGGATGGAACCGACGGCACCGATGAAGACGCCGGCATGCCGGAGCCCATGGGCCCGCCGCCGGTCACCGGCCAAGAGCCGGAGTGCCTCGCGGCATTCACGCGCGTATCTGAGTGTTACCTTACCCAGGAGCGCTGTACGCCGATGGCGAAGGACAGCGCGACCATGCTCGGCGCGGCCTTGTCACAAACCAATTGCGCCATGTTCGCGATGCAGGCCGGCGGCCTTGCCGGCCTTGCAGCGCAGTGGAACGCAACGACGGCCTGTGATGCCACCGTCGTCACCAGCGTATTCCCCTCCCTCGACATGAACAAGACGATCAAAGGCTTGTGCGAGACCTCCGCGCTCACCGCGGAAGAGTGCACGACCTCGTGCACGAATATCGTACCCTGCGCGGCTCAGATCACGATCCCGATGGCCGCGGACGCGCTTGGCAATCAGATGGGCTGCGAAACCAACTGCAACCAGCAGCCCTCGTTCGCCACCGCCTTCCGCTGCGGTATCATGGCGGGCGCCGACTGCGCGGCAGTTGCAGCTTGCTTCGAGCCCTGAGCCAACCGCCCGTCTGAAGCCCCCAATAGGTTGCGTCGGGCATAAGGTTTCCATACTCATATATCGGGATAGGTCGCGGCATAGCGCCGCCCAAGTGAGTAAGACTGCGACTGAAACCAATGCGCCGCGCCGCTTCTGACACATGGGGCAATCGCGCAAGGAGGTCGCAGGGCAGCTTATTACGTAAATGTTGCGGTCTTTGCGACGGTACAACGTGTGCAATGGCTGATTTGCATCGTGGCTTCCATCAAATGCACCCTTACTCTTACCGTGGAGGACGACGCTAGCATCGTGATCTGCGCCACAGCGGACGACCAGAGCAGCCTCGAGTCTTCTGCGCGCGCCGGGCACGCGATCCACTTAGTCAAAGAATGGATCAGCGCCGGTTGCTACTCGGAATTCTGGCTGCTCGTACGAACCCCTAGGGCACCCCTAGCGTTTTGTACGACACGCAGTCCCTCGATTGCCCTGTACTGGATCGCCAGTGCCCTGGAAGGCAGCGCGGGCTTGAGCGAAGCGCCGTCACGGTCGTCCAGCGCTGGGGCAGCCAAGGCTGGGGCGCGGACTGCGCGCCGTGAGGCTCCCAGTACGGGGATTGTGGCCAAGCGCGCGCGAGCTAAGTCAGCTTAAATCGCAGATGCGTCACACCCAAGTTAGCAGGGTCGTTTGCCGAAACTGCCGCGCCGCAAATCAGTGACGGCGCCCCGGCCTGAAATCCAGCCCCGCTGGCTTCTACTTTGCAACAGACGAGGCGAACGGAGGCATCCATGCACAATCTGAATTATCGCGACGCCGGACAAGAACGCTTAGATCCCGCAGACATCACCGGCGCTCCGCAGAGCATCGACCTCAATCATGCCACCTGGCAGCAGCTGACGGCGGTGGATGAAATCGAGGAGGCCGTGGCCAAGGCCGTGGTTGAATATCGCACGTTTCACGGGCACTTTCTCAGCTGGGAGGACGTGCAGCGCGTCCCCGGAATGAACGGCGAGCTTGTGGCCCAACTGCAGCACTCGGCGCGCATCGGTAGCGGCGAAACCTCCCACGGGATCACCACAGAGCCGCTCGCCAAGCCCTGAGGGTCGACGCGCCTAAAGTTGCCGCTCGCACGCACGCGTGGGGCGGAGCCGCTCGCCACAGCGAGGCAACAGCGGCTAGATTCCGCGCTTGGCAGTAACCGAGCTGCAGTCTTTTGACGCTCGGCATGTGCGGACCGCGTCGCGGCAGGGCGAGGCAGGCCCACCGTGGCAGGCCCACCGTGGCTAGAGCCGAAAACGCGCACCTACGACCAAGCTCACGAGGTTTGGTGCGGGGGCCAGTCATCTGAGGGGGCGCGCACTAGCGGGCGACGCATTCGCCGGCGCGCGCCCGCGCCTGGCCTTGACGGCCCTCGTGAGTAGCACTAGATCAGGATCGATATTGAAAATCACTTTCAACTTCAACAGGAGTTACTCGTGTCGCGACCAGTCGTTCGCTTTATTCGTCCCGGGCGCAGCGCGCTTTGTTCAATGATCTTGGCTGCATTGGGTCTATCTGCTCAGGCTTGCGGCGATGACTCCAAGGAGGTCCTGGCCGAGCCCGACCAGGTAGAGGTGCCCGATGCCTATGAATTCAAGAGCCGCTTCGATGCGAGCCAGAGCTCGGTCTCGTACAGCGGACAGACCTTCCGCCTGGTACTGATCGAAAATTTGGACGCCTTCATCGGAGGGCTGACCGAGGATATCGACAGCGACGACTTCAAACCTGCCTCGGGCGACGTTCGTAAAGTCCTCGACAGCTATTACGCATTCGATAGCGAGGTCAGCGGCGAGGACGCAGTGGCTATCAAGACCAGCCTGCCGCTCGTGCAAAAGCAGATGAACGACCTGAGCACCGGCAAGGACTTGAAGGGCAAGTTTGCAGGCAACGGCGGCGCTGCGGATCACAAGAACTGGAAGACGGACTTTCGCGGCTTCGAGGGTGTCAAGGGCGCCGAAGAATTGTTAGTCAAGCTATTTGACCAATTGGATGAGCTGGCCGTCGCGCGCGCCAACGGCGAGTACGCGGTCAATGCCGAAACCCCGGTCTACATCAGTGCAGAAGGCATCAACCTGAAGGAAATGATCGAGAAATTTTTGATCGTGGGCGTCGCTTACAGCCAAGCCACGGACAAGTACCTCGATGACGCGCTCGAGGAAGCGGACAACGCCCAAGTCGAGGAAGACGGCAAGAAGAAGCCATTTTCTGGGCTCGAGCATGCCTGGGACGAGGGCTTCGGTTACCTCGGCGCGCCCCGCAACTACGGTGAGCGCTCGGACGAGCAGCTGGCAGGCGAGGGCGGCGCGTACAGCGATGCCAACGACGATGGTAAGATCGATTTGCTGTCGGAAGCGGCGTTTGCGCCAGCGCTGTATGCCGCCAAGCGCGATCTTGGCAGCCAAGACAAAACGGATTTCACCGCTGACTTATGGACGGCATTCCGGACCGGTCGCGCTATTTTGTCGAGCGCTTCCGACACGCTCACGGCCGCCGAAGAACAAGCGCTCTTTGAGCAGCGCGACGCAGCGGTGACGGCGTTCGAGAACGTGCTTGCCGCCAATGTGGTGCACTACTTGAACGAAACCTTGGTCGACCTAAGCGGCGCGGAGACGGGTGACTACGAGCTGAGCTCGCTTGCGGCGCATTTCTCCGAGCTCAAGGCTTTCGCGCTCGGTCTGCAGCTCAATCCGCGTTCGCGTCTGGCGGGCAAGGATTTCGATCTGTTCCACGACAAGGTGGGCAGCGCTCCTGTATTGCCCGATGAAGGTGCGGAGCAGGTGAAGGCCTATCAAAAGTCGCTGCTCGAAGCGCGCGATCTCCTGCAGAAGGCCTACGGTTTCTCCGACGCGAACGTGGGCGCTGCCGACGGTACAGGCGGCTGGTAAATCCGCGCGAGCGATAGACCGAGTCGATAACTGGGATAAGGGCCCGGTATGGGCCCCGCGCGGATCGGCCTGGCCGATGCATGAACGTCCAAGGACGACGTGTGGGGTCACAGGTCGGTGCGCCGCGGCGACGACCTCGACCCACGGCGTTCGGCAACTTGTTACTCGATCTTTTGCGCGCGCAGCTGCACCCTCGTAGTTTCGTACGACGTACCCTCGGGGGGACACGTCGTTACCGGAGTATGTTGGTGTCGCGAACCTCGCTGCATTTCGGATTGAGTTTGCTTGGCCTGTTGGCCGCCTGTGGAGGTCCTCAGCCCGTGCCGTCGGGCGCCCCGGCCTCCAGCCCTCCCGGTGCGGACAGAACGTCCACGGAGCCGTCTGCTGCTGCGGAAGCAAGCAAGCGCAAAAACGCGCTCCAAGCACGCGACGACCTTCCGCCAGAGCAGCGCGCTCTGTTGGTCGTGGACGGCGAGGAACGCTGGGTCGATGCTCAGGCCATTGCGGCGGCGGGCTACACGCTCGTCGACCTCAGCGATGAATGGACGCCGCTCATCTTTCGTGAAGAGCACGCTGACACGGGCGAGCCGCTACCCAATCGCTACCGCCGCGTGTTCCTCGGTTTGGCCAACGATCAACTAGACAACGATGGTGTGCCGCTCGAGCCGGGGCGAAAAAACTACCTGGAGCTCTACGGCATCTTCCCTTCGCTGTCGGTGTTGCGCACCCGATTCATGACGAACTCCGCGCAGGCCTGCCACGACCAGGAGAGCGTGGATGTTTTGTCAGCAGTAGAGACGGTGTCGTACGTTCCACCCAATAAGATCAAGGCTGACGAGCAGCGCCTGGCATGGACTCGCGCACAGCTCGAAACCGCACGAAAACGAGCGAAACTTGCCACGCTCGCGGAGCTTGCTCAGGCACAGCCGCAGTTTCTCGCCAAGGTCGCCTGGGTTGAAAAACGCGCGGCAGAAAAACTTGCGATGGCGGCCGTCGAGCGGCGCCTGCAGTGTCAAGAGCTGTTGCCGGCGTCAAGTCGCCATAAAGCAGGGGTATACGACGAAGCGATGCGCGTTGCGGTGCGCCAGTTTCAGCAGAAGAACATGATCTACGAGGCGAACTTTCTGCGCCGCAAAACAGTCGACGCACTGGCCCGTCCACCGCTTGCAAACGACTACGAGAGCCTGGTGCGCACCCTGCGTGAGCGGGTGATCTCCGCAGCCGGCATTATCGAGGATGGGACGGCGAGCACGCCGAAGACTCCCGCGCCCGACCTTGCCAACGAATATGCAAATCTTGTCCTCGAGCAGCTCGGACTCAAGGACGCGGACGCTGCGCTCACGTTTTTTCAACGCCATCCAGCCGCCGAATTTCAGCATCTGCGCGCAGCGATTAAGCTGCCCCCACTGCCCGCCTATTACTCCGATCACATGGACCTGTCGATCGTCGTGGATCGGGGTGACGTCTGGTATGACCTGCCTTTTGACGCAGAGGGCAACTTCAGGCTCCCGATGCGCAAACGCTATCCGAGCTTGACCTTAGTTGTGACGCACGAGGGCAAAACTTACCCTCTCGCGCGCTGGCGAACGACGATTGGCGGCTGGCGCTCTGAGCAGGCGACCGACGGCTACGAGTACTACCGATATAAGATGTCCGACGTGGGGCCGCGCGTGATCCGCCAGATCGTCTCGGGGCCAGTGTGGATAGCCCCGGCATCCACCCCGATTCGTTCGCTGGTGAAGGGTAAGAGGGTAAACGGAGCGGTCTCGAAGGTCGTGAACTACGACGAGCTCGGGCCGGGTTATCTATCGGCTTACGGTGTTGTGGCCGGCTACTTCGTGGTGCCTGGGGTCAACGGGCGGCCTGACTTCGACAACGGCGTACGCGCCCATGGTTCATCGGATTACCTGTCGATTTATAGCCCGCACGGCTACTCCCACGGCTGCCATCGTCTGCCCAACCACGTGGCCGTGCGCTTGTACTCATTCATCTTGGGTCATCGAAATAAGATCGTCGTCGGCGATCAACCGCTCGGGTTTTCGCGCCAGTTTCTGAAGGGGGAGACCGTGTACGAAATGCGCATTCCCTCGCGCGGCTACGCCTACGTGCTCGATCCGCCATTGCCCGTGAAAGTGCTCGAGGGAAATATCAAAGGCGCAGAAAGCAAGCCGATCATCGGCTACGTGCCGAAACCGAATGAGGCCTACCCGCCGGGCCCGCCGCCACCCGCACCGGACAGTCCCGAGGCCAAAGCCGGCGGGGGCGCAGAGGAGTAACCATGGCAACGCGAGCACATCTCAAGACCCATACCCGCAACGCCCTCGGCATCGCGCTCGTCGTATTTTCGGCGCTGAGCTTGGCGCTGCTACTGCGCCCGAGTGGAGTCGCAGCGACGCCACCAGCGCCCACCAGCCCAACGCCAACCAGCGCCGCGCCACAAGCGGCGCCCCCCAGTGCGACGCGAGCGACGTCAGCCCAGCCGGCCCCCGCCGGGAGTGCTCTCCCGCTCAAGCCTGAGATTACGCAACAAGCCCCTCCTGTTGACCTCACGCGCGCGACGGTGGTGTTCGCGACCATGCCGCCCGCCACGGCGACGGTCACCTGGGGACGAAAGAGTCTGGGTAAGATCACGCCAGGCAAGCCGCTCGTGGTGGTGCGCCCGCGCGACAGCGGCCCACTCGACGTGATGGTGCGCGCCACGGGCTACTTCCCTGTGCAGACACGTGGCCACACCTTTTCAGATAACCGCGTGATGGTGAAGCTGACGCCGCTCGAGAATGAGAGTGAGCTGCTCGGCTATCGCGCGCCGCTCGATGCAGGCGTCGAGACGCAGGAGGAGACAGCCGCGATCAATGCGCTAGGCGGCGCTGACGGCGGCGTGGTGCAAGACGGCACGACATTCCGCATGGTCCCGGCGACACCGAACCCGAGCCCCTTGCTCATGCCCTGAGCCCTCTGGCGAGCCGGGTGCGCAGCAACGGCGTGCGCTCGCCTCGCCTTGTGCGGTCATCGTAATAAAGTCGGCTCATGCGTAGGAGCCATACCCGATCGAATCTGTGGCAGAGGCTGCTCTCGTCCCAAGCTAGCCCCGCCACCGTGCTCATCCGCGTCGCAGTCGGTGTCGTGTTCAGCGCCGAGGGCATTCAGAAGTTTTTGTATCCCGATGCGCTCGGCGCCGGTCGCTTTGTGAAGATCGGCATCCCCGCCCCCGAGGTGATGGGGCCGTTGGTCGGGGCGCTCGAAATCGTGTGTGGATGGCTGGTGCTGGTCGGGCTGCTCACGCGTCTCGCAGCGTTGCCGCTCGTCATCAACATGCTCGTGGCGATTGCCTCGACCAAGCTGCCCATTCTGTTCGGACACGGCTATTGGATCTTCAACCACTCGTTCGCACCCAAGGCCGGGTTCTGGAGTTTACTGCACGAATCGCGAACCGATTTGTCGATGCTGTTAGGGGCGTTGTTTCTGCTGCTCGTGGGCGGCGGTCCTTGGTCGCTTGACGCTGTGCTCGTGCGACGTCTGCGCGTTGCAGCAAAGCCCGGGCTGACGCGGTGAGCGCGACGCCAGAGCAACCTCATGCGCTAGCGCCCCCTGAGCCGGCCAGCGCGGTTCCCACGTCGCTGCGCGACCTCGGGCTGCTTTTTTTTCGACTCGGCGCCACAGCTTTTGGCGGACCGGCAGCGCACATCGCGATGATGCAGGACGAGGTGGTGACCCGCCGCAAATGGCTCAGCGACGAGCGCTTTTTGGATCTGCTCGGCGCCACAAACCTAATTCCGGGCCCGAACTCAACCGAGCTTGCGATTCACATCGGCTTTGAGCGCCGGCGTTGGGCGGGGCTGCTCGTGGCCGGGCTCGCGTTCATCGTGCCCGCCATGCTCATTACGGGCGCATTCGGATGGGCCTACGTACGTTATGGCTCGGTGCCCAGCGCTCAGTGGCTGCTCTATGGCGTCAAGCCCGTGATCCTGAGCATCGTGGTTCATGCGATCTGGGGGCTCGTGCCGAAGGCCGCGCGCACGCTGCCGCTGCGTGTCCTGGCGCTGCTTGCTGCTGCGCTTGCTGCAGTCGGCATCAACGAGCTTACTATCTTATTCGCGGCTGGCTTGGGGGCGCTCCTCATGCGCCGAGTAAGCGCAGGTCCGCGCGATCCACAGCGAAAGCTTGCCCCGATCATACCCATACCCATGTTACCCGTGGCCGCAGGCACGGCCTTGATGGGCGCGGTGACGCTACCCGGACTGTTTTGGGTGTTTCTCAAAATAGGCTCGGTCCTGTTCGGCAGTGGTTACGTGCTGCTTGCATTTCTGCGCGCCGACCTCGTGCAACGGCTCGGCTGGCTGACCGAAGCGCAGCTGATCGACGCTGTGGCGGTTGGGCAGGTGACACCAGGTCCGGTGTTCACCACGGCGACGTTCATTGGTTATGTGCTCGCGGGGCCCGACGGGGCGCTCCTCGCGACTGCTGGCATCTTTCTGCCTGCGTTCGTGTTCGTCGCCCTCAGCGGCCCCCTGGTGCCCCGCCTGCGGGCTTCCGCCAACGCAGGAGCTTTCCTCGATGGTGTTAACGTCGCCTCACTCGCGTTGATGGGCGTGGTGACCTTGCAGCTTGCGGGCGCGGCTCTGGTCGACCTCCCCGCGGGGGCACTTTGTATGGTCGCGGCGGTCCTGCTCATCCGGTTTCGGGTGAACGCGACCTGGCTTATTGCCGGCGGTGCAGCGCTGGGACTGGCAGTGCACGGCATCCCCTGGCGAGCCGGGTTGTAGTTGCAATAGCAGTTGTAAAAGCATCCCGGTCGCGTCAAGGTCCCAACCATCATGGCCAGCAAGCAACTGCAGCAAACCTTTCGGAATCAGATCCGCGAAGCAGGTCTGCGCGTGACCGGGCCGCGCATCGCGGTGCTCGGAGTTTTGGCTGCGTCACCCACGCCCCTTAGCCACAGTGAAGTTGCCGATAAGCTCGAAGACGCCGGCATCGATCGCGCCACCATCTTTCGCAACCTACAGGACCTGACCGAGGTCAAGATGCTGCGCCGCACGGAACTGGGCGATCACCTGTGGCGTTATGAGCTCGCGGTGGGGGAGGGCGCCCACGCCGCGGACGGGCATCCGCACTTTGTATGCAGTCAATGCGGCACCGTAAGCTGCATTTCGGGCACGACGGTGACCGTCAAGGCGCCCAGAACTGCGCCCGCCACGCTTCGTCGCGGCACGTTCGAAATCCAGCTGCGGGGCGTGTGCGACGGATGCGCTTAGCGTGAGCGCCGCGGCTACGTGCGCGCTCGTGTCAGGCGCGCGTGCTACTGCTTGGACCGTTGCTGAAGCAGGCTTGTGACCTTGGTCATCAGCGAGGCGAGCTCTCCGCGATCACTGTCTCGGGTCTTCTGCGCATCCAGGATTTTGGTTACCGCGCCAAGCTCGCTCGACGACGCGTAAGGACTTCCGCGCAAAATCTCGGCCAGCGTGCCCACCGCTGCGACCCAGCTAAAATCCTCCCCTAAGTCATTCGCTTCTAGCGCGATTTCCTCCGGTGTAAGAGCCTGCACAACCTCGGCTGCGGGATTGGCATCCGTTGCGTCAACCTGCTTATAACGAACCTTGACGCGAACGAGCTCACTCGGGCTTATCTCCGGCGTTAGATCGTTCTGCACAGCCGTGAGCAGGGCGGGCGCGCCCTTTGGCATCGGGACACTGCCGCCTGTCAACACGAGCTCGTAAAGCGCGGTAACGCGGTGCCCGGCGCCAACTTCGCCACCATCCACGCTGTCGTCACGGAAGTCGTCGTCGGCAATGGCGCGGTTTTCGTAGCCGATCAGACGGTATGCCGTAACGAGTGCGGGGTTGAGCTCCACCTGGATTTTCATGTCCTTAGCGACGTGCACGAGCGTCGAAAGCATGCGCTCGTTGGCGTACTCGATCGCCTGGTCACGACTGTAGACCACGCTGTAGATGCCGTTGCCGGCGTTGCTTACCTTCTCCATCATCGAGTCGTTCAGATTACCTCTACCAAATCCGAGTGCGGTCAAGGTTACCCCGGTCTGACGCTTATCTCGGATCAGCTGAACCAACGCCTCATCGCTCGTCTGCCCGAGGTTGAAGTCACCGTCTGTGCACAGGACGACGTGGTTAATTCCGCCTTTGATCAAGCCCGCGGCAGCCTGCTCGTACGCAAGCTGGATGCCGCTTGCGCCGTTGGTGCCGCCGCCTGCTTCGAGCTTATCGATTTCAGCGGTGATGGTCTGAGCGTCGGACACCGCGGTCGGCTTGAGCCTAACCCGTGTGTCCGAGGCGTAGCTTACGATCGACACGGTGTCGGTCGCTTGTAGTGCGCTCAGGCTCTCTTTCAATACGACCTTCACGAGCGGCAGCTTTTCAACACCCGCCATGCTGCCAGACACGTCCACCAAGAAAACGATATTGGCCGGTTTCTGCTCGGCGGGTGCCGCCTTCGCCTGGATGCCCACACGCAATAACGTGGTGCTACGGCCCATGGGATGGGCAGCGGCGACGAGAGATATCGCAAACGGGTCGGTCGCATCGGCTGCGGGCGTCGGATAATCATAGTCAAAGTAATTGACGAAATCCTCCACGCGCACGGAGGTCGCGGCGGGTAGCGAGCCATTGATCACGCTCTGTCGAAACAGGTCGTAACTCGCTGTGTCGACGTCAGCGCCAAAGGTAGAAAAGGGATCCTGGGCGGTGACGACAAACGGATTGGCGACGACGTCAGGGCCATCGTCAAGGTCGGAGTCGGGGCTGGGTCGGGATAGGGGAGGTTCCTCGGAGTCCACCGCGCCTGCCCCCGAGGAGCTGCCAGCGCCACCGGTCCCGTTGTTGTCGCCGCCATTTCCGTTACCACCTGATTCGCCTCCGTTCCACGGTGGCTCGACGTCCGAGTCGGCGCTGGGGTCCGCGCGCGTCTTGGCTGAGTCGGACTTGTCGACACCACAAGACATCAGCAGCCCACAGCAGATCGAGAAGATAAGTCGCCGGTGATAAGCGTTGCGCATCAGTTCCTCCGAGCAACGCGAACGCAAGCACTGTGCCGCCCTGGGCGACGGCAGAATCTAAGGGAAATTCGCGTCGGACCGCGTGCCAACCTGTGCCGCGAGCTGCGCCTAAGACCGTCAGGCCGAGGGGTAAGGTACCGCCTCCGCCGCGCGCCATTGGTGTCAAAACATTCAGCTCAAGCCTCGAGCTCACCACGGCGTTGCAGCGCGCGTGCGAGCAACGAGCAGAGCGCCGCCCAGGCAGCGCCGGCCGCCCATCCGCCCAGCACGTCGGTCGGCCAGTGCACGCCGACATAGACGCGACTGACTCCGACCAACAGCGTCAACGTCCAGGCCCACAGGAGCACGTAGGCCTTCTCGATCAGTCGCTTCTGCAGCCGGGCGAGCAGCGCGCCCAACGTCAGATACACCGCTGCCGACAGCATGGCGTGGCCGCTCGGAAAGCTGGCGCTCACGACGTAGGAATGTTGCGTGACGAGATCCGGGCGTGCGCGGCCAAACAGGTTTTTAAGCCCGTAGCTAAGCAGGGCCGCGCCCACGACCGCCCCGCTTACGAACAGTGCTGATCTCGTCGTGCGAGCCAACGCCAGATAACCCACGACAGCAACAGTCAGCAGGCCGAGCACGGTCGCTCCGCCCAAGGCCGTCAGATCGCGCCCTAGCTCCTCAAGCCAGCGTGGGCCCACCGGGTCTGCAAGGTCGGCAGGGTTGCGCAGGGACAGCAGCAGCCAGCGGTCGACCGCTGCTGTCGAGCCCTCCATCACTTCGTCGGCGACCTCGATGAAGACCCACGCACCGCCCGCAAGCAGTGCCACAGTCAGCAGCAGGCCGATCTCTCGACGTCCCACCTCGAGTAGTGCGGAGCGCAGTGCGTGCGGTGACATGGGAACACCTTAAGGTATAGATAGAGGCACTGCCATAGGCGAAAGCCAACCCGCTGGCAGTTTGTCCGCACGCCTAACCCAGCTTTCGTTGTCGTACGGACAGCAGCCAGCGTTCAAGGAACCGTAAGGTCCGTCAGAACCAGGTCCAGCAAATCGGCGCGATCGCGAATGGTATCGATACTCTCAAGCGGAAAGGCGAGATAGGCGCCGCCTGGAAAACCGACGGCTGCGGTGCGCCCGTCGCCATAGCGAAGCAGTGGTTTTGCATCGCGCGTGGCTTCGATCACATCGGGATGGGAGATAAGCATTCGGTCCGGCGTGAAAAAGCTAAGCGATGACGCCTCGCCTGGGCGCTCGATCGCTAAAGGACGAGCGAGCTGAAATGTGCCTGCGCTGTCCGCTACGTACTCGGCGTGCAGGACCTCCCGGAAGAACGCCGCGTCGTCTTGGCTGCCGCGATCGCTCAGATCGTAGCCCACCTCCGAGCCCGACACGACCAAGGGCTTTTGCGCATCAACCCAGCGGCGCACGAGCGCTTGTTCTTCGGTGGAAAAGGTCTCGTCGTCCGTGCCTTCCTCTCCTAGTGCGATCACGAGCAGGTCATAGTCTTCGAGCACGGCTTCATCCTGGAGCAAGGCGCCATTCTCCATCGCGTCGAGACGTGCATGGGCCCAGGGGGACGGCGCATCAAGCTGAGCGAACGCCTGTGCCCAGTAGGCAAGGTAAGGGTGGGGGTCACGCCGTGGGTTGTCGGCCCCGCGACCTTGCCAGCGATCGTTCGCGTCGACGAGTAACACCCTCGGGCCCTTGCTACTCGCGCGGATAGCGTACGTGTCTGACTGTCTACTGTGTCTGCCGAGGGCATCGACGGCACTTACGCGCAGGTAAATCAGTCCGTCCGTGGGTAAGTCACCGAGCACGACGTCGGCCGTTTTGTAGGCGCGCGCGTGGGCACGAGAGAACGTTTCCGGATCACGACTGGACCACACGAGGTAGGCGCTCGCATTTTTGACCACCGACATACGAACCCGAGCGAGACCGGGCGCAAGCGCATGCGCTGCGGCGAGCTCCGGCGCAGCCAGCGGCTCAAGCTCGTCATACCGGGCAGCCATGCGAGTGACGGCGCGATCGTGAAGACTGCGCATCGCGCTCGTGTTCGACACTCCATTGGTCAAAATCGAGAATGCATAGCGATGACCATCATGACGGTGGTCAAGCAGACCGCTGGTGGCCACGACGCCCGTAAGCGTGCCCGTCTTACCCCATACCCGACCGAGCGTGTCTGCTCCAGTCATGCGACTGCCCAGGGTTCCGCGCACTCCTGCCACTGCGAACGAGCGCACATAATCTTCGCCCGCTGGGGTCTGCAGCATGAAGCGCAACAGGTCACTAACATGGCGGGCGCTGACCCGGTTGTCGTGGGACAAACCCGAGCCGTCGTGGAGTGCGATGCCCTTGGTTTCGAGGCCGGTGGACACAAGCCAGTCGAGCACGGAACGCGCGCCCGCGGCGTGGCTACTTTCGCCTTCGATTACGTGGCCCAGGTGACGCACCAGAATGTCTGCATACTCATTGTGGCTGCGCACGTTGAGCGGCGAGCAACCTACGTATAAGGGCAGTGAGTGCGAGCTAAGAAGGAGGGTCGCGTCCGTGGGTACACCCAACCCGGCGGGCGCCTTCATGCTTCCGCTTACTGCGATGCCTTCAGCCTGAAGTGCTGCGCGCCAACTGCTTGAGCCGCTCGTGCGGTGCGCCTGGGCATCGTAGTAGCCAACTGAGCTGCCGCCGATCACCATCTCGCCGCGCACTTGAACGTTGCCGAGTACGCGCGTGAGACCCAGGGCCCGCACCGCCGCCGCCGCACGCTTGATCGGTACGTCGTTGCTCGCATAGAAATCACCCGTCGCAAAAAAGTCATGTTCGGGAACGATCAGAAGGTCACCTTCTACCGTCGCCGGACCGCCGGGCTTACTGGCGAAAATGCGCGTTTCAAAACGATGTTCCGGACCGAGCAGCTCCAGCGCCGCGGCGGTGGTGAATAGCTTCGTGTTGGATGCCGGTTTGAGCAATCGATCTGGATTCGAGGCGTAAATATCGGCTTCTGCGTCTAAATCGATCACGCGCACCGAGTGCGTGGTCCCAGCAAAGAGCGCGTCCAAGTCACGCTTGAGCAGCGCACGCGCGGCATCCCCCATCGGCGACACGTCAGGAGCGCTTGTATAGGCGCTTGGCTCCGGCAGCGTGGGAGCGCCTGGTGCGTCCGGTCCTGACGCCTGCCCTGCATCACCGTCGTCCGGGCCAGCGGCCGGTAAACCTGAGTCAGAGTCGCCGCCACCAGCGTCGCTCGCTTCGCGCTCCTGCCCACCATCGGCGGAGGAAACATCTTGAGCGAGCTGTGCGCAGCCGGACACGCAGAAGGTGCTGCAAAGAAACCATCCAAGAAACCGCATGGGGCTCTGAGTGGCGGCTTCATGCCGATTCGGCTCACCGAGAGTTTTACCTCTAGGGCACCACCACGTTCTCACCGGTCGTGGAGTTCCGCTCGAAGTTTGTGAGGCTGAGCCGTTCGGGCGCACAGCCGGCCTCGCCGCTCCTCTCGAGCGCAAAGCGGTAAGCAACAGGTGCCAATAGCTCGTTCAATGCGATGACGCTGAGGGTGAGGGCACTCGCCTGCACGCCAAACTCGGGAAACGTGCGCGAGAAAAGCATCGAGAGTGCCAGCGCGAGCCCTGCCTGCGGTAACAGACCAAAGCCTACGTAACGCTCCACGCTGCGGGGCGCACCCGCAAGCCGCGCCCCGACCCGCGAGCCCACGAGCAGGCCCGCACCACGCACCGCGACCAGCAGCAGCGCGGGCAGCCAGACGAGGGAGAGCGCTTCAAGGTGCAGGGTGGCGCCTGCCACGCAGAAGAACAGGACGTACACAGGCAAGGCAGAGACTTGCAAAGCATCGTGCAGGTCATCGGCTGTGGTCGAGCCATTTCGCACGAGCGCGCCGGCCGAGAGCGCAAGCAAGAGCGGGTCAAAGCCGAGCCGGCCGCCAATTTCGGCGATAATGAAGGTCACTGCCAGTAGGAATAGGGCGGTGCCACCCCTTACCTTTTTCAGATAGAGCACGAGCACCGCACCGAGCAATGCACCTGCTACAAGCGATCCGAGGATTTCCCAGGCCAACATCGTAAGGGTGTGTGCAACATCTGCGGTGGCGCCGAAGTTAGCCTTGGTAATCGTGGAAAACACGGCGAACAGTAAGATCACGACCAGGTCCGCGAGCACGACCACGGCCAATGCCGTGCGTGCGACGGGCCCGTCGGCTCTCAACTCGTCTCTGAGCGCGACGACGACGGCCGGAGACTGGGCCACCATCACGATGCCGAGCACGGCGCACACGCTGAGCGCGCGCATCGGCTCCATCGCCGCCAAAAAAGGCAGCTCGGAGCGAACGAGCCATACCGCGACCGTCAACAGACAAATCGTTCCGAGCACGCCCACGACCGTGATCGATGCGACCGTGCGCGCGAGCGGTTTCAGGCGCGCGAGCTCCAGCTCAGTGCCTGCTGTAAGCGCGATCATGGCGATCGCCATGCCGTTGACCAACTGCAGGCTTTCCACCATCGGTGCAGACACCAGCCCGAGCGCCGACGGCCCCACGATCGTCCCCATCACGAGGTAACCGGTGAGCTTGGGCAAGCGGAGCTTCTTGGCCATGGCGCCCGCGAAGTAACCGCTCACGAGCAGGTAGCCCAAGGCCAGGGAGGTGCCTGCGCTGCCGGGCTCGCCTTCCGCGCGGAACGAGCGCGTTGCATGCATCAAGCCAGCGAGAATCACTAGCAAAATGAAGTTCATGGTGAGCCGCCGATGTCGCCGACGGGCTCGGAGTCGTTGGTCGCGCGCGGGCTCAAGCCTTGGGCGGCGATCGTGCGCCGGCTCACGAGCTGCACGATAATCTCTGTGAGCACGGCACCGCCGATTACGGCTGCGACAATCAACGAGATCGAGCCACCCGGATAGAGCAGCTGAGCGTTCACCACGATCGCTATCGCGAGTGGACCCATGGGAGAAACGGCGAGCACCTGACGCTCTTCCATCGCCAACTTCAGATCGGAGTGGAACAGGCCGAGCCGCGTGCCGAGACTCTTACCAATCAGACGTGCAAAGGTAAACACTGGGACGAGCACCCAGCCCTGCCACTCGTCCACCTGCCATAGGGCGCCAATGACGATCAGTGACAATAGGTAGGTCGGACGCTCGACGCGCTTGAGCGCTGAGCGAATACGCTCTTGATTGGGCAGCGGAAGCAGAGCCAAACAAGCGCCTGCGATAAAGGCCACGACGACCGGCGAGAGCCTGAGGTAACCCGCAATGCCTGCGCTGAAGCCGATCGTGCCGAGTGTCAGCACCACGAACTCAGGGCCCTCTTGCGGCCGTCTAAACACGAAGTACGCAACCAGGCCCAGCGTGGTGCCCAGGCCTATCGTCAACAGTAGCCAGGCTGTACCGGGCAGCTGCCAGGTCACGGCCACTCGAGGCCGGAAGTAAGCCGCCACGACCATCAGCCCGATGATTCCCGCAAGCTCTTCGAGACGCAGAATCCGCGCCAGAATGCGCTCGCTGTCATCGGCGCGAAATATCTCTGTGCTCGTCTTGGCCGTCATGGCGCCGGCGGTACCAAGGATGACCGCATCTCGAATGAACACCGGATCGTGCAGGGCCCGAGCACTGATGCCGCCCGGCGAGAAGAAAAGCAGCAGCAACCCCGAGCACAAGGCGACGATGGCGAACGGCAGCGCGGTGCCCAGCGCCGCGACGCGCACTAAATCGGCGCTTGGCGCGGCGCGAAACTGGGCGGTGAAGCGGAAACCCGCGACAAACCCGATGCAACCGAGGCCGATGCGCAAAATCGGACTAATGTCAGCGAGCAGTGCGTCATTGAGCAGCCCCACGCTGGGCGAGCGCGCAATCAGTCCCAGCAGCACGAACGGGAAGCCCGCCGTGATCACCTGGGAGACCCCGAGCTTGCGCTCGAGCATCTGCACGCGCGGATGCCCGCCCAGATACGCAAGGGCAAGCAGGGCGAGCAGGCCCAATAGGGTCTTGATCGCGACGACCGGGCGATCGTCGTTGGCGATCGGCTTCGATTCTTCTTGGACAGCCTCGCGCCCGAAAACCACCGGGGCGATATCCGGGTCGGGCTCCACCGGCGGCAGGCTCAGTGGCCTAGCGCGAAGCGGCGGAGACCCCGAATCTGCTGCGGAGCGGCCGCCGTCGCTGACACCCCCATCGGTCTTGGCCCCAGCGTCGCCATTGGCGATTGAGTGCACCGTCGAGCCGCCATCGGAAGCGGGAGCCGCGTGGTTGGGTGACTCGTCTCGGCCGGCTTCGGCGCCCGCGTCTCCCTGCGCGGCCGCGCTGCACGACAGGCAGCTGATCATGCCTGCCGCCGCGAGCGGGGACAGCCGCCGCAATATCCCGCCGTGAATCACGGCCCCGTCATACGACAGGCGCGTGCAGCAGGCGACTTACCGCCAACCCGCGGCGCGGAGGCGCCATCGGAGCCGAGCTCGGCCCCCAGCCCTTACCGTTCGCCGGCTCCGCGGGAGGGCTTTGCCACCTTAGACAGGTCTATGCGCCTGCACGAGGTAAGGGCGGCACCCGGCTCAGGCGCTGCTCCCAGCGCTGACCAGTTACAACCGCCGGTATACCGACGGCAACTGCTCCTGCAGGCACGTCGTTGAGCACGACTGCGTTCGCTCCGATGATCGCGTGGTCGCCTATGAACACGCCGCCCAAAATTTTGGCACCGGGTCCCACGTCCACGTGCCCGCCCAACGTGGGCACACCGGGGCGAGGTCCCGTCCCGACCGTGACCTGCTGAAAGAGCAAACAATTGGGACCGATGACCGCGTCGGGATGCACCACCACGCCGTTAGGATGGGGGAGCAGGAGGCCGCCCATGATGCGCGCATGAATCGGGATATCCGCACCAGTCACGGCCGACCAGAAGCGGTGACGAAGCACTGCGAGCTTGCTCAGCAGCAGCCCCAGGGACCTGCCTGTGGCGCGATGCCGCTGGTAGTCACGGAGCGTGCGCAGCAGCTGCCGCGATGGATGCCACTGCGAATAGTCGCAGGTCTCGCGCGACCAGTCTGGAGCTTCGGCGGATGGCAGGTCCGTGGCTGCTTCAGTGGGATCGAAGCGCACGAACCCGCTCAGAACGTTCGCGTTTTGGAATCTCGATACCAAGGACATGCCGGAATGTGCAGGTACCAGGTGCCGGAGCCAAGCAACAATGTGCGCGAATCTAGACAAAAGTACGTTGTGTGCGGTTTTTGCTGTAACTCAAGTCACAACGAGTGCCCTAGAAGGAGGGATAGTTGGGGGAGGAGCGGGTTGGCGCGAGCCCCCAGGGGGCGGCGAACGAGGGTCGGCGAGGGTGCTCGTACCGGGATTGGAGATGCAGCTTGTGGACTGCTTACTTTGCGAATGTCGATTCATCCGCTCGGACCTTACCATGTGCAAACTGGGTGAGTGCAGCCTGCGCGACCTAAGCTTCGAGCTTACCAAGCTCATGGGCGTCGATACCCGAGGATGGCACGGTGAGATGGTGTCGCTACGCTCTTGCCGATGCCGTCTACCCCTTCGATCGACCTCGGCCAAACCTTTCAGCTCGACAAGCTGCGCGACTCCGACATCCCCGCGACGGCTCGCTTGCTTGCCGACTCATTCGCCGACAATCCCGCCTACGCATTCATGCATCCGCGCTTCGGCACGCGCGCAAGCGACCTTACCTCCTTCTTCGAGCGCAACCTCAGCTGGCACATGCCAGTCGACCTGACCTGGATCGCCCGCGCGGCATCGGGTGAAGTGGTGGGTACCGCCACGCCGCGCCACTCAGATTCAAATAGTGGTGGCCACAGAAGATGCTAGTTTGGCAGAGCCTGACTCTTGGGGGGGCCACGTAACTCTGTGTACAACATTGGTATGCAGAACCCCGACCCCCGGCAGCTGTGATGCGGCACGTCGGGCAACAGCGACCCCGCCGATGCCCGCGCGCCTGTAAGGGCCCGGCCTTTGATTCAAGAAACGGTGCGGCGCAGGCAGGCCGCATCGTCTTTCTTACGAGATGCTTATGAGCGAGCTGTTTCAACCGAACGCGCAAGAGCAGCCGGCTCTTCGCGCCCGCAAAGCGCCTAGCTCGACTGCGCGCGAAGCAGAGCTGCGTAAACGGCTCGGTATTCCACAGGACGCGTCGCGCGTGCTCGTGCTCGGAGAATCGAGTCATTGGGATCCGAACTGGTTGTTGACATCCGATGAGTACTACCGCGCGCGCGTCGAGAAGATTTTGGATCAGGCGCTAGCCGCACTCGCGGCTGATCCGGCTCGTGTGTACTCGGTAGAGTCTGTGTTCTTTTTGCGCATGTACTACCTACGTCGCGAAAAGAATCGCGGACTGTTGCGACAGATGCTCAACGAACGCCGTCTGCGCCTGATCGGCGGTGCGATAAGCTCGCCCGATACCCTGGTTACACCGGTGGAAGGTTTGCTCCGAGATTACTTGTTGGGTGCGGAATGGCTGCGCAGCGTCGGCGTGACTCAAACCGCACGCGTGGCCTACTTTCCCGACAACTTCGGCCATAGTCCGAGCTTGCCCAGTCTGCTGCGAGCCGTGTCGGTTCCGTATGCCGGCATCACGCGCATCGATGGCATGTATTTCCCTGGGACGGACTATCGCGATGCAGGCGACTACCCTCTGCGCGGCTCGAGCGCCGAAAGACTGCTTCGAGACGAACGCTCGCTGAGCTTTCGCTGGCAGGCGCGCGATCAAAGCGAGGTACTTTGCCACTGGAACGCTTTTGGTTACGGCCAGGGAGATCTGCTCGGTCATGTCGGTCTGACACGCTGGATGGGCTTGCCTCTGGCGAAAAGCGCCCGTTCCACCTCTCATGTGGTCAAACAGATTGACCATCTCGCCGCGCAGCTCACGCCGCTCTCACGCACGCCCTATCTGTTTTGTCCGATCGGCTTTGACTTCGTGTCCCCTCTTGTTGATCTGAGCGGACTCATTCGTGAATACAATGGTACGGCGTACGCGGATACGGGTACCTTCGTCCTCAACGCGGGCCTCGACGATTACTTCGATCTAGTGGCCTGTCGCAGCGCAGATCTACCAGCGCTTTCGCTCGACCCAAATCCGTATTGGATGGGTTTTTATGCGTCTCGGCCGCAGCTCAAACGAAGTCATTGGGAGCTGGTGGAGCGGGTAACGCAACTCGAAGCGAGAGGTGCACTGCAGCACGCAAAGCCGGAGGAAGCGGTAGCTGACGGTCCGAAGCGGCTTGAGTCCATCCCTGAGTCCATCCCTAGCAACGCGCCTTCCCCAAGCTTGCTCAGCGACATATGGCACGCCGTCGCATTTAGCAACCATCACGATTTTGTAACTGGTACCTCGCCAGATCGCGTGTTTTTCAACGAACAGCGCCCTCTGCTCAGGGACGCCCATGCGGCGCTCGATGAGGCTTCGAGCGCGCCTGCCACGTCGATGCGCGCTGAGCCCGTCCCGCGGGGGCCTGGCCTTACCGTGATGCGCGAGGGGTCCGTGCTCTGGGTGGACAACGGCCTGCTCGCAGTAGGCTTTGACGAAGCGCGGGGCGGCACGATTCGCGAGGTGCGCGACCTCGAACATGGCGAGACCCTGCTGGGGGCGGGCTCCCTTGACCTTACGGTAGATCACGACGGTGGAGGGCTCTGGCGCATGGGCCATGAGTTCCGCGGTGGACGGTACTCGCGTCTGAACTTAGCCAGCGAGCGACGTGCGCAGGTGGATTGCGACACTGCGGGCGAGGCACTGAGCGTGAGCCTAACGTGCGTGCTCGAGGGTCATGTTTATGTTCGCACCTGTCGCCTGGGCCGCGGCTCGCGCTTTCTGTGGCTATCCGCTTGTGGAGATGCGGAGGACGATCGCACCGTCAGCGCTCGCTTTCAGCTGCCCTGGTTGACGGCAAGCGCGAGCATGGGCTGCGCAGGCGGCGTAGTGACGCGCGCCAGCACCCGACATTACAGTCCGACCTTTTGGCCGGTCCAAAGCTTCGTGCATTGGACCGATACGGAGTCGCAGCGAGGCTTCGTGCTCTTCCCACGCGGCACAGCGTCGGTCTCCTTCGATGCGCAGGGCTCGATTTCCCAGGTAGTGCAGCGAACCGCCAGACTAGAGCGCGCTTGGGGCGTATTACCATTGCTTGGATTTCCCGCTGCTGGCCGCGAACGCGGGGCGCATAAGCAGGAACTCGCACTGACCTTTACGCGCCACGGCGATTGGAGGCGCAACCACCTGCCGGCGCTCGCCCACGCCGCCACCCACGGACACGAGCAGCTCGCCAAGCGACATATTATCGAGCAGCTTACGGTCGATGATGATCGCGTCACCGCCACAGCCTTCAAGCGTGCCTCCAACGGACTGGGATATATCGTGCGTCTGCTCGCCCCACAGCCACCAGAGAAAAAGGTAACCTTATCTATGGCAGGTTACGAGATTACTAGTGCCTTCCGCTGCGATGCCCTAGAACGCGACCTCGGCCCTCTCGAAGTCACCGACGGAGCGCTTCGCTTTGAGCAGACGCACGGAATCGAGAGCGTAAGACTCGAGTTGAAATCGAGAGCGTAAGACTCGAGTTGAAATCGAGAGCGTAAGACTCGAGTTGAAATCGAGAGCGTAAGACTCGAGCTGCTCGTTTCAGGGCGCGCTCGCGTTTGAAAATCCTACTCGCTGCGGCTCTGCGACAATGCCTGGACTTGTGCTCGGATCGTTGAGGGCAAGCCAACGATCGACTTGTTCGAGAGGCTTCCGGGCCCCGTCGCCAATACGGACGAACTCGGCGCGGGCTTTGCTCGCTAGGCCGTTGGCAGGCTTTGCTCTTTGTCCACCGACTGACACCAATGCCCGTGCCAGCGCGAACCGAGCTCTCGCTAGCTGGTGCGCGGCGGCTCCAGAGGTCTCGAGGACCTGCACGAGACGCGGGAGCTCCGCAAGCGCCGCGTCGGCATCCTGCAGAGAGAGATGGGCCTCTGCCAGGCGGGTGGCCGCCTCCACGGTGCGCCAATGATCTTCTCCGAGCAGTTTCGTGCGCAGGTCGCGAGCCTTCTCGAGGGGTTTGAGGGCCATCTGCGGCTCTCCCAACAAGAGCTCCGTCTCACCCCAGATGAGCGCAACGTCCGCGAGGTTCAGAGCGTCTTCCGGGCTGCCGCTCGAGACGAGCTTTTCGTAGATTGGCCTCGCGATGCTTCGTGCCGCGGCGGCGTCTCCGAGGTCGAGCTCCGTGTCCGCAGCCAGCAGGTCGAAGCTGTTCAGGGCGTTGTGGTCGGGGCCTAATGTCTCGACTGCCATCGCCCGGGCCTGCCTGTAGTACGTCCGGGCTTCCTCGGCGCGGCCAAGGCCTGCGAGGACTCGTGCGATGGACGCGCGACTCTGCGCGACGAACGGGTGCACCTTTCCGAGCGTCGACTCGTCGAGGGCGAGCGCTCGCTCAAAGTAACGGAGCGCGTCTGCGTAGTGCCACGACTCGAGCGAAGCATGCCCCAGGTTCGTTAGCGGCATCGCCACCGACGGAT
>JBBSJC010000034.1:0-26841 GCA_038257655.1 Polyangiales bacterium | reverse complement strand
GCATACCAAGGTATCGGCCAAGGCCGACCGAAGTTGCTCCCGTCGCCGTCGCCGTCAAGGCTCACGACCAGGACAACGCTCACGCCCACGTGGAGAAAACGTCCTGGCAGCCCTAGTGATCACCTACTTCTGGGGACCTGTACTTAGCGTACCGACGGCGAGAACGATGGCCTGAGCCTCACTGCGTGTAGGTCTTGTATTGATAAAAGGAGGCACGGACGGCGAAAACAGCTGCTGCGATGACCATCAGGCCGGCAAACGTCCAAAAGAACTGCGCGCGCGGTAGATTCTCGAAGCCGGCGAGCAAAGCGACCAAAATGTTGCCAAACGAAACGGCCAGCAGCCAAAAACCCATCAACAGGGACTTCATGCGGCGTGGCGCTTGGGTGTAGGCGAACTCGAGGCCCGTCACCGAGACCATGACCTCAGCGGTTGTGATGATCAGGTAGGCCGCGAGCTGCCAACTGATGTGAACGCTTTCACCCGCGTCGATGCGCTGCTGCGCCACGGCCACGACTGCGAACGAGGCCGACGCCAAGAACATGCCGATGGACATGCGGCGCAGGGGCGTCATTTTGAAACCCAGAAACTTCTCGATGCTCGGGTAGATGAGTACGCCCATCAGCGGGACCAGGACCATCACCATCGCGGGGTTCGCTGCCGAGATCTGCGAGGGCATGATCTGGATGCCGAAGATGTGGCGGTCCATGTCTTGGGCTTGCGCGACCCAACTCGAGGCGTGCTGGTCGAACAAAGCCCAAAACACGCTGACCATGGCGAACACGGTGATTATGCTGAGCACGGCCGGCGGCCCCTCCGCCGCTTCTTGACCGAAACGTCGCGCGGCCGGCCCCCAGAACGGATGGCTGCGAAGATTACCGGCCACGTCGGCGCCGACTGCACCCACGTGATCGCCTGCGGCGCCGGGCAAGGGCGCAAGCTCGTGCCCCGTGAAACGCGCACGCAGCGCGTAGATCAGTACCGCGAGAAAGCCATCATCGGGCCGCAGCGACTGGCGATAGGCGAAAACGAGCAAACCAGCCACGAGGCAAGCGACAGACATACCGATCTTCGTGAACCAGCTGAGCTCCGCGTAGCTTTCGCTGAAACCCGAGCCGAACATCGGCAGGGCGATCGTTAAGAACAGTAAGATGCCACTTGCCGTGTCGATCAAACCCAACTTGCCACCGGGAACGGGGGGAACGTGCACGAAAACCTTGCGGCCCATCCAGAAGGCGACTGTCGCAAGGAACATCAACACGCCAGGCACGCCGAAGGCGACGCCAAAACCGTAGTGCTCCATCAGCCAGGGCACGAGCAGCGTCGCGAACATCGAGCCGAAGTTGATGATGAAATAAAACGCCTGATAGACGCGCTCGACCTTGCTCCAGTTGCCGCGGCCGAACTGGTCGCCAACGTGCGCCGAGACGCAGGGCTTGATCCCGCCCGAGCCGACCGCGATCAAAACCAAGCCCGTCATCGAGCCGCTCACGTTGCCCTCGAAAATTGCAAGGCACGCGTGTCCCATGCAGTACACGAGCGAGAGAACGAGAATCGTCGGGTACTTGCCGAGCAGTCGATCTGCGATCAGCGCGCCGATCATCGGTAGCGCGTACACGCCCGCGACGAAGGTATGGACGACGCCGGTCGCTTGCTTCTCGGCGAGCTCCCCGACGATGCCGGTCTGCTGAAGCAGATAGCTGATGTAGACGAAGAGGATCGCCTTCATCCCGTAGAAGCTGAAGCGCTCGCATCCCTCATTGCCGATGATGTAGGGGATGCCCTTGGGCCAGCCGGTTTCGTTGTGATCCGGTGCAGTGCGGTGCTGGGACATAGGTCGCGAGCCTACACGGTCAACGGCTGGCGCAACACGGGGTCACGCACAGCAAAGCCCGGAAAAGAACCCGCACAAACGTGACGGCTCTCACGTAGTCCCGCTCGTCGAAGCCGCGAACGGTGCGAAGGTGCCCGCAGAGTACTCGGCGGTGTGGAGGAGCCGCAGCGTACTGCGGCAAGGCTGGAAAACTCGCGCGCGACAGTTCTCGCCAACTTGATCGAGGTCCTGACTCCCTCACAATGGACCTCTTGCATGCTGCCGCTCGCTGACCCCCATCGCTTTGTCGGACGACACCGAGACCTCGTCAGTCTGAACGAAGCTTTCGAGAGTCGATCGCGCTTGATCACGTTGCACGGCGGGGCCGGCGTGGGGAAGTCGCGCATGGCAAGCGAGCATTTGCATGCGGTAACCGCTGATCGTCGTGCGATCGCGGTCGATCTCGAACACTGCCGCAGCTTGCCCGACGCATTGGCTTTGCTTGCAAGCCGGATCGGAGCTCCGCCAGCCACGGGACGCGACCCTTCCCATGTGCTGGGCGAGGCGCTGCGCGAACTGGGCCCAACAACGCTGGTACTCGATGCCGTCGATGGCGTGCACGAGGTGCTGCGCAGCGTGCTGTCGCGATGGCTCAAACTCTCCCCAGAAACGCACTTTTTACTGACGGCTCATGCTCCCTTAAGCATCGACCAGGAAACGGCGCTGGCCGTGCAGCCGCTCGCCTTACCCTCTGACGTAAGCGAGCGAGTCATCAGTGACGCCGTCCGGCTTTGGCACATCACGCGCGGCACCGAGCCGCGCAAGCTTCCGCGCACGTCCGATCCTGAGCTTGTGCGCCTGTTGCGCGCGCTCGGAGGCTTGCCGCTGGCGATCGAGATCACAGCGGCCCATTCGGATCGCCTGACGCCGTTTGCCTTGCTGGAGCGTCTGCCAAACGCAGTGCGTCTCGAGGGCGGTTTGAGAGATCCACGGGACGTACTTGAGGCCCTGCTTGATCTTGTGTGGTCGCTACTCAGCAAGACCGAACGACTCGTCTTGGCTCAGTGCAGTGTGTTCGCCGCGAGCTTCGATCACGACGCACTCTCGAGCGTGATCGTGCTGCCCGACAGTTCCGCGATCCAAGCGGCGCTTGAGAAGCTCTGTCAGCGGCGGCTCATGCAGCGCACGATTGCAAGCGGTGGCGACGCACGCTGGGGCCTGCACGCTCAGGTTCGCGCGCACGCAAGCGTCAAACTCGCTGTTTTGGATCCGGAGCGCGCGACGCTGCGCAGGCACTCGCTATTCTTCGTGGAGCGCGGTGCGCTCAGGTCCAACGAGCTAGAAGGCCCCACCGGGCCCGCAGCGATCCTCGAGCTCATCCGCATGCAACCTGAGCTGATGGCGATCATTGCCGGTGACCCGCTGCCGTCGGGTTCGGTCACTCCGGCTTTGCGCGCCCTGTGCATCCACGATCACGTGCTTAGCTCCCACGGCCCGGTCGACGCCAATCTTGCGCAGCTCGATGCCTGGCTGTCGAGCCCAGAAGCGGACGCCGTCGATCCGGCGATCCTCAGCGAAGCGCGCTGTGTGCGAGCCGTCGTAAGAGCACGCATTGGGCAGATCGATCAGGCGCGCACCGATTTGGCGGAAGCAGAGCGCCTGATGCGCGAGCCGCCGTACTCGAAGAGTGACGACGCGAGCAGAGTCGCGATGACAGCGGCGTTCGTAGCGCTGATTGCCGGGGACCTTACGGTTGCGAGCGCCAGCATCGAGCGCTCCCTGCGCATCGCGGAGGCGACCGGACACGCGCGCTTGCAGGGCATTGCCTTGGGCGTGAAATCGTTAGTGCGCCACGCCGAGAAAAAGCCGGACGAGGCGATCGCGCTATACGAGCGCGCGCTGGCACTGCATCGCAGCGTCCAAAACCTGCGTTTTGAAGGGATCGTGCTGACGCGACTTGCCCAAGCTCATCTAGAGCGGGGCGAGCTCGAACGTGCAAGCGAAAGCGCCGAGCGTGCGCGCGCGCTGCACCGCACGTTTGGTGATCGCGCCATGGAAGGACTGTGCCTCGTGGTGCAAGGCACGGTCTACCACGCACGCGCCCAGCTCGACCTGGCACGCGGTTTTCTTGAGGCAGCGCGTCCTCTGTTGCGCGCGGTCGGCGACACCAGCACCCTGGCCACAGCCACATCTCTACTCGCCACCGCCAGCGCGGAGCTCGGAGACATCGAGACCGCGCGCTCCCTGTTCAAGAGTGTGACGAATGCCGCAGCCGCAACCGGGGTGCAGCGTACTGCGATGCGCGCCGAGCTATGGTGCGCCAGTCTCGACAGTCTGCTCGACGAAAGTGCGGAACAGGTCGCGCTACAGCAGGCTGACGCGATGGAAAAACTGCGTGCAGCCGGGGACACGTCAGGCCTCGAGCTAGCAGCATTGTCGCGAATTCTATGTCAGCTCGCACGCGTGCGCGAAGCTCGCAGCGCACAGCAGAGCGAAGCGGAAAACGAGCATCTGTTGGCCGCGCGCGCATCGCTGCACGCGGCGCGCATGGCGATCTCGCGCAGCGCCCCTACCTTACCGTTTCCGGGGCGTCATGAGCTCGTGACCGCGCTACGCTTCACCGAGCTCATGTTGGCGGCCCATACTCCGGTTAGCGCAGCACCGCGTCAGAGTCTGCGCTTGCCGTTTCATGCGCGCTGGTTCCTGCCACCGATGGCCGATCGTACGGATGCTTCGGAGCGTGGTGCGATGCGCCGCATTCTTGTGCACCTCGGGCTGCGTGCGAGCGCCGCGCCCAATATTGCGCAAACGGCAAGCTCGCTGTTCGCCGCTGGCTGGCCCGGAGAAAACCCAGGCGAAGAGAACGCCAGGCTACAGGTGTACGCTGTGCTCGGAGGCCTGCGTAAAGCCGGGCTCGGCGCCTATCTGGTGGCCGACGCGAACGGTCATTATCTCGATCCGGCCCCCGCGATTACCTGGGTCGCGTAGCCGGGCAGCTCAGCGTCCTTTGCTGCGGGTGCGATCGGCCCCTGCGCCGCGCTGGCCCATACGCCCCTGGGGCCGTGACGCCGGCCGCTTGAACGCATGGATCGACAGGGAGCCAGGCCCATGCTCAGGCGGCACCAACTGATGCGCTTTCGACCCGATCAAATCCGTGCGCCCTGCTTCTTTCAGGGCCTCGCGCGCCAGGTCGTGTTGCGCTGTATCCCAGTACTGAAGCAGCGCTTTCTGCATGCGCTTTTCGCGCAAGGTTTTAGCGGTGTAGACATCGGCACGCGAAAATGGATCGCGCCCCGTGTAGTACATGCTCGTGGCCATCGACATCGGCGTCGGAATGAAGTCCTGCACCTGACGTGGCCTGAGCCCCTTTTGCTTGAGGTAGAGCGCCAGATCGATCATCGCGCTCAAGCTCGAGCCAGGATGGCCCGAGATGTAATAGGGGATTAGGTGCTGCTCTTTACCTGCCTTGTCGCTGGCGCAGGCGAACATGTCTGCAAAGCGCTCGTAGGTCTCGACGCCGGGCTTCTTCATCTTGTCGAGCACTTCCGGATCCACATGCTCAGGTGCAACCGACAGCTGACCACCCGTGTGGTGACGCGCAAGCTCTTCGACGAACTCCGGGCTGCGTTCGGCCAGGTCGTAACGCACACCGGAGGCGATGAAGACTTTCTTCACGCCGGCTTCGTCTCGCACCTTACGCAGCAGATCGACGAGCGGCTTGTGATCGGTCACCAGGTTCTCGCACACCCCCGGATGTACGCAGGATAAGCGACGACAGGACTTCTCGATCTTCTCCTCGCGGCACTTCATCTGGTACATGTTCGCGGTCGGGCCGCCGACGTCGCTTATCGTGCCGTGAAAGTCATCCATGCGACGCAGCGCGCGGACTTCGCGCAACACGCTTTCGGCAGAGCGCGATTGGATCACGCGGCCTTCGTGTTCCGTAATCGAACAGAAGCTGCAACCCCCGAAACAGCCGCGCATGGTGACGATGGAGTGTTTGACTACCTCGAACGCGGGAATGTCGCCTTCGTAGCTAAAGTGCTTACGGCGCTGAAACGGCAGATCGTAAAGCTCGTCCATCAAGTTGGTGTCGAGCGGCTGCGCCGGCGGGTTGAGATAGAGCGCGGTCGCGCCGTGGGGCTGCACAATCGGACGCCCATTGCCGGGATTGGTTTCGAGCTGAAAGGCTCGCGTCATCTCGCTGAACTGCGTGCGCCCCTCGTCGCTATCGAGGCTTACCTGCTCGTAGCTCGGAAGGCGCACAGGCTTACCGTCTGTCACGTAACGGCTGAGCGACAAGTCTTCCCATTCGCCCTTTTTCAGCACGTAGCCTGTGCCGCGCACATCCCGGATCTGCTCGATGCGGTCTCCGCCCTTCAAGCGCTCGGCCACTTCCCAAACGGGGCGTTCGCCCATGCCGAAAATGACCATGTCGGCTTTGGAATCGAACAGGATCCCGCGCTTGACCTGCTCACTCCAGTAGTCGAAGTGCGCGATGCGACGCAGGGATGCTTCGATGCCGCCGATCACGATCGGGACGCCAGGAAAAGCCCGACGCGCCAAGTTCGCATAAACGATGGTGGCGCGATTGGGACGCGCGCCTGTCATGCCGCCGGGCGAGTACTGGTCCTCCGAGCGCACCTTCTTCTGTGCGGTGAGCTTGTTCAACATGCTGTCGAGGTTGCCGGCCGTGATGCCCACCATCAGCCGCGGCATACCCATGCGCTGGATGTCTTCGGGCGCCTCCCAGCGTGGCTGGGCGATCATGCCGACGCGAAAACCACGGGCTTCGAGAAACCGTCCGATCAGCGCGCCGCCGAAGGCCGGATGATCGACGTAGGCGTCGCCGTTGATGATCAGGATATCGAGGGCATCCCAGCCGCGGGCCTGCATCTCCTCGCGTGTAGTCGGCAAGAAGGCTTTTAGCTCGGAGGAGGCAGGACGCCCCTTTTGCCGCAGCTGGGTGAGCGTAGACATCGCTGGCACCTTAGCAGGTCGATAGGACACCGCTGGTTGCATAGCCGCTGGTTGCAGATTCGGTGCGAACCCGTAAGCCTGCCCACGTGAAACGCGGGGATCTCCACGAAGTCGACATTGTAGGGCTCACACTTGAAGGCGAGGGAGTCGCGCAGCTTGAAGAGCGCGCGGTCTCGATCTCCGGTGCTTTTCCCGGCGAGCGCGTGCGTGCGCGGCTCGAGCATCTCTCGCGACAGCATGCGAAGGCTCACGCTTCGGTGCAGTCGATTCTCGTGCCCCACCCAGGTCGGCGACCGGTTCCGTGTCATTCACATGTGGCCCACGGCGGCGCATGCACGGGCTGCGCGCTGATGGAGCTCGACGAAGCAGCGCAACGCGGTCTCAAGCAACGTATGCTGGCAGACAACTTCGGAATCGTCGTTTCTGAAGTCGAAAGCGGCGCAAAGTCCCTCGGTTACCGCCATTCGGCCAAGCGCGTCGTGTTCGGCGCAAAAGGTAAGATTCGTCTCGGCAGCTATGCCCGCGGCTCCCATCGCCCCGCCCCAATGTGGAATTGCCTGGTGGACCATCCGCTGATCAGCGCGGCTTTTGCTGACGTCGCTGAGCAAGCGAGCGCGCTCGGCATTTCCGCCTATGACGAGGTCAAGGGCGAAGGCGACCTGCGTTATGTCTGGGCCAAGACCGACGGCGAGCACACGATCGTCACCTTGATCACCGCGCACGAGGTGAGCCGCGCCGCGCTAGAGTTGCCTTCGGTCTTACCGAACCTTGCTGGCATTCTGCACAGCGTGCAGGGAAGTCGCACCAACACGATCCGCGGCACGGAACCGAGTCTGCTGCGCGGTGCAAGCGAGCTTGAGCTCGATATCTTGGACGAACGCATCGGCGCTGGGGCCCTCGGCTTTTTGCAGCCCAACCCGGAGGTAGCGGCCCTCGCCTATCGCGCGCTGCTCGATGCCCCCGCCGGCGAGCTGGCATTCGACCTCTACGCGGGCGTCGGTCTGACCACGCGTGTGCTGCGCAAGACCCAACGCGAGGTTATCCCCTGCGAGGCCTACGCAGAAAGCGCGCGCGCCTTGGGCGTCGAGCCCAAAAACGTCGATCTGTTTCTGGCTGAGTATCGTGCGCAACACTCAGATTGGATCCCGGACCTGGTCATCGCGAACCCACCCCGCCAGGGGTTAGGAGAGCGTGTATGCACGCTTTTGAACGAGCTTGGCGCAGCGCGCCTGCACATCATGAGCTGCGGTCCCGAGGCCCTGGCGCGCGACCTCAAGCGCTTGAGCGAGCGCTACGAGCTCGTTGAGATGCGCGCCTTCGATACGCTACCGCAGACTCCGCACGTGGAGCTAGTCGCCAAGCTCGCGCGGCGTGCATAAAACGCACCCAGGCGCCCGCCCAGCACCGCGTTGCTGCGCGCTCGGCGCGTTTCCCCAGCGCCCCCAGCTGGCTTGCGGCTCAGGCTTCCCACATCATGCCGAGCCCCAGGATCATGCTGCGTGCATCGAAGCGCACGTTGTAGTAGTCGCCGCCCCAGTAAGCGCGCACAAACGGTCCCCAGTCGCGCAGGGTCTCGAAGCTCCAAAAGCCATCGACCAGGACGCCGACGGGGTTTTCGATCGTGCGTTTGCCAACCCGCGCATCGATGCGCAAACGCGCGCCGACTTCGGAGCGGGCTGCACTGTGCGACCACACCCGTTTGCCCACGCGTAGCTGCGCCTCGACGCGTCCGATGCCGTAGAGCGCCTCGATCTCGGGATCGATGCCGCCCTGGGTCGGCCGAAACAGGACGAGACCGAACAGACTGGTGATCGACAAAGCGCTCTCAGGCGCGCCGAGCAGAAAGTCTGCGCCGGCTCGGAGTCCGAGCTCATTGGTGGCAAAGCTTCCATCTACGTGATTGAGCGGTGCGCCCACGCGCTCCTTACCGTCTGCAAAGCGGCAGCGCGCGTTGGAGGGATCGATCTGATCGCGATAAAAACAACCATCCTGACCATTTGAATGATGCGCGACGAGCAACTCGCCCAGCCAGCGGCGGCGCAGATTCGGCCGTAAATGGGACTGATGAAAGAACTGAAAACGTACGGTCGGATAGAAGCCCGGGGTGCGAATGGGAAATGAGGTGCCAAGGCCATGGCGCAGGTCCACACGCGGGATGAACACAAAGGCGTGCGCAAATCCGTCGCGTTGATCGAGCTCATGCAGCGAGCTTGTGAGGGGCACGTGAAGATTGATGCTGGCTTCGAGCGTCGCGGGAAAGCTCGTTGCCTTGCCGTCGACCGGTGACTCGCCCCCTTTCAGGAACACGGGAAACGGCAGCGCGTAGGTAGGCTCGAGCAGCATGCCTACAGGCTCCCCGTAGGCCCGTGCGTGGCTTGGCAGCGCGAGCAGAAAGCCAAGAGAGCCTGCGATCGCCGCCAGCGCCATGGCTACCGCGAGCGCCGGCGCGCGAGCATGCCTCATCGCGCGAGTTGGATGCTGCGACCGCGCCAGATCACGGGCGCACCGCGCAGCGTATCGAGCAGCGATGCACACGAGACCATCACGAACAACATCACGAAGGCGGGATAACACAACGCCGTCCAGCCAGGAAATGGTCCGTAGTTGCGCTGCTCTCGCGAAATCACCCATGCGGTCAGACAGTAGGCTGCGGCCCACGAAAGCACGAGTAGCCAGTGTCCCGCGATCGCGGAAGTTGCCATCCAAAGGGGGATGCCGAGCAACCAACCGTTCACCATCACAATCTCGAGCACGGCGCGCACGCCAACCGAGCCTACGCCATCCCGAAAGCTGCGCCGCCAGCCTGCGAAAAACGCGGACAACCCCTCGGGGTACATGCGCACTTGCATCGCGCCTGGCGCAAACAAAACGCGCACACCGTGCCCCGCGTCCGCTACCACACGGGCCAGCGCCAAGTCCTCGGCCAAACGATTGGCGACCGCTTTATGTCCACCTACCGCGTCATACACGCTGCGGCGAAACAGTAAGTATTGACCGATCGCAAAGCGTCGCTCGCCGCTACCCGGTTGATCTCGGGCGCCTGCGCGCGTAGCCACGAGCAACAGCAACTGAAACACGCCCTGCAGCTTCTCCCAGAATGCCACCACGCGATGGGTTGGGATCACGGACACGAGGCCTGCACCGTCGTTGATCAGCGCCCCCAAACTGCGCACGAGCGAGTCGGGCGCATGCTGCGTATCGGCGTCCGTGAACAACACGAATTCGCCGCGGGCTTCCTGCACGCCAGCCCAGCAAGCCCAACTTTTTCCGATCCAACCCTCAGGGATGGGCGCAGGACGCACGACGCGCGCGCCATACGAGCGTGCGATCTCGGCCGTACCGTCGCTCGAGTGGTCATCCACGACGATGACTTCGAGCGGCGCGGGCTGAAGCGCGTTGAGGGAAGTGAGCAGCGTGGGCAGGTTGTGCGCCTCATTGCGCGCAGGCACGATGATCGATACCCGCTGGGCGGCTAGCGCGGGCGCAGCAGGCGTCTCAGAGCGTGCCGTGCGCAGACGCCACAAAAACAGGCTTGAGCCAAGCACCATGATCGCGATCGGAAGCCACGTCTGCATCGTCATGTCCTTTGCGAAAAGGCAGCAAAGTAAGAAGGTAAGGAACGAAACGCGGTGTCAGTCGTCGCGGAACGCCAGGTTGCCGACGACGAAGAAGAAAGCGCCCATCGCGAGCAGCGACGCGCAGGGCGCCAGCATCTCCGCTGCCGAAAACCCGCGCCAAATCGAGCCTTCCACAGCAGTAACCGCCCAGCTAAAGGGGCTCACGCGACTGAGTGACTCAAGCCACGGCGGCATCGCGGTCAACGGGATCGTGCCACCGCCGACCATCGCGAGCAGCGTCAGTGCGCCCCAGCCGATACCCGTGGCGGCGCGTTCGGTCGGACTCACCACCGCGAGCGCCAGCATCAACCCACCAAAAGCTACGCCGGTGCACAAGGTAGCGATCAGAAACAGTAAGGGCGACTCGGCTTGTACGTCAAACCAGAGCGCTCCGGCCACCATCAAGGCCGTCTGCACCGCCATGATTGAAATGCAGCAAGCGATCGCCTTGGACGCGAGTAGATGGAAGGTCGACAGCGGTGCCGTGCGCAGGCGCTCGAGAGTTCGACGCTGACGTTCCACCACCAGACTCACGCCGAAGATGGAAGCGCAGCAAACGATGCCCCACACCATGCCCAGCGGCAGCGACGCATCGAACGGTCCTTGCTTACGTGCCGCTACTTCGGCTGCATGGGTGGTCAGGCGAAAGGGTAAGCCACTGACGCCGAGCTCAGCGCCCTTGCCTTCGCTCATCGCGCCCACCGCGCGCAACAGCGCTCCTTGCAACACGCTGGCTTCGATGCGCCGGCCCGGCCCATGCACCACTTCAACGCGGCCGATGCCGTCGGTTTCGCCCCGGGACAGACGCACGTAAACACCTGCATCGCCGCGCCGCAACAGCTCCTTGGCTTGGCTCAAGCTCATGGCGCTGGCGGTCAACTCGGGCGTGCGCTCGAGGGCCTCGACGTAACCCGCAGAAACTGCACTTTGCTCTTCGTCCACGATCCCAACGCGCAGCGCGCCGCGCGGGCCCTCCGATTCGGCAAACAAGAAGCCGAACAAGAGCGCAAATGCGAAAGGTAGGCCGAAGGTCACGATGACACCGAGTGGATCCCGGAACAGAAGCCTCAGGTCTTTGGCGACCAACAGCCAAATCGTTCTCACGTGTCCCTCAGCTCGCGTCCAGTGAGGTCGAGAAACAACTGCTCCAAGGCGCTAACGTGAGGCCGACGCTGACCACGTGGCAAAACCTGGAGCGTCTGCGCTGCGTGACGCTCTTCGACCGCGCCGATCAGGGCTTCGACTCGGTCGACCGCGATCACGCGCCCGTGGTCGAGAATGGCGACGCGATCGCAGAGTAGCTCTGCTTCCTCCATGAAGTGCGTCGTGTACAACACCGACGTGCCGCGATCGCGCAGCAGACGGATGTTGTCGAAGATGGCGTTGCGCGACTGCGGATCGACGCCAGCGGTGGGCTCGTCGAGCACGAGCAAATCGGGCTCATGGACGACCGCCGTGGCAAGCGTCAGGCGACGCTTCATACCCACGCTATAAGCTCCCGCGCGCTCGTCAGCTCGATCAGCCAACGACACGAGCTCGAGTGCCCATTGCACTTGCTGCTTCGCGTGTTTGCCGCGCAGTCCGTACAGACCGGCCAGCAGCGCCAAGTTCTCGCGAGCCGTCAGCTCGTCATAGAGACAGAGAGATTGCGGCGCGTAGCCGATCCGCGTTCTCACGTGCGCGTGTCGCGGGTCGCCAACCCCACGCAGAGTGACAGATCCACTGTCAGGCTCGTTTAGCCCGACAGCCATGCGCAGGGTTGTGGTTTTACCCGCCCCGTTGGGGCCCAACAGCCCGAATACTTCTCCCCGCTCTATCTCTATCGAGACGCCATCGACCGCTTTTGTGCTGCCGAATCGTTTAGTGACGTCGGTCAAACTGAGCATCGCGTCTCCCGCCCCGCGCCACGAGGACTTCGTAAAGCTAACCAGTAGGTTGTACAAGCCATAGACAAAACGTGCAACAGATTTTCGACACGAGCAGCTGGAGGTTGAACAACGTTTGTAAAAGGGTTAGACATATGAGTCTGTCAATCTAAACAAACCTGTGCAGCTCCAGCTGCGCGGGAAAGGAACACCGTGAAGGGCCAAGGCCGCTACCGAATCCACGCAGTCGCCGAGCTCACGGGTGTTCCCGAAGCCACGCTGCGAGCCTGGGAGCGCCGCTATAACGTTCCTATTCCTCTCCGGACCGCCTCCGGCTACCGGCTCTACAGCCACATGGATGTCGAGCAGGTCAAGCGCATGCGAGAGCTATGCGCGGCGGGGATGGCGCCTGCGGACGCCTCCAAGATGGTGGCAGCGCCCGCCGAGCCGCCGCCGCTCGAAACGTTGGACGATCCCTTCGAGGCCGTCGCCAAGCGTATCGTCGAGGGAACGCGCCGCATGGACCCGGTAGCCATCGAAGGGGACGTCCGCTTTGCGATGACGCTGACGGATGCGATCACCTGCGTCGATCGCATTTTCTGCCCTGCGATGGCGGAAATCGGCCGTGATTGGGAACGGGGTCTGATCAGCGTCGGCCACGAGCACCTTGCGTCAGAGATCGTGTACATGGCGACCCGGGATCTCCTACGACTGATGGGGCCT
Source organism: Polyangiales bacterium (assembly GCA_038257655.1). Classification (GTDB taxonomy): domain Bacteria; phylum Myxococcota_A; class Polyangia; order Polyangiales; family DASUME01; genus DASUME01. The sequence goes on along the minus strand of JBBSJC010000034.1, from coordinate 13,843 downwards.
GCCCGGCCGGTCGGGGAGATCGTGATGGCGTGTTTCGCCGAGGAGGATCACACCCTGCCCCTCTACTCGGCGGCCTTCCGCTTCGTGGAGTGGGGCTATCGACCCCATGTGCTCGGCGCGCGCACACCCCCGGCGGGGCTCGGCGCGGCGGTGAAGGAGCTAGAACCGGCGTTCGTAGGCTTGTCCGTGACGATTCCGCCCGCGCCCCATCGCGCTCAGGAACTGGTCTCCGCCTATGCAGACGTAATCGGCGCGATCCCCTGGGCTGTCGGCGGGGCCGGTGCTGCGGATATGCGGACGATCATTGAGTCCAAGGGCGGCAAAGTGATCGACAGCGAGGGTACGGACACGCGCGACCTGATCGGCCGCATGCTGACGCAAACGCGCACGTAACCGCTTTAGCCGACTACCCGCGGCCTAGCGCCTCGGCAAAACCCACAAGCGGGAGCTCTAGAAGGGGCTCCCGCTTGTGCTTGTCAGCTGCGCCCTAGCGCTCCCGGTCCAGATCCTTCTGTAAGTTCAGCCACATAGCGGACAGGTGCCGCGGCGCCGCGCAACAATGGACAAAGCCTCGACGATTTAACATCGACAAACCATGAACAGCTCGGTACAAACCTCTCACGGGTCAGGGCACAAGGTGGCTTGCGACTCGCTTGGGTTTGGGAACTTAGGAGGCATGACCATGAACACGAAGACTTTTGCGCGACACGGACTCTTGGCAGTTGTGCTCGCGTTGGGTGGAGCCGTCGGCTGCGGCGACGACAACGATGACGACAGCATCGTCGGCGACAACAACGGCGGCAACAACGGCGGCAACAACGGCGGCAACAACGGCGACAACGGTGCGGCCAATGCAGGCAACAACGGTGGAGACGAGACCGATGCTGGCGGCGACGAGGAAGCGCCCAAAGACATCGTGGACACGGCCGTGGCGGCCGGAAACTTCACGGTTCTTGCTGGGGCACTGGAGAAGGCAGGCCTGATCGATGCGCTGCGCGGCGCCGGCCCCTTTACCGTCTTTGCACCGACCGACGCAGCGTTCGCCAAGCTGCCAGCAGGCACGCTCGACGCGCTCACGAAGGAGCAGCTGACAGCAGTCCTCACCTATCACGCAGTCGCCGCTGAGGTGCCTTCGAGCGCAGTGAAGGCTGGACCCGTCAAGATGCTCAACGGCCTGTCAGCGTTCCTCGCCACCGAAGGCGGCGTCAGCATCAACAACGCCAAGGTGACCACCGCTGACGTCGAAGCCAGCAACGGCGTCATCCACGTGATCGACACCGTGCTTCTGCCCCCGAATCTCGTGCAGGCAGCCGGCTATGCAGGAAGCTTCACAACCTTGATCGGGGCCGTCACTAAGGCGGGCCTTGCAGACGCGCTAAGCGATCCGGCGGCAACCCTTACGGTGTTTGCTCCAACTGATGCCGCTTTCGACAACCTGCCTGCAGGTACAGTGGCCGGCTTTTCGGATGACGAGCTGAAGGCTGTTTTGACCTATCATGTGGTCCCCTCCAAAGTTCTGTCGACCGACCTCAAAGCAGGCGATGTTACAACCCTGAATGGCAAGGCCGTCACAGTAAGCCTCACCGGCGGCGTCAAAGTCAACGAGTCCAACGTAGTCATTGCGGATATCGTCACGACGAATGGCATCATTCACGTGATCGACAAGGTCCTCGTCCCCTGAAGGCGGCCTTGAGGGCTACTGGCTCGCTCTTCTTTTTCTGTTTCGTGAGGCAGGGCCCTCCGGTGCTCCGCGCCAAACTTTCATCGGAGGGTTCTGCTTCACGTCTTTTTTGATTTGGCCACACCTTACTCTTGCGAATCGAAGCTCACCGCTTGAAGCGAGATGATTATTCGTTGCAAGAGCACAGGCGGCACGCGCGACGCAGCAGACAAGCTGCGCCGCTGCAGCGCTAATAGCTGCCGGCCAGCTTCCTGTGGTCCCAGCTGATCTCGCGCACCTGCTCCACGCGGATGACGGTGCGCTTGGCAGCTCGCACACGCACCTGCCCAGCCACCATCTCGCCAGCTGCCATCGGATCGATGCCCGTATAGCGCTTGGCGACCTCGCACATCACTTGAAACGCGAGCTCGGGATCCGATATCAGCTGCGCGTGGCCTTCCACGGAATAGCCGCGAAGCTCAGAGTAATTGGCCCCATCTTCCACGAGCACCGAACACTTCGAATCGCGCTCTAAGTTCCTTATCTTCTGCGACTTGGCGTAGGTCGCGAAGTGAAACTTGCCGTCGATTCGCGCATACCACATCGCCGTCAACTGCGGAAAGCCCTCGCTTCCGATGGCAGCGAGTGTACAAGCGAGCGGCTTCGCTAGAAACTCATCACGCTCCTGACCAGTCAGCCTGATTTCTTCGCGACGTTTCATCGGGTTATTGCCCGGCTTTCGCGGACTTTTTCCCCTTGAGGGCTGCACCGTCCTTTGTCGCCGGCACAGCAGCGGCAGCATCCTCCAAGACTTTGATCTTGATCACGGCGGACAGCTGAGGGCCGTACGAGAGGTGAGCGCCATCGGCGAACTGCATCGTTACATTGTGCTCGCCAGGTGCAAGCATCACGCTCGTCTCGGTCTGCGCCAGACCGTAGTGGATGTGGGTTTCATCCTTTGGCACCACACTGCCGAGCGCGATGTGCTCATCGTCGATCACCAGGTGATGGTGGCCGGTGCCCGGAATCTGCTTGCCTGCCGCTTGAACCGCGACGTTCTCCACGCCCATTTTGATCGTGACCGCAACCTTACCGTCGACCAAGGGGCCCTTGACCTCGGCCCCGTCCACTGGCTCGATGAAGAATACCTTGGCTCCCGCCGGAGGTGTTACCGCGGGCGGCGCAGGCTGGATGGTTGGCGCAGGCATGGCCTGTTCTAACGGCGCGGCCGTGCCTGCGGGTTGCTCTTCAGTCTTCTCGCAGGCAGCCGACAGGCCTGCGCACAGTAAACACAGTAAGCCTAGTGAGCGACCGGACAACCATGAGCCATTCATCTTAGATTGCATGTGCATCATTCCCCCATACCTGGTAGTTGCGGCAAGTAACGCTCCTCAGCTCCTTATGGGCGAGCAAGCGCCGAGACCCTCACATCGAAATCGAGCCCTTACGAAACTCGCTCTTGGCTAAGTGGATGTTGATCAGCACGGGCGTACCGCTGCGAGCGCACGCCTTGGCCTCGCTAAAGGTCGACGCAAGATCCTCCGGGCGTGTGACGACGAAGCCTTTGCCACCCAAGGCTTCGGCTGCTCGGTGATACTCGGTACGCGCAAGGACGGTGCCTACTTCATCGCCAAGTAAGACGACTTGGTCACGTGCGATCTGAGTCCATCCGGCATCATTGCCCACCACTGCGATCACGGGAATACGATGGCGCGCAAAGGTATCGAACTCCATCAAGGTATAACCGGCAGACCCGTCGCCATACACAATCCATACTTCCGCATCGGGCCGAGCAAGCTTAGCGCCCAACGCAAAGCCTGCCCCCACGCCAAGCGTGCCGAACACACCGGGGTCAAGCCACGCAAGCGGCCTGCGCGGCGCCGTGATGTAAGAAGCCGTGGCCACGAAATCGCCGCCATCGGCCACAAGCACGCTGTTTTCATCGAGCGCCTCATCGAGCGCACGGCACGCCGCGAGCGGATTCACAAGCTCGGATGGCGCGCTCGCCTGTTCGTTTATCTGTGTTTCGCGCGCATCGTCGCGCTCCCGCAACGTTTCAAGCCAACTACCAAAGGGTCCTAAGCGCTGCGCTGCCGCACGCGAAGCCAGTGACTCGAGAAACAGTGCGGGGTCGGCTGCGACGAGTAGCTGCGGCTTTCGGTTCTTGCGCGCGTCCTCGCTGGATCGATTGACGGCGATGAGTTTGGTGCGGCTAGAGATCTGTCGCCCGTAGTTCAAACGGAAATCACAGGGTACGCCTAACAGTAAGACCAGATCCGCCTCGCGTAAGGCCTGGGTGCGCTGATGGCGAAACCACAGGGGGTGCTTTCGACCGAGCAGCCCGCGCGCCATGCCCGATAGAAACACAGGAGCGCCCAGACGCTCCAGGCTTTGCACCGTCTGCTCGACCGTGTCGGGTGCCAAGGTCACCTGGGAGCCGAGCACAAACACGGGCTGCTTGGCTTTGGCCAGCATCTCGAGGGCACGCTCTACGCAATCAGGCTCCGGGCGCTCGCCAGGCACAATCACACGCTCGCCAGGAGCCTTACTATCTTTGCGAGCAAACACACGCGCGAGGTGCAGGCGCAAGTACCCCTGAAGCGCGAGGTCCGGCAAGCTCTTGATCTCACCCGCAGCTTTGGCGCCGTAGAACTCGCGCACCGTTTCTTCGGCATATAAAAGGTCGACCGGCAGCTCGACGAACACGGGACCTGGTACGCCCTCGAGGGCGATGCGAAAGGCGCGCTCCAGGGTGGCAACGAGGTCGCGCACCCGCGATACGCTGGTTGCCCATTTGACGTGCGGCTTGAACAGCGCGAGTTGATCGATGTCTTGCAGTGCGCCACGGCCCTTGAGCACCGTGGCGGTCGCACCACCCAGTAAGATGACCGGACTCTGCGCAAGCTGCGCATTTTTGATCGCCGTTACCGTGTTGGTCGCGCCCGGACCTGCGGTGACCGCCGCAACGCCCGGAATGCCTGTCAGACGCGCTGTCGCGTCTGCAGCAAACACGGCGTTTTTCTCATCGCGTACGTCGACGATGTGGATGCCCCGTCGCTTTGCGCTGACCAGAATCGGCGAGATATGCCCGCCGCACAACGTAAACAACGTGCGAACGCCCTGGCGCGCGAGTACTTCCGCTACGAGGTCGCCGCCGTTTGCAGTGCTCATGACGCACCCGCTATCGGGCCAAGCACGTGCTCAGTCGGAACAAAACACGTGAACGTGCCTGACATGACCACCTCCGCGTCGCGTTTAACTTCGACAACAACCATGCGTTTTTTGCCCTGGGCAGGCTGCTCGCACGCTTCGGCCCATAATCTATCGCCAACGACGACCGGTCGCAGGAACCTTACTTCTGCGGCGCCGAGCACGACGAGGGGATCGTTGATCGCGAGCATCGCAGCATAGTCGGCCACGCCAAAGACGAAGCCACCATGCACGAGGCCACGCTCGTCCGCACGCATCTCCTCTAGTGCCGTCCATTCAACGCGCGCACTGCCAATACTAAGCTCGCGTGCTTCACCGCAGAGCCTAGAGCTCAGCGCACGATGGGTGTTCTGCATCGGGGTGTTCTGCATCGGGGCGAAGTCTATCTCAAAGCCATCTCAAGGTAACGCTGCGGATCACCGTTGAAGGGCCTACGGGCTGCGCTGTGGGCCACGGCCGGCATGGTCAATATGCTTGTCTATATCGGCGTCAGATCAGATCGTGCTGTCATCGGCGCAGGGGAAGCGTCCGTAGCCTGGGGGGTGACCCTCGTCAGACGAGCAGGCGTCGCTCACCGCCCATGTAAGGGCGACGGGTGCCATCTCCGCGCTCCTGACCGGCGTCGCATAGACCACGCTTCCGCCACGGCCTTTCCCGCAAAGTATGCGCAGGCTCACCAAGACGGCGTTCTCCGCATCTTGCGCACACCCGAAAGCCACATGCCATGCCACTTGGTTGGTGCGTGTTTTCTGTCCTCACGGCAGTCGCGTCGCGCCGATGAACGGTCAGCGCGCGCCGAGCCCTACCGATGTCGGTGGTGCCTTGCCGTGTGCGCCTGGCAACCGCCGTGACTTACAAAGGCGGAAGCCTCTTACAAGCTCTCGAAATTACCCGTAATTCAAGGCCAATCCAGGAACCCAAGATTGATCCATCAGGCTCGCAAAGCGTATCATCAACCGCCAAGTCTTCCGCTCCAGTATGGACACCATGCACCCAGCGTCAGGGCGTTCTTCCCTCCTACAAGGCGCGAGTTACTTCGCGCGCCAATCCCGACGCGCCGCGAGGTTTTCGAACCATGCTTGGCGCGACCAGTGGCGTGTTGCCTGGGGAGTTGGTCGGTTCATGGCCCTGCGGATGGCGCGGCGCATGGAGGGTGTGTTGCGTGCGCCTCACTTTCGTGTCGCTCTGGGTCTGGTCGTGTTCGTGGCGCTTAATGCTGCCGCCTTCCCCCGTGCGCGTGCGCATCCCGATCTCGATCAGGCGCTTGCGAGTGCCCAGGATGCTGAGTTCGAGCTGGCCCTTTCGGGCTTTGAGCGTGCCATCGCATCAGGCACGCTGACCCGCGATGAGCTGATCACGCTTCTTGCCGAGCGCGCCCTCGTGTTGCATGCGCTCGGACAACGTGGCGCATTGGCCTGGGACCTCGCCACGCTCGCGTTGATCGAGCCTGGACATAACCTCGGCCGACGCGCCCCTCCTGAGTTGGTGAACGCGTTTGCAGACGCCACCTCGCGACAGGGAGCTGCAGCCGCCGTGCGCGCGTCCTGCGAGCCCTCAAGCACGGGTCTGCGCGTCACCGCCAAAGTCACGGGCTTGTCTGATCCTTCCCTGGCAAGCGTTAAGATTCGCACGCGACCAGATCAGAGTCCCGAGACCGTCAACGACGCAAGCGATGTCGAAGTCGCGGTCGAGCCCGGGGAGAGCCTGGGCTACAGCGCCGAGTTGGTCGGCCTGGGCAAGGTGGTGCTCGCGCAGGATGGCAGCACTGAGAAGCCAAAGATGTGCGAGTTGCCTAAGCTCGAGAAGCCGTCGTTAGTCGACGCACGCCCAGACAGAAAGGATGGCAAGAGTCACAAACTGTGGTGGTGGGTAGGCGCAGGAGGAGCGGTCGTGCTCGGCGCCGTGACAGTCGGTATCGTGCTCGCGACCCAGAGTGACGAACAGTCAGAAGACACATCGGTGGGACGGCCGATGGTGAGCTTCTAATGAGTGCCGCTTTGATCGACCAGGGTCTCATCCATGGCTTTGAGGGCCGCACGTTGGGCGGCTTTCGCATGGCGCGTGAGATCGCTTGCGGCGGTATGGCGACCGTCTATCTGGCGCACAAAGCAGGCACGATGGGCATCGGTCAGCCCGCAGCCGTGAAGGTCATTCACCCGCATCTGTCGCGCGACCGTGAGTTCGTGAACATGTTCCTCGACGAAGCACGCATCGTGTCGTGTATCGGTCATCCGAACGTGTGCCGCGTGCTCGACTTCGGTAAGGCGGAAGGCACCTATTACCTCGCCATGGAGTTCGTCATGGGCGAGACCTGGTCCGAGGTGCTCGCCAAGATGAAAGCCACGCCCGACGCGCAGGCTGTGATCCCATCACTGCTCGCCCAGATCCTTGCGCAGTCCTGCGAGGGTTTGCACGCAGCCCACGAGGCTCGCGATCCACAAGGCACGATGCTGCAGATCGTGCATCGCGATATCTCGCCGCAGAACATCATCGTCGGTTACGACGGCAGCGTACGTGTGCTCGACTTCGGTATCGCCAGCGCCGCCGAGAAGCTGCACACGACGCGCAACGGCACTATCAAGGGCCGCTTTGCCTATATGGCGCCCGAACAGATGCGCGGCCAAGGCGTCGACCGGCGCGCCGATATCTGGTCGCTCGGCGTCGTACTCTGGGAGGGTCTGGCCCAGCAGCGCATGTTCAAACGGGAGACCGAAGCGGAGACCGTGCTCGCCGTCACCCACGACCCGCTGCCCACGTTGCAAAGCACCGGGCACGCTGTGCCCGCAGCGCTGGCGCGCATCGCAGGACAAGCGCTCAGCCGCGATCGAGACAGGCGCTACGCCACTGCGCGTGAGATGGGTCTTGAGCTTTCGCGCTACGCGAGCTCCTCCCTCGTGCCCATGGGCATGCCTGAAGTCTCCAACTGGATGCAGCGCCTATTTGCGGATCACATCGAGGAGAAGCGCGGCATTTTGCGCGATGCCGCCAACGCAGCCGACGCCAGCGTGCGCAAATCATTGCCCGCCCCCTCGTTCGGCGAACCGCTTGAGATAGGCGATGCTGTACGCCGCACGGGCATCTCGCGCAGTGGACTGCAGGGGGCGCCCTCGATCAGTACCGTGCGCGAAGTGCGCCGCACCGAGCCCGGTAAGCTGGGCGCCGTAGCCGCGGTGGCGATTGCGCTCGCAGTTGCAGTGACGCTCGGCCTCCAAGGCGGCGACCAAGCCGTGGCGCCGACGGCCAACCCTGAGAGTACAGGAGCCACGGCTCGCCCAGGAGCCGCTACTCCACCAGCGTCCGTCCAGCCGGCTGCGCCGACACGAACGGCGACGCGGACGCCACCCCGCACAGCAACGCGGGCGCCCGTACGCGAAGCGCAACCGCAGCCCACGTTACCGCCGCTGCAGATCGTGGCCACGCCTGATCCCGCGCCACCAGCCGTCACGCATCCAAGTCCGCGTCATACCGCAGCGCGAAGGCGCGCGGAGCCAGCGCTCACCGGTACCCTAAGCATCATCACGCCAGGAGGATGGGCCGAGGTGTATCTCAACAATAAGAAGCTCGGCACGACACCCGCGCGCTACGACCTTCCAGTCGGTAGCCATACCTTACACATTCGCCCCTTCGGGAAGTTGCCCGAGCTGACGCGACGCGTGGAAATAACGGCCAGTGGAGCTGCCAAGCTCAAAGTGGAGATCGAGTAACCCCATAAAGCGGTGGTGCGGTCTATCCAGGCTGTGGGCGCGCAGGATGCGGCGAGGCTTCACACAGCGCGCGATCGCGCACCCGCTATAACGCACGCGCATGGCAAGCGAGCACCTGGGTCCGGTCTTTGCGCTAGCGACCGCATTCACGTGGGCCATGGCGGTGGTGCTGTTCAAGAAGAGCGGCGATGTGCTCGAGCCTATCGCCCTGAATCTTCTGAAGAACAGCCTGGGCCTCGTGCTCGTTGCCGCTTCGGCATTGGGGGCGGGCACCAGCACGCACGAAGCAAGCTTGACTGACTACGCGATCTTGCTCGGAAGCGGCGCCTTGGGGATCGGCATCGCTGACACCTTACTGTTTGCCGGGCTCAACCTTACCGGAGCCACGCATCAGGCGATCGTCGAGACGATCTACAGCCCGTCGGTCATTGTGTTGTCTTACTTCATGCTCGGTGAGGTACTCGAGACGCGACAGGCGCTGGGCGGTGCGTTCATTCTGGCGGCCGTATTAATCGCAAGCGTTCGCCACGAGGGGCACACGCTGCCGCGTAGCGCCTATGCACGCGGTCTCTTGCTGGGCGGCTCAGCGATGATGCTGATGGCGTTTGCGATCGTGTGGGTGAAGCCCGTGCTCGAACGTCACGACGTGCTCTTCAGCACCGGCGTACGTCTGACTGGCGGCCTGCTAGCGCTCGCGCTTATGGCGCTCTCGAGTCCGCAGCGCAGGCGCACCACCTACGCTGCGTTTCGTCCCCAGGCTGCCTGGCGCTTTGCCATCCCAGGCGCTTTCCTTGGCACCTACGTGTCGCTGCTGTGCTGGATCGCTTCTTTCAAATACTCAGACGCGAGCGTGGCAGCGCTCCTCAACCAGACAAGCACGTTGTTTATCGTGCTGCTTGCGGCCACTTTCCTGCGCGAGCCGTTGACGGGTCGGGTCATTATCGCAGTAGGACTCGCGCTCACCGGCAGCGTAATCGTGCTTCTTTGAGGGAGTTTATCGAGTTCTTCGGCCGTGCCCGGCAACGCCGCGTAGGGCTAGATCTTGGAGGCGATCGGACGCTGCAAGCGTTCGACTTCATGGCTATGAAACAACTCTGCACGCACGCGCACGCCCTTGTCCCAGCTTGCAACTAGCGCTTCGTACTGACGCACGCGCGCTTCCGCCCGGGCGAGAAGCTCTTCGAGGTCCGCGCGTTCACCGCCGCCCAAATCGATCGCGAGCGCAGGCGCGCTGGCCAGGGCAGCCTCCGCCTCGCGCACCACGAGCTGAGCACGAGCGAGCGCCTCGAGCGGCGTATCGCTGGCGAAGGTTTGAGCTTGGGACAGGGCGTGCTGCAGCTTCTGAATGGTCTCGCTCATGTTCCTCTTTCAACGTTTCCACGACGATAACGTAGCCAGACCTGCGTACTCGGCTGCGCAGCGTTGGTCAATCGTCTGGCTCGCCAGATCAGCCACGATCGCCGCGGTTGACGCCGCCATAGAACATGTTCTATGCGTAACTATGCCCTTCGCCAAGATCGCTGAAAATCGCCTCTACTACGAGGACACGGCTGGCTCCGGCCCGGCAGTTCTGTTCAGCCACGGCTTTCTGCTCGACCACGAAATGTGGCAACCGCAAGTCGACGCGCTGAAAGATCGCTATCGCTGCATCACCTGGGATGAGCGCAGCCATGGCATGAGCGACGTGCACGGCCCCTTCACCCACTGGGATGCAGCGCGCGATGCGCTGGGCCTGCTCGATCACTTGGGCGTGACGCAAGCGACGCTAGTCGGGTTGTCCCAGGGCGGCTTTTTGTCCATGCGCGCGGCCTTACTCTTCCCCGATCGCGTCAAGGCCTTGGTCCTAATCGACACCGCCGCTGCTGTTGACCCACCCGAGGTGGTCGCAGGTTATCGCGCGATGCAGAAGCAGTGGGGCGAGCTAGGACCTGTCGGCGAAGTGGCCAAGATCAATGCGGATTTGATCTTCGGCCCCGACTACGACTACAGCGCCTGGCTGGCCAAGTGGCGCGCCAAACCGCCGCTTTCCCACGACACCGCTTGGGAAACCGTGATCGGTCGCGATGACATCTCGGGTCGCCTGGCTGACATCCGCTGCCCTTCCCTGGTCCTGAACGGTACGCTGGACCAGGCCTTTGACATGGCCACGGCGCGCTCCATCGCGAGCAACTTGGGGAACAACAAGGGCCTAGTCGCCATCGAGGGCGCCTACCACTGCCCCACGGTTACACACCCCGTCCAAGTCAGCGTTGCACTGGCTCGCTTCTTAGATGAGCACGCCTGATCCATTATCCCCCTTGCACGGTCCAGGCTCGTGGCCTAGATTTCGCGCCCTTTACAGGAGTCTCCATGGCTACGACGGCGAAGATTGCAACGAACGAAAAGCGCAAGAAGCTCTCCAAGAAGTACGCGGCAAAGCGCGCTGAGCTGAAGGCGATCGTTGTGAGCCCCAAGGCCTCGGACGCAGACAAGCTCAAGGCGGGGATTCAGCTGAACAAGCTCCCGCGCAACTCGAACCGCAATCGCGTACGCAATCGCTGCGTGCTGACCGGCCGACCACGCGGCGTGTACCGTAAGTTCGGTCTTTCGCGTATCGCAATCCGCGAAAAGGGATTGGCCGGCGAGATTCCCGGGCTCACCAAGTCCAGCTGGTAACACGTAGGACGCGGCGCTTCGCAGACGGCCGCGAACCTCGCATCGCTTAAGGCGCGTCTTCGGGCGCGCCTTTTTTGTGTTGGGCGTCGTTGGGCTGCCCTGGGCTGCGCGGGGCGGCGTTGGCGGCTCTAGTAACCCGAAAGACGGGCGAATCGGTCGCGATGGAAGTGGCCATCGCCCAGCAGCAACTCCGTGACGCGGGCCCGCTTGTAGAACAGACCGATGTCGTGCTCATCGGTGACGCCAATGCCGCCGTGCATCTGGATGCCCTCGGCGGTCACGCGAACGAATAGATCGCTCAAACGTGCCTTGGCCATGCTCGCGACATGCGCCTGATCTGAGCGTTTCGCGTCGAGCCCGCACAATGCATCCGCCAGCACGGAGCGCGCGAGGGCAAGCTCCGTATACAGATCTGCGGCGCGGTGCTTGAGACCCTGAAAGCTGCCGATCAACACGCCAAACTGACGACGCGTCTTGAGGTAATCGATTGTGAGCTCAAAGGCCGCGCTTGCGCTTCCGAGCATCTCAGCGCTCAGCAATACGCAGGCGCGATCGAACACCTGGTCCATGATCTCGCTTGCCTGATCGACTGCACCGACCACGGCTTCTTGCGTGAGCAGCACGCCGTTCAAGACCACATGAGCGGCGTTGCGAGCATCGACCATCCCGAGCCGCTTTATCTCAACTCCTGGCGCATCACGATCTACCGCAAAGATAGTAAGGCCGGCGCGCTCAGAGGTCTCGCCCGCCGTGCGCGCTACCACCAGAATGCGATCGGCGATTTGGCCGTCGAGCACGAACGCTTTACGACCGCGCAGCACGTAGCCTTCGCCCGAAAGCTCAGCGCGCGTCGCACACGTCTGGGGCGCGTGGTGCGGCCCTTCGTTGTATGCGAGCGCGAGCAAGCTGCGGCCGGCTGCGACTTCCTTCAGCCAAGCTTGTTGTGCCGCATTACCAGCGATGCGCAGCGTCTCGCCTGCGAGCACCACGCTTGCCACGATCGGTGTAGCAGCGAGTGTGCGGCCGAGCTCTTCCATCACGATTCCAAGCTCCACATCACCGAGCTCAGAGCCGCCCAACGCCTCAGGCCAGGCGACCGCCGCCAGTCCGAGCTCACAGAACTCGCGCCAGAACGCACGGTCGAAGCCGTCGGGATCTCGGGCGTCACGCAGGCGACGCAGCGCGGCAATGGGAGCACGCTCGCGCACCATCTCACGTGCGGTGCGCAACAACATCTGTCGGTCTTCACTCATCTCTAGAATTGCCATGGCGTGTGTTCCCTTCAGTCTGGTAGGCCGAGCACACGCTTGGCGATCACGTTGAGTTGTATTTCCGCCGTGCCGCCCTCGATCGAGTTGGCACGTGCACGAAGCCAGCTTGTGGTGGCGAGCTGCTCCGCCTCCGAAAAGTTGGCCGGATCCTCAAAGCCGCAGCCTGCAAGACCCATGGTACGCACGCGCAGCTCATGACTGCGTTTGTTGAGCTCCGCGTAGAAGTACTTAAGGATCGAGGCCTCATCGCCAGGCCCCTTGCCGGACTGCACGGAACGACTCACGCGCTCATTGGTAAGCTCCAGGGCCCGCTGATCCATGGCGAGTCGCGCGATCTCCATGCGCAACGCCGCATTCGGTAGCTCACCCTCAGGCGCATTCAGATAGATGCGAGCGACGTCTTCGAGCCGTGAGTCGGCGTCGTTCATCTTCACGCGTTCGTTCTGCGCAGCGATCGTGGTGCGCTCGTGGGCGAGTAGATTTTTGGCGATCTCCCAGCCCATGTTTTCCTCGCCGACGCGCTGCGCAATGGGCACGCGTACGTTGTCGAGGAAAGTCTCGCAAAACGGCGAGCCGCCGCTTATCAACTTGATCGGCCGCGTGGAGATGCCGGCTAGGCGCATGTCGATCAGCAACATGCTGATCCCGGTATGCTTGGATGCGCTCGGGTCCGTGCGCACCAGACAAAACATCCAATCAGCCTTGTTTGCGTAGCTCGTCCATACCTTTTGGCCGGATACGACGTATTCGTCGCCCTCACGCACGGCGCGCGTCTGCAAGCCCGCAAGGTCCGAGCCGTAGTCCGGCTCGCTGTAGCCCTGACACCAACGAACCTTACCTTGTACGATGCCGGGCAAGTGCTGCTGCTGCTGGGCACGCGTGCCGTAACGCAGTAACACAGGACCGATCATACCCAGACCGAAGATGCCCATCACAGGCGGACGACAGCTCAGGCGGATCATCTCCTCCCAGAAGACCTTACCTTCGGCCTCGCTCAGGCCCGCTCCGCCCGCTTCCTTGGGCCAGGTTGGTGCTGTGTAGCCGCGCTTTACACAGCGCTCCAGCCATACCGCTTGTCCTGGCAAGAACGGCTCGCCACCCCAGAAGAACTCGTGTTCTCCGGAAAAGGGCTCACGCATTTCGGGCGGACAATTCTCGGCCAACCACGCGGCGATTTCGCCACGGAAAAGCTCCAGATCAGACATCGACACCCCGTATTCAAAAGTCGAGAAATCGGATCGTACACGTGCGCGAAGTTGGGCGCGCTTGGCAGGCAAGCACGTACCCCTTCTTCTTCTCCTGCTCAGTCAGCGCGTCATCTTCCTGCATCTCGACCTGTCCGT
>JBBSJC010000033.1:0-27305 GCA_038257655.1 Polyangiales bacterium | reverse complement strand
AAGGCCTCCACGTTCTCTGCTGTTCCGGTCTCGTCTGGATCTTCACTCGGAGTGGTTGCCGCGCGATTGAGCGCGCGCAGCACGACAGCCCGTACCGTCTCGGGCTCAAAGGGCTTGGTGAGATAGTCGTAGGCACCGAGGCGCATGGCATCCACGGCAGTTGCGACCGAGGCGTAGGCCGTCATCAGGATGAACTGAGCGTCGGGTCGCAGCTCCTTACTGGCCTTGAGCACTTCGATACCGTCGATGTCCGGCATCTTGAGATCGCAGATCACCACCGAGATAGCCTCGGACTGCAGCATGCGGATCGCCTCCGATCCACCGTGAGCGGCGAGCACGCGCGCGTCTCGCTTCAAAACCTTCTGCAGCAACCGCAACATATTAGGACGGTCGTCGACGACGAGCACGATGGGCAGGGGCTGACTCATGTTATGTACCCTCGAGCATGACGCCGCGCCCGCCCGGAAACGAATGTGGCGACTCCTGTTATACGAAGCATTTCGTAACGAATGAGGTTACACCGTGACTGATTTGGTCACAACGGAAAAGCCAGAACCGTTCCCGATCGGCAAGCGGCTCGCGCTTGCTTTCGGTGCAGTCACGGTGCTGGCAGCCCTGCAAGGCATTAGCCATGTGTTTCTGGTCAGCAACGTGGCGGAGGCGGTCGGGCAGATGCAGCACGAAGAGCACGCCATCCGCGGTGGCCTCGAGCTCGCCAAGTCCATCCGCGAACAGTACATGCACGCGGCGCACACGATCATCGCCGGCGACCGCTCGCACCTTGACCACTATGCAAGTTGGGTGACGCGTGCGCAGCAGGGTGCTTCAGACCTCAAGGCCGTGGCACCAAGCTCCGCGCAGTGGCGGCTTGACCGGGTGATCGCTCGTAGCAAGGCGCTCGATCAGATCTTTCGCGAGCGCATTCTGCCCGCACAAGACCGCGGAGACTTGGCGTCGGTTCGACGCGCGCACTTCGAGGCAACTCTCCTATCTGAGCGTGCGGCACAAGACGCCGATGCCATTGCGCGCGTCTTCGAAGGTCGCATGGCGCAATCGCACGTCGATACCACGCACACCACGCGGCTGGGGTTTGCCCTGGCTTTTGGGGGTATCTTACTGATCGTGATCGTGGCGGTCGTGTCCACGGTGCAGCTGCGCACGGCAGTGATCGCACCTCTGCGTAGGCTGACCGAGGCGGCGATCGACATTGGCCACGGTAAGTTTCACGGACCTGTGGGAGCGGTAGGGCACGGGGAGTTCCGGGAGCTGGCATCGGCCTTTGAGCTCATGACGGAGGAGCTCAAGAAGCGCGAAGAACAGCTGGTGCAGTCCGAGCGCATGGCCGCGATCGGACAACTGGCAGCGGGTGTGGCGCATGAGATCAACAACCCGATCGGCGTGATACGAGGTTACCTGCGCACCATGCTGCCGGAGGCGCAGGGAGACACCTTGAAAGAGGAGCTGCGTATTCTCGATGAAGAGGCAGAAGCATGCCAGCGCATCGCCGAAGATCTGCTGGCTTATGCTCGGGCACCCGAAGTCACCACGGGCGAGGTGGACGTGGGTGCACTCCTCGAGGAAAGCGCGCGCAGATTCATGGCCACCGAAGAGGCCGCCCACGTGGGAGTCGAAGTGCGCGCGCGCGCCTGCGTAATTCAGGCTGATGCGGTGCGCTTGCGTCAGGTGATTGCCAACCTGCTGCGCAACGCGGTTCAGGCTGGCTCGAAAGAAATCGTCGTTGTCGGTGAGCGAAGCAGCGATTTCGAATATGTCTTTCGCGTCGCAGACCGGGGCGCTGGCATGAGCGTGGAGCAGCGGGCGCGCGCGTTCGAGCCTTTCTTTACGGGTCGAAAGGGTGGTACCGGCCTGGGTCTCGCCGTGTGCCAGGGCATCATACGCGCCCACGCGGGTACGATTGTCGCCACCAACCGTCATGGTGGCGGCAGCGAGCTAGTCGTCACGCTACCGGTTCGCGCGTCGCAGGTTCCCTAAGCTTATCTACATCCTTCATACAGAAAGCATGACTCAGTCATGCCGATGCCGATGGTGCAGATCAGGGACGTGCGCATGCTCGTGGTCGAGCGCCTCGTGATGATGAACGTGTGAGTGTGGCTCGCCAAGCGCGACATCCGTTGTGTGCGCGTGCTGATGGTGCTCGTCGTGCACATGCGCGTGCTCGTGATCGATGACGTGGTGAACGTGCCTGTGGCCGTGCCGTTCGCGCAGCAGCAGCATGACGCCGAGCGCCATCGTGGTCATCGCCAGCCCATCGACCCAGCGCAAACTTTCGCCCAGAAGAAGCACCGACAGCACGCCACCTAGGAACGGCGCGCTGGCAAAGTAAGCCGCTTCGCGTGCGGCGCCCACGAAGCGTAGCGCGTAGGCATCGAGCACCACGCTCACTCCATAACTCAAGCAACCCACGAGCAGTGCTGCCCCGAGCATACCCCAAGAAGGGAAGGTTGGGCGCAGCCACAACAGCGCTAACGTGATGTTTGCGATGCCAGCGCCCGTGGTCTTGATGCGCACTACCGCGAACGGATCACGCAGCGACAAACGTTGGGTAAGGTTATTGTCGATCGCCCAGCACAGGCAGGCAGCGGCAATCAGCACCATACCTAAGCCATCCACCGCGAGCGTACCCGGCTCGAGCTTCAGAAACATGGCGCCGGCGAGAATGCAAAGGGTTGCAAGGCCGACACGCAGCCCGAGATGCTCGCGAAAGATGAGCACGGCCACCAAGATCGTGAACGGCGCTTCGAGATTCAGGAGCAGCGAGCCCGTCAACCCTGACAGACGCTCGAGGCCGAACAGCATCAACACCGGGGCGACGATGCCACCTGAGAGAATCACTGCCAGCAGCTTGGGAGCATCCTCGCGACGCAGGGGCGCTTCGGATGTGGCACGCCTGAACGCCCGCACCACCCACAAACCGAGCGCGGCTCCGAGGTATAGGAGACCCGCCAGCAGTGGGGGTGGCATCGCGTCGAGCAACAGC
Organism: Polyangiales bacterium; assembly: GCA_038257655.1. Lineage (GTDB taxonomy): Bacteria > Myxococcota_A > Polyangia > Polyangiales > DASUME01 > DASUME01. The sequence goes on along the minus strand of JBBSJC010000033.1, from coordinate 24,307 downwards.
TTGCAGATGGGCGCCGACATGCCGAACAGGGCTGCCGCGGCGAGGCCGCACAGGGCACCGCGCAGTGCTGGTTTGGTGGACGTCTCGCTCATCAGTTAGCCCAGTGTAGCCGATATTCCTATTGACGATAGGAGTTTGAAGGCGCACCTTCTGGCCATGGGTCGTCCCAAGTGTTAGCGCGCCCGCCTGTGCTCGGTGCCCTCGAAGCCGAAGTCATGAGCATCGTCTGGGCCACCGGACCCGTGACGGTAAAGGACGTTTCCGCCGGATTGTCGCGGCAACGTGCCTACAATACCGTGCAGACGACCTTGGACAGGCTGTATCGCAAGTCGCTGCTGCGCCGCGACAAGCAGAGCCATTCATTCGTGTACAGCCCACGCGTCACCCGGTCGGAGTACCATCGTCAGCTCATCACGAGCGTCGTTCGCGAGCTATTGCCCAACGATCGGGAGCCTGTGCTGGCCGCTTTCATCGATCTAGCCGCCGCCGAGGACGGCGATAACCTGACTCGTCTCGAGAGTCTTATCCACGCCAAGCGTAAGACTGAAAGTGGGCGCTGATGGGACTTTTAGTAGACCTGGCGATTGCATTTCTCGCGCTGGCCATTTTCACTGCGCTCGTGGTGGCGGCAGCTCACTTCTTGACCGATCCGATCGTTCGGCGGCTGGCCCCTAAATGGCGGGCGCGCATCAGACTGAGCGCCTTGTTCGCTCCGCTGTGCGTGGGCACGCTGGGCGTCTTCGTGGCGCTGCTGCCCTCGCTTTTGCATGCAGCAGGCATTGCGAGCGACCACTGTTCGCATTCGCTGAAGCATGGCCACACACACTTATGCTTCTTGCATGGCACATCTGCTGCGTCCGGTCCGTGGTCTGTGATCGTGGCCAGCGCGTTGGCGTTCATTCTAGTGCGAATAGCGCTGGTAGTGACTCACGCGTGGCGTGCTAGTCGACTGTTCTCGAGCATCGTGTCCACAAGCCGCGTGACCCGGCTAGGCGATGGGGCATACCACTTTGATTCCGACTTACCATTCTGCGTGACGGCAGGGGTGATCAGGCCGAGAGTCTATATCTCGTCGGCGGCCGCTCATGCGCTGGGTAGTGACTGCGTCACGGCGGCGCTAGCGCACGAGCGCGGACACGTGGCACGACACGAGACGCGCATGAGGCTCTTGGGTGCGATCGCCGCCGTATTTCATCTGCCACCGTGCGCGCGCTCCATCCTTCACCTCTGGCATACGGATTCGGAGTTCTTGTGCGACCAGTTCGCTTCTCGACGTACCGGGTCAGCCACGCTGGTCGCCGAAGCCTTGGTGCGCTTTCAACGCGCGATGTTAGAGGTGGGTGCTGACACTCCCCACGCCGCGGCGTGCTTGTGTACGCAGGGCTCCGCCCTCAGCGCGCGGGTGGTGAGCCTGCTGTCGACGAACACCGAAGAAGGAAGCATCCGGGACGAGATCCCTACCCTGATGATCGGAGTGTTCGTACTGTTGGCGGGTCTAGGACTGCAGGTTCCCCGCGTGCATCATGCGCTCGAATCCCTGGTTGGTTTGCTCGCTTCGGCGGCCAGCTAAACCTTAGCCTGTTTTTTTTGCCCAAGAAACCTATGCTGCGTAGGACTTACGGTCTTTCAAACCGGTGGACAAAGCGGATGTCGATCAAGAAAGCGGGCATCATGAACGCCCATGCATGGGTACTCAGCCTTGGGCTAGCGTGCGGGATCTCCGCAGGTTGCAACAGTGACGAGGTCGGTTTCGACGACAAGCGCGAACCCGCGCCGAAAGAATACGACAAGGGTCCCCACGGGGGTCGGCTGCTTTCCGATGCTAAGCTGCAAGCGGAAGTCACCATCTACGAGCCGGGTATTCCGCCCCAGTTCCGGGTCTATTTGTATGCGGACAAGAAGCCCCTAAGCCCCGCGGGTGTAAAACTCGACATTACGCTCTCTCGTTTGGGGGGTCGTGTAGACCGTATCGCCTTCAAACCGGAGGGGGACTACCTGGTGGGTGATAAGGTCGTCGAAGAACCTCACTCTTTCGATGTAGCCGTGACAGCTCAACGGGCCGGCACCACCCACACTTGGAAGTACTCGCAGCGTGAGGGCCGGGTAGAGCTGTCTGAAGAGGCGGTGCGCAGCTCTGACATTCAGATCGAGACGGTAGGCCCCGCAAAGATGCGAACGGCCCTCGAGATGCCCGGCGAGATCTCGCTCAACGCAGACAAGGTCGCCCACGTCGTGCCGCGCATGTCCGGCATTCTGCGTGAGATACGAAAAAACCAGGGTGATCTGGTGAAAAAGGGCGAAATCATCGCCGTGCTGGACAGTCGAGAGCTGGCTGAAACCAAGCGCGTATATCTCGAAAGTACGTACGAGCTTGTCTTTGCGCAGAAGTCTTTCGCTCGGGAGGAAGGTCTCTGGAAGAAGAACATTGCCTCCGAGGCGAGCTACCTCGAGCAGGAGCGCATGTACCAGGAGGCGCGTCTCAAGCATCAATCCGCGCGCCAGCAGCTCGAGGCGCTCGGCATTGGCAAGAGTGCCCTGCAAGCGCTCGATAAGCCGGACAGCGATTTGACCCGCTACGAGCTGCGTTCTCCTTTCGAAGGCGTGCTGATCGAAAAGACGGTCGCAACAGGACAAGCAGTCAAGGAGTACGACGACCTTTTCACCGTAGCCGATCTCTCGTCCGTCTGGGTCAACGTCACGGTGTACGCCAAGGATCTCAACGCGGTGAAGGTAGGCCAAGAGGTCACCGTCAGGTCCGATGCGCTCGACACCACCGCCACGGCTAAGATCGTCTACGTGGGCTCGCTGGTCGGCGCCGAGACGCGTTCGGCGCAGGCGCGTGTGGTGCTGCTCAATGACCAGGGACAGTGGCGAGCAGGCATGTTCGTCAATGTCTCCGTGGTGCAGAACGAGCAGACGGTGCCCGTGGCCGTCAAGCGCGCGGGTCTGCAGAAGTTTAGAGACTGGGATGTCGTTTTCGTGCGCGCTGGCAATGAGTTCGAAGCTCGCCCCTTAGAGCTTGGACGACAAGAAGGCGAGTGGGTCGAAGTGCTTTCCGGATTGACCCCGGGCGAGCGATACGCCTCGACGAACAGCTTCGTGCTCAAAGCGGATGTCGGCAAAGCCGGAGCCAGCCACGACCACTAAGGTGCGCTCTCGTCTCACGGAGATTCCATCATGCTCGAAGCGATTCTGAAGTTCTCGATCCGGCGACCGGGGCTAGTCATGGGCCTTACTTTGTTGATGGCGAGCGTCGGAGCCTACAGCTATCTGCAATTGCCAATCGATGCCGTTCCCGACATCACCAACATTCAGGTGCAGATCAACACGGAAGCCCCGGGCTATACGCCACTCGAGGTCGAACAGCGCATCACGTTTGCGGTAGAGACCGCGATGGCGGGCCTGCCCGCGCTTGATTTCACGCGCTCTATTTCGCGCTACGGACTGAGTCAGGTAACCGTCGTTTTCAAAGATGGCACGGATATCTATTTTGCGCGTCAGCTGATCAACGAGCGCATCCAGTCCGTTCGAAATCGCCTGCCGCCTGAGCTTGCACCCACGATGGGACCTATCGCGACCGGGCTTGGCGAAATATTCTTGTGGACCGTCGAACCTCAACCAGGCGCCAAGAAGCCTGATGGCACGGCGTACACCGCTGCCGACATAAGAACCATCCAGGATTGGATCGTAAGACCCCAGTTGCGCAACGTCCCAGGGGTAGCCGACGTCAACACGATCGGTGGCTACGCAAAGCAGTTTCATGTGACCCCCGACCCCCAGAAGCTCGTTGCGTTCAAGCTTAGCTTCCGGGACGTGCTCTCCGTGTTAGCGAGCAACAATGCCAACGTCGGCGCTGGGTACATCGAGCACGCGGGCGAACAGTACCTGGTGCGCGTCCCTGGACAGGTCTCGAGCCTGCAAGAGATCGAGGACATTACCGTGGGTCACGCCAATGGCGTGCCGGTCCACATCCGCGATGTCGCGACCGTAGAGCTTGGCAAAGAGCTTCGTACGGGCGCTGCCACGCGCAACGGCAAGGAAGTGGTGCTGGGCACCGTCTTCATGCTGATCGGCGAAAACAGCCGCACGGTTTCCCAAGCTGCCGCGCGCAAGCTCGAAGAGGTGAACCGCACCTTGCCAGAAGGCGTGAGGGCCAAGGCCGTCTACGACCGCACGACGCTTGTCGACGCCACGATCGGCACTGTAAAGAAGAACCTGCTCGAGGGCGCATTGCTCGTGATCGCGGTCTTGTTTCTGTTTCTCGGGCAAGTACGCGCTGCGCTGATCACGGCGCTCGTCATTCCACTTTCCATGCTCTTTACGATCACCGGCATGGTTTCCAACAAAGTCAGCGGCAACTTGCTCAGTCTCGGCGCTCTGGATTTTGGCATCATCGTCGATGGCGCGGTCATCATCGTCGAGAACTGCATCAGGCGCCTGGCCGAAGAGCAACATCGGCTGGGGCGCACGCTCACCCGTGCCGAGCGCAATACCGTGGTGTTTGAAGCCTCCAAGGAAGTACGGCGCGCCACCATGTTTGGCGAGCTCATCATCATGGTGGTGTATCTACCTATCCTGACCCTCAGTGGCATCGAGGGGAAGATGTTCCATCCCATGGCTTTCACAGTCATCGCAGCGCTGCTCGGTGCCATGATTCTGTCGGTGACATTCGTGCCCGCTGCAGTCGCGCTGCTGCTCTCCGGCCGCATCTCGGAGAAGGAGAACTTCGTCATGCGCTGGGCGACGCGTTTGTATACACCTATGCTTGGCTGGGCGCTGCGCCGTAAGGCGGTAGTGGTTGCGGCAGCATGCGCGCTACTGGTTCTCTCGGGTTTCTCCGCGAGTCGCCTGGGAAGCGAGTTCCTTCCAAGCCTGGATGAAGGCGACCTGCTCGTGCACGCATTGCGCATTCCCGGAACTAGTCTCACGCAGGCCGTCCAGATGCAGCACGTGCTCGAGAAGCGCCTGACTGAGTTTCCGGAAGTGGACTACGTGTTTGCCAAGCTTGGCACTGCGGAGATTGCCACCGATCCCATGCCTCCGAGCGTGGGCGATGTGTACGTCATGATGAAACCGCGCGACACTTGGCCGGACCCTTCACGCACCAAAGCCGACCTGGTGGCTGCCATCGAGCAGGAAGTACGGCAGGTACCCGGCAATAACTACGAGTTCACCCAGCCTATCCAGATGCGCTTCAATGAGCTGATCGCTGGTGTGCGCGCGGATGTTGCGGTGAAGTTGTTTGGCGACGACATGGAGGTACTCAACGAAACCGGCAAGCAGGTCGAGAGCCTGCTCAAAAAGATCTCGGGTTCCTCTGACGTCAAAATGGAGCAGGTCACCGGGCTGCCACTGCTGAGCTTCTCGCTCAAGCGCAGCGAGATGGCGCGTTACGGGTTGAACGCTTCGGATGTCCAGGAAGTGATCGCGGTCGCCATCGGTGGACGCGTCGCAGGAGAAGTGTTCGAGGGCGACCGGCGCTTTGACATCGTCGTGCGCTTACCTCCCGCTCTGCGAGAAGACTTAGATTCCTTCCGCACGCTGCCCATTCCGCTGCCCGGACCTGAGCCGGGCAACTACATCCCTCTGGAGTCCGTGGCACCCTTTCAAGTGACCTCTGGACCGAACCAGATCAGCCGTGAAAACGGCAAACGCCACGTGATCGTGAGCGCGAACGTTCGGGGACGCGACATCGGCTCGTTCGTGAGCGAGGCGCAACAGCAGGTCAACGACCAAGTGGTGATCCCGGCCGGTTATTGGGTCACCTGGGGTGGCCAGTTCGAACAGCTGCTCTCCGCCACGCGCCGCCTGCAAGTCGTGGTGCCGATCGCGCTGCTCCTCATCTTCCTGCTGCTTTACATTACCTTCGGTAGCGCCAAGCACGCAGCACTGGTGTTCACGGGGGTACCGCTTGCCCTGACCGGCGGAGTGATCGCGCTCTGGCTGCGAAGCATTCCGTTGTCCGTGTCGGCCGCGGTCGGTTTCATCGCGTTGTCCGGCGTGGCCGTATTGAACGGCCTGGTCATGATCTCCTTCATCAACCACCTGCGAGACTCAGGGCACGAGCTCGATGCGGCCATCCGCGAAGGCTCGCTCACGCGCTTGCGCCCCGTGTTGATGACGGCCCTCGTGGCATCGTTGGGTTTCGTTCCGATGGCACTGGCCGTGGGCACCGGCGCTGAGGTCCAACGACCGCTCGCGACGGTGGTGATCGGAGGCATCGTGTCCTCGACGCTTCTAACGCTCATGGTCTTACCTGTCTTATACCGTCTGTTCCACAGCGACAGGCCGGCTCCACCCCACGGACGAGACGCCACCCTTCTGAATCCATCGGAGTCCGCCCATGCTGCGCTCTGATCAGCAACCTCGATCGCCCGGGCAAAAGGGCGTATCGAACCCGATTGGCTGGCCCACACGGTCGATCAAGAAAGTAAGGTTGCTGGGTCTCGTGTTGTGCGCTCTCGCCCAGCTGCCGGCCGCCCTAGCGCTCGGCGAGGAGCGTTCGCTTACCATGCAAGAAGCGATTGACTTGGCGCAGCGCAACAATCCGAGCCTGCGCATGCTGGATGCGGACGTGGCTGCTGCCAAGGCCCGAATCGCCGGCGCTTCGCTGGCGCTCCAAGACAATCCGAACGTCATGCTTAGTGCGGGCCCGCGCACCAGCAATGCCGGACGCAGTCTGCAGCTGGGCGCCCAAGTCCTGCAACGCATCGAGGTGGGTGGGCAACGCAGAGCACGCGTCGACGCAGCAGAGTCGAGCCTGGCAGCCACCCACGCCCAGCAAAGCGTTTTACGTAGTCAAGTGACCGCCAACGTTCGAACGAGCTTCGGCAAAGTGCTTGCAGACGAGCAGCGGCTTCGCTTGTCCGACGAGGTACTGACGATCGCGCGTCAGGGCCTGGACGTGGCCCAGGAAAGATTTCGCGTGGGCGCGGCAGCCCTGCTCGAAGTGAACACGGCCCGGGTCGAGCTCGGGCGAGAGACACGCGCGCGGGCGCAATCTGAGCTTGCCCATGCTCAATCCGTGGCGGACTTGGGTTTGCTAGTCGGCCTGGATCCCGCGACAGAAATCGTCGCAAAGGGGCAGCTGTCGCCCGGCGCCGAGCTGGCTGAGATTTCTAGCGCTGTTCTGATGGAAGAAGCGCTGAGAGTCAGGGACGAGCTGCAACAGGGACGAAAAACCATGGATTCGGCGCAGGCGGAAGCGAAGCTTGCATCGCGTGCTTGGATACCAAGTCCGGAGGTCGGAGCAAGCTTCGGCTATGAGCAGGAGTCTGACGCCAAGATTATTCAAGGGATCGTAGGTTTCGACATTCCCATCTTCAACCGCAACGTCGCTGGACGCGGCGCGGCGGCCGCGCGCATGAAACAGCTGAGCGTCTCCCAAGAGGCGACCGAGCGGCTAATCAAGCAACAGGTATCGAGCGCAGTCGCGCGCCTTCGCGCGGCGCAAGCAGCGGCTACGGGCTACGCGGGAGAAGTGCTCAAAGCGATGCAAGAAAACATGGATCTCGTGGCCGAGTCCTATCGCGCAGGCAAGATCGATTTCCTCCAGCTGATCGTGATTCGCAGGCAGGCCGTCGAGGCGCGACGCGAATACATCGATGTCCTCGAAGAGCTGAACGCGGCGCAGGCTGCCCTTGATTTTGCGCTCGGACGCAGCTCACCCCAAGAGGCCCCGTGAGGCATATCGTAAAGTCATTCGTCGCACTGATCATACCGTTGCTCGCGGCCTTCCCAGCGACAGCCTACGCGCATGGAATTTCCGAAGCAGACAAGCAAGCGATGCTCGCCGCGGGCTATCTTGGGTACGCGAAGCTCGGCGCGTCGCACATGCTCACGGGTTATGACCACTTGCTGTTTCTGTTTGGGGTGGTGTTCTTTCTGAGCTCTGCCAAGGAGGTGGTCAAGTTCGTCAGCGTCTTCACTCTCGGCCACAGCATCACACTCATTCTCGCCACCTTCGCGGGCGTGACTGCCAATTACTTCCTCGTTGATGCCGTGATCGCGTTGAGTGTCTGTTACAAGGGATTTGACAACAATGGTCGCTTTCAAACCTACCTGAGTGTGCGGGCACCGAGCCTGCTTGGGATGGTGTTCGGGTTTGGACTCATCCACGGCTTCGGCCTGTCGACGCGACTGCAGCAGTTGCCGCTAGGCGACAAGGGAAGCGCGTTTCTCGGGCGGATCATAGCGTTCAACGTGGGAGTCGAGCTAGGGCAGGTAGCCGCGCTACTCCTGATGTTGGTCCTACTGTCCGCATGGAGACGTAGGCCAAGTTTTGTGACCTTTAGCAAGGTCGCAAACGATGGTCTGATGCTGGCCGGCTTGCTGCTCTTCATCATGCAGATCCACGGCTATTTGCATACTCAGTATCCAGATGATTTTGGTTTCAACGCGGATGGTCATGCGCATGCACACGAGGATGCGCTATCCGGCGAAGAGAAAAGCTCTCACGACAACTTATAAGGAGTGCGACATGAAAATGAGTTCCATAGTTTTAGGGTTGGTCATGGCACTGACAGGGAGTGGGCAGGCTCTCGCTCATCCCGACCATGCTCACGAAGAGCCAGCTCCGAAGCCTGCGCTCAGCGAAGAGAGCGCGAAAGCGCGCGCGAAGAAGGAGGTCCACCGGCTCATTGCGATCAAAAAGCTCGATGACTCTTGGAAGGATGTGAGCGTCAAGAGCGTGGAGAAAAAGCAGACCAAGAGCGAATGGGAATGGCTAGTCACCTTCGAGAACGCAAAGGCCACAAAAGACAAGGTACTTTACGTGTTCCTAAAGCCGCAGGGCGACTTCGTCGCCGCCAACTTTACGGGTAAGTGACGCGAGCTCGCGAAGGCCGAGCGCAGCGAGGCCGCTCACGCGCTCGTTACCGTACCCGAGCACAGATTCAGGCAAGTCGGCGAGCCAGGGCATAAAGCCCATTGACGGTCGTTTTTTTCGACGTAGCTTCCCGGGATGCCGCGAATCCCGGTCCGTCCACCCCTATTGGGCGAGCTTGAGACATTAGTCATGAACCACCTGTGGGAAGGCGGCCAAGGCGACGTCAAGGCAGTGCACGCCAAGCTGGGCAAGCGGCGTGGCATCATGCTCAACACAATCCAATCCACCCTTAAGCGACTCTACGAAAAAAGGTTACTGGCGCGAGACAAAGTCAGTCATGCCCACGTGTATCGCATCCGTACCAGTCGCGAAGACTTCTACCGCGGGCTCGTTGGCGAGCTTGTGGGCGAGCTGATAAATCAGCACACCGATTCGGTGCTGGGTGCATTCGTGGATCTCGCCGAGCGCGCAGGCCCAGAGACCCTTCACCGTCTTGAGACTATGGTCGCAGCTCGGCGGCGTAAGCAGGGTGCGTCATGAGCTGTCGTGGTTGTCGAGAGCTTCAACACGGCGGTCGCACGATCACCGACGTTCGCAGACTCACCAAGTTCTACGTCGAGCAGCACAACAGTGTGATGCCACACGCCGCGTTCGAAGGACAAACCCTGAAGGATCCCCCCATTCTGCAGCGCAAATTTAGGAGTTTTTCAGAATTCTTCGTTCCTCAGGGAATTATCTTTTCGTTCACGTTGTTGACTCCCGCAATGACAAGCAATACGCCTGATCTCGAGAGCCTCCAACGTGTGTCGCAGCTACATCGGGCCGTGCGGCCAAAGGACATTGTCGGGTTCATGACGCGCGTTTTTGAAGATGAACTCCACTCGAAGACGGCGCTGTCGCTCGCGATGGCAACGATAGGCGTCCTTCACTCCGCCAGCCTTGGTATCCACACCATCGGTCGAGGACTTGCGCTCGCGATGCTCCTGGACTCCAAGCACACGACCAAGCAAGTCGACCGTCTGTTGAGCAACTCCAATGTCTCCCTGTGGAGGCTGTTTCCGTCGTGGGTTCGCTTTGTTCTCGGAGCGCGCAAGGAGGCCGTGGTCGCGATGGATTGGACTGACTTCGACGACGACGACCAGACCACGATTGCGCTCTATATGGTGACGCGACACGGTCGCGCGACACCTCTCATCTGGCACACGGTCTACAAGTCAACCCTGAAGGACAAGCGCAACGGCTACGAAGACGAGGTTCTTCAGTGCCTGCGCGATTCGTTACCCGCGGACGTGCGCGTCACGGTTCTCGCTGACCGTGGGTTCGGCGATCAGAAGCGGTACGAGCATCTCCGAAGTCTCTCGTTCGACTATGTCATCCGGTTCCGCCAGGACATCACGCTGTCCGATGCCGTGACGGATCCAAAGCCGGCGATCGACTGGCTCCCGTCGAGCGGACGCGCGACTGTCGTCAAGAATGCGCGCGTCACGGCGGACAAGTTCGAGGTCCCAGCCGTTGTGCTCGTCCACGACAAGAGCATGAAAGACCCATGGTGTCTTGCGACATCCCGCTCCGACCTGAGCGCGCGGGAGGTCATCCGGCTCTACGGCAAGAGGTTCTCGATCGAGGAAACTTTCCGCGACACCAAGGACATCCACTTCGGCATGGGCCTCAAGGCAACGCACATCGGCGACTCCCGTCGGCGAGACCGACTCCTGCTCCTCGGCGCGGTTGCACACACCCTCCTTACACTCCTGGGCGCCGCCGGCGAACGCTGCGGACTCGACCGTAAGCTCCGGACGAACACCTCCCAAAAGCGCCAACTCTCCCTCTACCGACAAGGTTCGTTTTGGTACGAAGCACTCCCGAACATGCGACCCGAGAGGCTGGAACTCCTCATGCGTGCATACGACGAAGTCCTCCTCGAACATGAATTCTTCTCCGAGAATCTCGGCACAATATGAGGGGATACTTCAGGGACAAACCCCATCAGGTGCGCGCCGGTGAAGTCATGCCGCCACGCGCTCTGAAACGCCAGCTCCTCGGGGATCGTAGCTTAGCCGCGCCGTGCTCCCTCTCACTTCGTAGGCGTGCTCAGCTCTTGGTTTCGTACTTGGCAAGGGTTTGCTCGCTCTCGAAGTAGAATACCTTACCCGAGGCATCGCGCGCGATGACTGCAGTCGCCTTGTCGACGGGCTGCTGCGAGGTGGGATCCACCGCACTCCGCACCTCCGGGTTGTTCTTGAGCTTGGCCTCACACATCTTGCAGCAGCCAAAGTAAGTCTTGTCGCCGACTAGCACTGGGATCTGCGGATTACCCATGTACTGGTCGTTGACCATGCACACAGCGCTAGGGTCGGACACGCGCGTGAGCGCTGCATTGGCCGGTGCATCGGAGGTGGGCGCGACCCGTGCAGGCACTTCTGCAGGTTGAGCACTCACAGCGGGTGGAGTCACGGCTGCTTTTGAAGTGACCGCGCCACTGCTCGCTTTGAGCTCGGACTGCGCAGGCGCGACGGCGCTGCATGCGAAAAGCGCAGCGGCAAACAACAACATGGAAAGCTTGATCATCATCGTGTTCCTCGCGGAGGCTCCTGGGGACTGATACCTAACGCCGTTGCAGCGGGCGTGCCACGTCTTGCGCTCCGTTGCGAACGCGGACTTGCGAGTCGTCCGGTGGACCATTTGTGACCGAACACGTCACAAGCGGACGCCCGTGGTTACAGGGTCGGTGTGCCATAGCAGCCGGCACTACAGGGCTGGTCGCTTGCACGGCGGGCGGCCTGGTGGCGGGAGTCGTGGCGGGGCTTGGCTGGCGACGTACGAGGGGTGGTCTCGTAGCGCTGCTCGTGACCTTCGGCCTCGCCATCCTCACCGGGGCCTTGGGCTGTGCGTTCGTACCGCTCGGCGGTGTGGTGGGGATGATGGGGGTGGCAGGTGTGGGTCTCGTGCCTTGGCTGAACGGTAAGACTCAAGCGTGAAGACTGGACGCATCTACCGAGCATGACTTCGTTCATGTAGGCTACCGGCATGAGCTCCTTACCCACCTCCATAAACGACAGGGATCGCTCGTACTGGAACCGGCACGCGCGCAACTATGACCGCTCCATGAAGCTCATCGGTAAACCGCTGCCCCGAATGCTCAGCCTGACGCGTGAGGCGTTGGCGGGCGCGGGCGAGGTGCTGGAGGTTGCGGCGGGTAGCGGCCTGGTCACGGTGGCCATCGCGAGCGTGGCCCGACGGGTCGTAGCGACCGATTATGCCGAGGCCATGGTGAGCACGCTGCAGCAGCGCGTCGCCGAAGCGGCCATACAAAACGTCGAATGTCGGCAGGCAGATCTCTACGCGCTCGACTTCTCCCCGCAACGCTTCGATGCGGTCGTTGCGGCGAACGTGCTGCACCTGGTGCCGGATCTGACCGCGGCCATCGCTGCGCTACGCCGCGTGCTGCGACCCCAAGGCAAGCTCATCGTGCCCACTTTCTGCCACGACGAGACGCGATCCTCATGGTTCGTCTCCCGTGCCTTGGCGATCACAGGATTTCCAGGTCAGCGGCGATTCACGAGCGCGAGCTTGAAAGGGGCGTTACAGGCCCAGGGGCTGCACGTCACGCGCCAGGAGCTTATCCCTGGACTTATTCCGATAACTTACCTGGAAGGAGCCTTCGATATCGCGCGCTAAGCGAGCGCTAGGCGTGTTCTCGAGGCGTTCCGCGGTACGGCGCGGGCCTGCGTCCCAAGTTTTGCTTGTTGAACGCGCCGGAGATCCGGGCCAAGCTGGCGCTAGAAGTCCAGCATGACCCGCCGCCGCCCCATCACCGTTTTTGCTCTCTCGTTGGCCACGTGGCTGCGAGCGATCGCGTTGATGACCATGATTTTTGCCACTCCGATGGGCCTCGAGCTTGTCCGTGATGTGGCGGGCTTGATCGATGCCTGTGAAGACGAGTGCGAGGACGACTGCGCAGACGGCGAGTGCTGTCCGGGCGCGTGCGATTCCTGCGCCTGTTGCGTGCACGCGGTGGCGATGACCTTCGTGCCGCCCGCGCTCCCCAAGCTTCTCGAGTCCTGGGTGCAGATCGCGGCTCCTGAACCGGTGCAGACGCGTTCCTCGGGATACCGCTCGCCGCCGTTCCGCCCGCCCGCCCACGGCCTAGTCTAAGCGTCAGGCCGAGCGCGTGTGTTTGTGTGCCCAATTGCGGGCCCATTAGCGCGCGCTCGACCGGCAACCGGACCGACGCTTGCGGGTCGCGCGTGTTCCTTTAGGGAGCGCAGGCGCCGCGGCGAAATGATGTGACTGCGAACTGAACGGGCGCTGCCCGAAGGAGATCTCCCATGCGAACCGCAATGCTGATGTTTATGTTCTACGCCATGTCCGTCGCGGGCTTGGCTTGCTCTTCTAAAGACGCAACGACCACCGAGCAACCACCGAGCAAGTGGCAGCGGAAAGTGAAAAACACGCCAGCCAGGGCGCACTGGCGGGCTCCCATGAAGATTGGTGTAGCGAGCATCAGGTACCTGAATCGCAGTGCACCCTCTGTAACCCTGCGCTGGCCGCTGCTTTCAAGGCGACCCACGACTGGTGTGTAGAGCACGGCCTGCCGGAGTCGCACTGTAGAAAGTGCAACCCCGACCTGAAAATCGTGCGCCCGCCGAAGACAAACTGATGCTCACGTCCAGGCAAATCTTAGCCTCTGTGCTGGTCGCGGCAGGGCTGCTCGCAGCCAGCGCCTGTGGTGTTGTTGACACTCAGGTCGGCGAAAAATCCCGCGCGCAAAAAGCTAACTCTTCGGGCCTGGAAGGGGCGATGTGCGCGGAGCACGGCGTGCTCGAGGCCGTCTGCACCAAGTGCAATCCCAAGCTGATTGCCGTGTTTCGTGCCAAGGCTGATTTCTGCGAGGAACATGGCTTTCCCGAATCGTTCTGTCCTACGTGTCATCCAGAGCGCGGGGGTAAGCCGTCGACCGATGTCAGGGACGATGGCGCCCCTGCCGACGGCACCCGCGTGCGCTTCCAGAAGCAGAACACAGCCGTGCTGGCGGGCATCGAAACGGCCAAGGCAACCGTCAGGTTGAGCAGCACGGCGGTGGTCGCTCCCGCTCGGGTTGCCTATGACGCGACCAAGCTTGCGCAGGTCAATGCGCGAGCGTCTGGTGTCGTGCGCGCACTCAAGGTGGATGTGGGCATGCACGTCCGAAAGGGTCAGCCCCTGATTACGGTGGAGAGCCCTGAGGTAGGCGCAGACAAGGCGCGATTGATGGCAGCCACCTCGCGGGTTCAAGCCTCGGAGGAAAACTTCGCGCGCCAACAGCTCCTGCAAGCCGACGGCATCACGTCACGCAAGAGCTTCCTAGCGGCTCGACAGGAGCTCGATGCTGCCAAGTCCGAGCAAGCGGCGCTGAGCGCTTCGCTCTCGGTCTTCGCGACGACTGATCCGAAAACAGGAACCTATACTCTTTTTGCGCCGATCAGCGGAACGGTGACCGTGCGCAGCGTGAGCGTGGGCAAGCTCGTGACATTGGGAGAGCTGCTGCTCGAAGTGGTGGACACGAGCGCCATGTGGGCGGACATCGAAGTGGCCGAAGGCGACCTATCGCGCATCAGCGTTGGCGATGCCGTGCAGCTTCGTATCGAAGGCTTGGGGGAGCGCGAGGTCACCGGCAACATCTCGTACATCGCGCCCGCCATCGACCCGCACACACGCACGGCGATTGCGCGCGTAGCCCTGAGTAACGAAGATGGATCGCTGCGCGCCAACATGTTTGGGCAAGCGCGTATTGCCGGAAGTCACGGTGCCACGAGCCTGGTCGTGCCGCGCGTCGCGGTGCAACGCGTCAAAGACGTGAGCCTCGTATTCGTCCGAGTGAGCGCTGTCGAATACGAGGCCAGACGGGTGAAGCTGGCAAGCTCCGACGCTGACTTCGTGGAGATTACACAGGGCCTACGTGCCGAGGAGCAGGTTGTCACGACCGGCGCGTTTTTGCTCAAGACCGAAACGCTCAAGGACAGCATCGGTGCTGGTTGCTGCGAGGGAGAGTGATGCTGAACCGCATCATCGACTTTTCGTTGCACCATCGGCTGATCGTCCTGCTCGGCACGCTGGCCGTCGTGATCGCGGGCAGCATCGCTTTTCAGCGGCTGCCGATCGATGCCTTTCCTGACACCACGCCCGTTCAGGTCCAGGTCAACACGATAGCTCCATCCCTCAGCCCACTCGAGCTCGAGCGTCAGGTTACCTTTCCGGTCGAGCAAGCGTTGGCGGGTCTGCCCGGGTTACTCGAAGTAAGGTCGTTGAGCCGCTTTGGCCTGTCGCAAGTGACCGCCATCTTCGAGGACGACACGGATATTTGGCTAGCTCGACAGGTCGTAGGCGAGCGCTTGCGCAGCGTCGCGCTGCCATCCGGCATCGACCTACCCCAGCTCGGCCCAGTGGCCACGGGTCTCGGCGAGGTGTTTCACTATTTAGTGCTAATGGATGGCGGACTCGCGCATAGATGCCGTCGGTCATCAGCGCATCCTCGCGCCTCGCCTGGTGAATCCTTCGTCGGCCGCTAACGTGGCCATGGCTATTGCTGCCCGCCCTGCGCCGGGGGTTGCTCCTGCAGCGTCCAGCACTCACCGGAATGCAGTCGCTGCTGATGCAACCGAACACGTTGGCGCAGCGCATCGAGCTCGGATGCATCCGCAGGCTGAAGCTCGATGCGAGCCCCTTTGTCGGTATCGGTGACGGTGGAGCTGGCAGCTGGCAGCGAACCGCTTCCCTCCAGGTCCTCCATTCCCCTTCTCATGCCCGAACCATGGCCCATGCCATCGCCGCCCATGGGGTGCCACATCGTGGCCGCGTGCCCTCGGTGCATGTCGTACATCTTGGCCATACTCCGGGCTCGCGTGCGCAGGTCGGCAACGTCGGGAGCGTCAGTCGTGAACGTGAGAGCGACGCCCCCTTCGGTGTCGGAAACGGCAACGTCAGCGCCTTGCACGACCATGGGACAACTGGCGCGGAGCTGCTGCATCAGCGCTCCACCTCCTGCGGGCATCGCCTGTGAAGAGGGCTGCTCCTCAGGCTCGGCGCTGCTCGCGATCGGTGAAGACGGCGCGTTGTCCTTGTTGCACGACCAAAGCGTCGAGACGGATAGGACTACCAGGACAGTGGCGAAAGCGGAGTGTGCAAATCTCATCGGAGCATCTCTTGTTTGTGGTCTGGCGCCTAGACTTCCGCTCGCTTGAGGCGCAGCGCGTTTCCTATGACCGACACAGAGCTGAGGCTCATGGCCGCTGCCGCGATCATAGGGCTGAGCAGCAACCCGAAAAACGGGTAGAGGGCGCCTGCTGCGATGGGTATGCCGGCCGCGTTGTAGGCGAAGGCAAAGAAGAGGTTCTGTTTGATGTTGCTCATCGTCTTCTGTGACAAACGGCGCGCGCGGACGATGCCCCTAAGATCCCCCTTCACCAGGGTGACGCTCGCGCTCTCCATGGCCACGTCGGTGCCGGTTCCCATGGCAATTCCAACGTGGGCTTGCGCGAGCGCGGGGGCATCGTTGACGCCATCGCCAGCCATCGCAACGGTGCGGCCCTCGGCTTGAAGCGCCTTCACCTTCTCCGCCTTCTGGTCAGGAAGCACGCCCGCCATCACGTCGTCGATGCCGAGCTTTTGGGCGACCGCTTGCGCCGTCGTCTTACTGTCTCCCGTGATCATTACGATGCGGATGCCTTCTTCATGAAGCAGGCGAATCGCTTCTGGCGTGCTCTCCTTGATCGGGTCCGCGACTCCGACGAGACCGGCTGGCTTACCGTCCACGGCCACGAACATTACGGTTTGGCCGTCGGCACGCAGCTCTTCAGCGCGCTCGATGAGATGGCCCGCATCGATGCCGAGGCTCTCCATCAGCGCCTGGTTGCCAAGGGCCACCTCTCGCCCATCCACGCGGCCCTTGACCCCCTTGCCCGTGACCGAGTCGAAGTCCTCGGCCTCCGCCAGCTTGGCGCCGCGTTCTTCGGCGCCCTTGACGATGGCTGCTGCAAGAGGATGCTCACTTCCTCGTTCGAGGGTGGCCACGAGCCGCAGCAGCGTCGCTTCATCCACGCCGCCTTCGACAACGACGCTGACGAGCTTGGGCTTGCCCTCGGTAAGGGTTCCCGTCTTGTCGACGACCAGGGTGTCGACCTTACGCAGCACCTCGATGGCTTCCGCGTTCTTGAAGAGCACACCTAGCCCCGCACCCTTGCCGGTCGCCACCATGATCGACATCGGTGTCGCCAGGCCGAGCGCGCATGGGCAGGCGATGATGAGCACGGCCACGGCGTTGATGATGGCGTGCGCCATGGCCGGCTCCGGACCGAACCAAGCCCAGACGCCGAACGTCAGCGCCGCGCTCGCGATCACGACCGGTACGAAGTATCCGGCCACGACATCCGCCAGCTTCTGAATCGGGGCACGGCTTCGCTGCGCCTCCGAGACCATCGCTACGATGCGGGAGAGGAGCGTCTCGGCACCGACCTTCTCGGCCCGCATGACGATTGCGCCGGTGCCGTTGAGGGTCGAGCCAATCACGCGATCAGCGACGTGTTTTTCGACCGGAATGGGCTCGCCGGTCACGAGCGACTCGTCCACGGAGCTCGCGCCCTCCAGGACGACGCCATCCACGGGTACCTTTTCTCCCGGTCGCACCCGCAGGCGGTCGCCGACCTGGACACTGTCGAGCGGTACATCCTCTTCGGTTCCGTCGTCTCGAAGACGCCGTGCCGACTTGGCCGCCATTCCGAGCAGCTTCCTGATGGCTGAGCTCGTCTGGCTGCGTGCGCGAAGCTCGAGCACTTGGCCGAGAAGGATGAGGGTGGTGATCATTGCGGCCGCCTCGAAGTACACCGCGACTTCGCCCGACTCCTTTCGGAACGACGGCGGGAAGATGTCGGGCAGTAGCGCTGCGACCAGGCTGTAGACATAGGCCACGCTCACGCCGAGCCCGATCAACGTGAACATGTTGAGGCTTCTGTTCTTCACCGAGGCCAGCGCGCGCACGAAGAACGGCCATGCCGACCACAAGCAGACCGGTGTCGCCAGCGCGAGCTCGAGCCACACCCGCGTGCGCATGGACATCAGAGACGAAATCGGGTGGCCCGGTAGCATGTCGCCCATGGAGACCACGACGAGCGGTAAGGTCAGCGCAGCCGCGAACCAGAAACGCCGCTGCATGTTCTTGAGCTCCGCGCTCTCTTCTTCCTCGGCCGCTACCGTGCGCGGCTCGAGGGCCATGCCGCAGATCGGACAGCTGCCTGGCGCGTCGCGCACGATCTCAGGGTGCATGGGGCACGTGAACTCGGTGCGAGTTGCGGGTACCGGGGCGCCTGCAGGCTCGAGCGCCATTCCGCACTTCGGGCAGCTGCCTTGCGATTCCTGACGCACCTCCGGGTGCATGGGGCACGTGTACACGCCCCCTGCGGCCTGCGGGGCCTGTGATGCTTCGGCTTTCGGCTCGCCGAGGAAGCCTGCCGGGTCGGTGCGGAACTTCTCGAGACATCGGGCGCTGCAAAAACCGTAGTTCTGTCCGTCATGCGTGAGCTGGTGGGGCGAATTGGGCCGCACGGTCATTCCGCACACGGGATCGCGAGCGGCCCCATTGGCGGCGGTCGCCCTCTTCGCAGTCGGCTCGTGATGAGCCTGGGCATGTTCGTGCATATCAGTCCTTTCGGCCCGCGTCTCGGCCTACCAAGCAGCCTTAGCGCGAGAACGCCCGCATCAACTCGTCGGCCTGCAGCTTATTGCGACCGGTTTTTAGACGGGCATCGCGTCGCCAGGCCGCCCTAGGACAGCTTGCGCCGCGGCAATCAGCAACAGGACCTCCGCATGTGCGTACGCAAGCATTGGGCCAGCAGACCCCTCGACTGCCTAGATCGCGCAGTGGCGTGCGCGAAGCGGGCAGGCACCACCTTCCGACGGTCGGGCACTGAGTCGCACAGCACCGGGGAGCTGGGCTTGATGCTGGAAGGGTTAGAACTGGAGCACGCGACACGTCGCAAACGCTTCCGGCTTCCGGTTGCTGCGTAAGAAAATCATAACAGTGAGGTCCCTAGCACTCTGTATGCTTCGAACATGTGATGGTGGCGCTCACGCCATCCGTGGGGTATGAGAAGCTTCGTCCGCTGGAGCGGACGTGCCTCGCGCAAGTTTTGCGCCGTCGGTTTAGGGCCGTGCAAGACCTGCGCGCTGGGGCGCCCGCCGCCACGTTGAGCAGCGTTGCACAGAGCGCAAAGGCGGTCGGGGGGGCGCATGGCTAGCGCCAGCATCGTGGCATGCACGGTGCAGAGAGTCCGAATGCCCCGAGGGGGTATCCGGTATGAGGGGGCGGTCCGATGATGAATGAGAGCACCCGGAGTAAGGTTCGTGCCCGCCTTCGGCGCATCTCGGGCCAAGCGGAAGGGATCGCGCGCATGGTCGAGCAGGATCGGTACTGCGTGGATGTGCTGCTGCAGGTCGCATCCGCACAAGCCGCCCTCGGCCAGGTGAGTAAGCTCGTGCTGCGCGCCCACGTCGAGACGTGCGTTGCGGACGTCTTGGGGTCGGGGAAGGCAGCAGAACGAAAGCAGAAGCTCGACGAGCTCATGGGCCTCTTTGCGCGCTACGGCGGCATGGGCTCGCAGCGATAGTTGAGCTGCCGCGAATCCGAACCTGCGCGCGACACAGCAGCCCGTGCGCGGGACCGAGGACAGTTGATGACCACGCGACCCCAAACCTCACGCAGGATCCGCGCTAATAACGACGCGCAGCACCGCCATCCGCGCTGGGTTGTTCTCGTCGCGTTATCCATACTGTTCGGGACGACCGGGCACGCGCTTGCTCAAACAGGCACGACGGACGCGGTGGTACTTCCCACTCCACTTCATATTGCACAGCTGGTGGAGCTCGCGCGTTCAAGACGCGCCGAAGTGGAGGTGGGCCGCGCGCGACTGGCTGCAGCGCAGCAACGTACCCACATCGTCAGCGCACTTGACGATCCGATGATCATGCCAGCGCTGAACCACCTGCCTTTCACGCTTCATGGCGCGGACGTGAGCGTCGTGGTCGAGCAGCGCTTTCCACTGTCGCGTTTGCGCGGGTACCGGGAGCGTAGCGCGCAGGCCAATGCCCGAAGGCTTACTGCCGATGTCGATCGCGTGAGGCTCGATGTCGTGCTCGAAGCAGTAGACGCGTACTGGATGCTGTACGAACAGCGGGCGCTGCTGCGCGTCGTAGCGGAGCAACTCGCGCTCGCGCGCGTGCTCGTGGCAGCGGCGGCCGGGCGCTACGCGTCAGGCACGAGTGCCCAGCCCGATGTGTTGCGCGCCGAGATCGAGCTAGCGCGCCTACAAGGAAGGGAGCGGGCGCTTGTTGCCCGAACGCGTGCGGCGGAGGCCATGCTCAACGCAAGCCTCGCAAGAGCAGCAGAGGAGCCCGTACCTGAGCTCGCTGAGGCGCCAATCCTTACAGAACCGCCTGCGCTCGCGACCTTACGCAAGCAGGCCTTCGCGCTGCGGCCGGAGCTGCTCGCGGGGCAAGAAGAAATTAGCGGCGCCGAAGCAGACGTGGAAGTGATGCGTGCAATGACCAAGCCCATGGCCTTCGTGCGCACAGGTCCCGCCTATTCGATGGCCGGCGGCTGGGGCCTGATGGCTATGGTGGGGGTCAGCGTCCCCCTTTTCGTGCAGAAGAATCGCGCCACCATCGCCGAAGCAAAAAGTATGGCCAACATGGCGCATGCGGACCTGCGCGCCATGCGCAACATGATTCAAGGGACTGTGGCCGGCGCACGCGAAGAGCTGATCGCTGCTCGCACTAGCGCGCTCGTGCTGCGCGAGGATGTGTTGCCCCGTGCTCGGCTTGCGATCGACGCAGTCACTGCGGCTTATAGCTCTGGAACCTTACCTATGGTGAGCGCGCTCGATGCGGCGCGCGCCTTATGGGACACACAAGAAGAGCTCGTGATGGCGGAAGTCACCTTAGGGCTAAGATGGGCACGACTGGGCCGCGCCGTCGGCCGCTTCGATTCGGAGACCTTATGACTGCGCGCAGGGATGCAGGAATGTTGGGCGTGGGCAGCGGCGCTGCGCTGGTACTGCTGCTGGGCGTGCTCCTTACCCAGCATCTGCGGCACGGCTGGCCGTTTTCGCTGCACCACGGACTGGCTGTCGGCGCTGCGCCGACCCAGCGCGCTGCAGCCAACACAGAACCCCCCGCTAGCGCACCGCGCACCACTGTGCAGCTTGATCCAGCGCGTCTCGATGCGATCGGCGTGCGGTTCGAGCGCGTGCGCAAGGAAAGCATGGGCGAGCCGCTGCGCGCAGTGGCCACGATCGTGCCCGACGAGACGCGCGTCTCGCATGTGCACACGCGCGTGGCGGGTTGGATCGAGAAGTTATACGTGAACACGACGGGCCAGAGGGTGCGCGCGGGTCAGCCCCTGGCTGGGATCTTGTCCCAGGAGCTGATGTCGTCCCAAACCGAGTACCTCGCTGCCAGACGCGCGATGGCGCAGGGGCTCGCAAGTGCCGCGCTTGGGGCGTCGCGCGCACGCCTCAAGGTATTTGGGATGTCGGAGCAGGCCATCGGGAAGCTCGAGCGCGAGGGCGCTCCAAGTAGGCTCATCAACGTGATCGCGCCGCGCTCCGGTGTCGTTTTGCACCGCGGCATTACGGTCGGCACGGCCGTCGATCCTTCCACTGAGCTGCTTACGGTGGCCGATCTATCTAAGGTGTGGGTGCTCGCGGAAGTGCCCGAGGGAAGCATCGCGGGCATCGAGCTTGGAACTCTTGCCACCCTCGATTTCTCAGGCGCAGGTCGCGCTCCGTTCGAGAGCCCTGTGACGTTTGTCCATCCTACCCTCAGCGAGCGCACGCGAACCCTCAGGGTGCGCTTCGATGCGGACAATCGTGATGGCAAGCTGCGTCCAGGCGTTTATGGCAGCGTGCTGTTTTCGCTCGCACCGCGCGAGGCACTGATCGTGTCGCGCGATGCCGTAGTCGATACGGGCGCTACCCAACACGTCTTCGTGGTCGAACATGAGAAGCACTTCGTGCCGCGTAAGGTTACCTTGGGCATGCGCTTTGAAGACCACATCGAAGTGACCTCGGGCCTTCGCGAAGGCGAACAGGTGGTTGCCTCGGGTGTGTTCCTGATCGACTCCGAAAGTCGACTGCGTGCCTCTGGGGGCGGTACCGGGCATGCCCACGGAGCGTCCTCGCAAAAAGGCTCAGATGCCAAGCCCGCGACCGCTGGCAAGAAGCCGGAGTCGGCCGCGCCAGCCAGTCCCGCCCCCAACCCGCATCAGGGACACTAAGAGCCGCCATGATCGACCATATCATCGAGTGGTCAGCGGAACATAAATGGACCGTCTTTGGTGCGACCGCGCTGCTCATCGCCTGGGCAGGCTTTGCCATCAGGCAGATGCCACTCGATGCCATTCCCGATCTCTCCGATCCGCAGGTGATCGTCTTTACGGACTGGATGGGTCGAAGTCCCGATCTCGTCGAGGACCAGGTTACCTATCCACTCGTGCGCGCCCTGCAGAGCACACCGCAGGCGCGCACGGTGCGCGGCTACTCGATGTTTGGGATGAGCTTCATCTACGTGATCTTCGCGGATGACACCGACATCTATTGGGCCCGCACCCGCGTGCTCGAGCAGCTCGGTCGCGTCCAGCAGCTCTTGCCTCCCGAGGTCACCCCCATACTCGGACCCGACGCGAGCGGGGTGGGCTGGGTGTTTCAATACGCGCTCGAGGATCGTTCCGGACGCATGGACCTTGCGCAGTTGCGCGAGCTGCAGGACTTCACGCTGCGTCCCGCGCTGCAGGCCGTTTCCGGTGTGGCCGAGGTCGCGTCCGTGGGTGGTTTCGAGCGCCAGTATCAAATCGTGGTCGATCCGAATCGGCTGGCGGCCTACGGGTTATCATTCGCCGACCTCACGCGTGCCGTGCGCAACGCGAACTCCGAGGTGGGCGCGCGCGTGCTGGAAATGGCGGGGCGCGAGTACATTTTGCGCGGTCGCGGTTACGTCGACAGCCTTTCCGACCTTGAAGCCAGTGTCGTGAGTGTAGGTGCGGGAGGTACGCCCGTGCGTCTGCGTGACGTCGCGCGCGTGCAGTTCGGTCCCAATATTCGGCGTGGCGCAGCAGACCTGGACGGCAGAGGCGAAGCCGTCGGCGGCATCGTAGTCATGCGGATCGGGGCTAATGCGCTTGCCGTCAACGAGGCGATCAAAGCAGAGATCGCGGGGCTGACCCTACCTGACGGTGTCCGCGTCGTAACCACCTACGACCGGTCCGAGCTGATTTTGGGCTCGGTCGAGACCCTGACGAGCACGCTCATTCAGCAGGGTGTGATCGTCGCTGTCATCTGCCTGCTCTTCCTATTTAGTCTGCGTTCGGCCTTTGTGGCGATCGTGGTCATTCCGGTCGCCGTACTCATGACGTTCATCCCTTCTTACTATCTTGGGATGACTATTAACATTATGTCCCTGGCCGGGATCGCGATCGCGGTGGGTGAGCTCGAGGACGCTTCGACGACGTTCGTGGAGAACGGCGCCCGTAAGTTGTCGATGATCACAGGCGGCGCAGAGCGACGACGCGTCATCCTCGATGCGCTCAAGGAAGTGGGACGTCCTACCTTCTTTTCGCTCTTGCTCGTGACGGTAAGCTTCCTGCCGCTCTTCAGCTTGACCGGCCAAGCAGGGCGCTTGTTTCGTCCGCTCGTGCTTACGCATACGTTCGCCACGTTCGCCGCAGCCGTGCTGGCCGTGACGCTGGTGCCACCTCTCATGATGTTGGTGATGCGAGGCAAGTTCCGCCGCGAGGATGCCAATCCCGTCAGCCGCGTGCTGAGCCGACTCTATCGGCCGGTGGTCAGCCTCGCTGTCCGGGCGCGTTGGTTCGTGCTCGCGGCGGCAGCGCTGCTGCTGGCAGCGACCGTACCGGTGGCCCTTGGGCTGGGTTCGGAATTCATGCCGCCGCTCAATGAGGGCTCGCTGCTCGTGATGCCGACCACTTTCCCTGGCATCTCGATCGAAGAAGCGCGCAAGGCTCTGACGGCCCAGCACCGCATCATCAAGAGTTTTGGGGAGGTCAAGTCCGTACACGGTAAGGCCGGCCGCGCAGAGACCGCCACGGACCCCGCGCAGCTCGACATGAACGAGAGCGTCGTGATGCTACGGCCCTCAGCGGAGTGGCCAACGCGCTTTACGCCGCGCTGGTACAGCGGCGCTCCCGATTGGCTCAAGCCACCCCTGCGCTGGGTATGGAGTGAGCAACGTGCGCGCACGCTCGAGGAGCTCAGCCGCGATCTCGATGCGGCGCTGCAAATGCCCGGCTATCAGATGGCGATAGCGCCCCCGATTCGCACGCGTATCGACATGCTGACCACCGGCGTACGCACACCCGTTGGCATCAAGGTCTTTGGCGAGGATTTGGCCGAAATCGAGCGCATTTCGGTCACGCTCGAAGGCATGCTACGCGACGTT
>JBBSJC010000032.1:0-27327 GCA_038257655.1 Polyangiales bacterium | reverse complement strand
CCCCGACTTGCCAGGCATCACGATGTCGCTGACCAGCGCGTCGATGCCCTCGATCACCTCGTCGCCGAGTGCGAGCGCAGCTTCCGCACTGTTCGCCTCGTGCACCAGGAAGCCGGCGTCTGTCAGTTCGCGCATCAGCATGCGACGTAGCTCGTCCATGTCCTCGACGAGCAGCACCTTACGGTTGTGCGCGACCGACGTGAGCGGCTCTTGCGATCGCGGTCGGTGCGTTTCTTGTGCGTGGCTAACGGGCAGAAGCACCAAAAATTCGCTGCCCTGGCCCGGACAACTGTGCACCAAGATC
Source organism: Polyangiales bacterium (assembly GCA_038257655.1). Classification (GTDB taxonomy): domain Bacteria; phylum Myxococcota_A; class Polyangia; order Polyangiales; family DASUME01; genus DASUME01. The sequence goes on along the minus strand of JBBSJC010000032.1, from coordinate 27,023 downwards.
TGTCCGCCCGACTGGGTCACGATCCCATAGGCCGTGGCCAAGCCCAAACCCGTTCCTTGACCGACCGGCTTGGTGGTAAAGAAGGGCTCGAACACACGGCTCAAGGTCTCGGCATCCATGCCGTCGCCGGTGTCGGCTACAGACAGCATGACGTGAGGCCCCGGCAAGAGATTGTCGATCGCATCCTCGCTCTTGATCTCGCGCACGCCTGTGCGCAGCGTCAGCACGCCACCGTGTGGCATGGCATCGCGCGCGTTGAGCACGAGATTCATGACCACCTGTTCCATTTGTCCTGGATCGGCGCGCACTTGCGGCAGCGCGTCATCGAGCGCCACGACCAGCGCGCGGTTTGTGCCCAGGCTGCGCCGCAACAGACTCTCCATGGTCCGCACGACCTCGTTGAGGCAGAGGGCACTGGGCTGCAGCAACTGACGACGGCTGAACGCCAAGAGCTGCTGACTCAGCTCGCTCGCGCGCATCGCGGCGTGATTGAGATCCCGCAGTGCGTTGTGCGCGCGCCCGTTGTTCGCATCGACCGCGCCCTCGAGCAAGTGACAGCAGCTAAGCATCACCGTCAGCAGATTGTTGAAATCGTGCGCCACTCCGCCAGCGACGCGACCAATGGCTTCGAGGCGCTGGGCTTGGCGCAGTTGACCCTCGAGCAAATCTCGTTCGGTGACATCGTGGATGATCGAGAACAACAGCACGCGACCATCCACCTGCATGGGCCCCGATCGCACTTCGACGTGGCGGATCTCACCTCGCGCAGTGCGATGACGAAAGCGGAAGTAATCGCGTCGTCGTGCGCGCGCCTCTTCCATCTCGTCGGCGATCTCGTCGGCCGCCAGGGTGTTGATTTGGCTGATTCGCATGGTGCGTAAAGTCGTGCGCGACCAACCGTAGAACGCTTCGGCAGCGGGATTGGCGTCGACGATGTTGCCGGTGCGCGGATCGATCAGCAGCTTGATCGCCGTGTTGACCTCGAACATCGCGCGATAGAGTTGATGGTCCTGTTCTCGGTCGCGCTCAGCCAGACGCTGAGCCGACACATCGCGCAGAATCGCGAGAGTGTAAGGCTCGCCGCGAAGAAAGTAAGTCGCGGTTCGGACCTCCAGATCGAACTCGCTGCCATCGCGGCGCTTCCCACCCGCCTGGTACACGCCCGGAACCGGCAGTCCGAGCTGACGCCGCCGCATCATTTCGGAAAGCTCGATGCGCGAGGCGGGCGTAAATAGGTCGAGCACCATGCGGCCGAGCAGCTCGTCTTCGCGCTCGTAACCAAACAGCGCGAGGGTGGCAGGATTGATGACCTCGATCACGCCGCGATGCGAAATGCCCAGCGCGTCCGGCCCCGTCTCGAACAGCGCACGGAGCAACGCCGCGGCAGACTCAGCGTCGAGGTCGGGTACTGCAGGGTGCGTGTTGCGGTCCATGCCGGTCCGCAGCTTAGCCGAAAACCACGGGCCGGAACTCTTCAACGAGTTTGAGACAGCGGGTAAGTAAGTTTACTGAAGCGAGGTGCTATCTTTGCGATCGGCGCTTTCCGGGCGCCTTCCGACGCTTTCCGACGCTTTCCGTCGGTCTACACAAATTCACAAACTCGGATGTGTTCCGAAACGCGATCCACCATCTCGTAGGCAGTCCGCGTAGGGTCGGCGTGAACGAGGTTGGATGCGGCCGAGGCGCCGATGCCGAGCGCGCGCGCCATCTCGATACGCGGGCGGCCCGCGCGTTGCCACACAGCGAGCGCAACGCGGCGTGCTTGGGTGACAGGCGGCCGGTGATCTCTCGCGCCATGGCCGCGAGCGTCAATGCCTAGTACGTGCCGAATGACTGCGAGCACCGTCTCCACGCGAAGTTCGAGCCGCGAGCGACCAGACACGGCAAAGTGCGGCACCACGATCGGAAAGGTAAGGCCATGTTCGGAGCGCTCTGGGGTTGAGATCTCCGCCACGGCCCCGGCCGCTTGACGCGCGCGACACCGCGCTCGCCGAGCGACCTCGCTCGAAAGGTCTTCGCGTTGCTCGGGGCCGCGTGCGCGCACCCAGTCGTCGAAATGACTGCGGCCTTGCGCGTCATTGGGGTAGCCGCAGAGCTCCAAACCGCGCTGAACACACAAGGCATCCGGCGCCGCATCGAGCCCAAGATAGGTTCGGTGACTAGTCCAGCTCGTATCACCCGCCCAGCTCACGAGGCGCGCACGCACAGGATTGTTGTGCACGTAAGCCAGCACGTACGGCACGCGTTCGGGCGTAAGCGGTTCGACGTAGGGCCTGTCAGCGAACACCGGGCCGCCCCGACCATGGCGATGATTGAGCCAGCGCGCCATCCGCGAGTGCGCGCTTTTTGTCCAGCTTTCAAGCGAGGCAAGGCCCGACTCGAGCACGAGATGCACATGGCTACTCATCAACGCGTAGCCGAGCAGCGTCCAGTCGCTGCGCGCAAGCGCGTGACTCAGTCGATCTAAGTACCCGTTGCGCTCGTCATCCCCTGCGAGCTGCCAGGACTTGTCGACGAATCGACTAATCACGTGATGGACGACGCCGGAGACCTGAGTGCGCAAGATGCGAGACATGCCTCTGTATCGGGCACCGCCGTGCAAGGTTGCGCGGGGAATGTGAATTTGTGTAGACCGACGTCGCTCTTTTGCAAGGTTGCGCGGGGAATGTGAATTTGTGTAGACCGACGTCGCTCTTTTATGTGTATCGCTCTTTTATCGCTCTTTTATCGCTCTTTTAACATCGTGCACCTCGCTCGTGACGCGATCGGGAACCTCACCTGCGTGCGCTTCGAATTGGAGCTGATGAATGCCTGTGTATGCCTGCAGCACAGGTTGCAGACAGCGTTCTTGATCTGGCACTCATGACGGCGCTACTAAACCTCTGCTGTCTGTCATGCCAGCTCATTGCAAAAGAAATGCATCTTCCATAGGCGGCCGGGATAAGATTGCGCCCGGGGCACGGCCACTTGCCGGCACATGAAAGCGGGAAGTCCATGCGCCGAGTAGTCGCAGTTCTTTTCACATACCTCTTGATCGCCACGCTATGTGCTTGCGAACAGAACGTTCAGGGCCGAGCAGACGAACGAGGCGATGCAGCGGACCTTCAGAGCGTCAGCCTAGAACTGAAAGCGTGCACAAAGAACTCGCAGTGCGGCGACAGCGACTCCTGCACACGGGATCGCTGCTCTCGTAAGACGAACACCTGCCTGAATAGGAAGCAGCGCAACTGCTGCAGCTCGGATAGCGACTGCGCGGACACGAATGCGTGCACGAGCGACAAGTGCGACCTCGCGACGAAGTCCTGTACCTTTACTCCCATCAGCGACTGCTGCACGGCAGATGGCGCTTGCGACGATGGCTCGTTTTGTACGGCCGACGCCTGCAACAAAACCACGAACAAGTGCGAAAACAATCCGATCTCGGGCTGCTGCGCAGACGATGAAGGGTGTAAGGATTCAAGCCAGTGCACAACGGACGTGTGCCAGTTGGGCACGAACACTTGCCAACACAGTCCGGTCCTGGGCTGCTGCAGTAGCGCCGCGGATTGCAATGATGGCAATGCCTGCACCAAGGATACCTGCGATGAGAAGACCGGCGCCTGTACGAACGCGAGGGACGCGGGCTGCTGTCTTGGCAACGGCGATTGCAACGACGGCAATCCGTGCACGACCGATGCTTGCGACACCACCCTGCGCACCTGTTCGTCGACACCGGCGCCGGGCTGTTGCCTGAACGATGCTGCATGCGGAGACGGTCAAGCGTGCACCACCGATGTCTGCAACCTGGCCACGCATGTGTGCGAGAGTCCCGAAATCCCCAACTGTTGCGAAAGCGATAGCGACTGCGACCCCAACAGCGCCTGCGAGACCGCGACCTGCAACACGGCAATCAAGCGCTGCGCCCTTGCGCCGATACCAAACTGCTGTGGCGGCGCGGGCGATTGCGATGACCTCGATAGTTGCACCACGGACTCGTGCAGCGCGGGCAGCTGCGGACATGCGGCGGTACCTGGCTGTTGTGATTCCAATGCAGATTGCGCAGACAACAATCCTTGCACTTCGGACAGCTGCAACTTTCTGACAAAGACCTGCGTAAACACTCAGGTCACCGGATGCTGCAACTCGGCCGCAAGCTGCGACGACGGACGTCCCTGCACTGCGGATTCGTGCAACCTCGGAACTTATTCCTGTCAAACAGCCGCGATCAGCGGCTGCTGCGTGGGCGCAGCGGACTGCGTTGACAGCTCGCTTTGCACCGCGGACTCGTGCAACACGGACAACAACAAGTGCGTGAATGAGGCACTGCCTGCGTGCTGTGGCGGTGATGCAGACTGCAATGACGGGAAGGTGTGTACCATCGACAGCTGCGAGAGCGGCAGCCATTCCTGCATCAACGATAAGGTTGCCGATTGCTGCGCTTCCAATGGTGACTGCGACGACGGCGACGCTTGCACGACCGACTCCTGCGATGCGAACTCGAACAAGTGCACGACCGCACCCGTCGCAGGCTGCTGTGCGGATGACAACGACTGTTCCGACGGCGACCAGTGCACGACCGACCGCTGCGAGCCCGGGCACACCTGCTCGCACCAGGCTAGGGCCGGTTGTTGCATTGAAGATTTGAACTGTGACGATGGCCAGGTCTGTACCGAGGAGACATGCAACCTCGACACCTGCATGCGCACGCAACTGCCGAACTGCTGCTCGGTGGACGCTGACTGCGCCGATAGCGACGTCTGCACAGCTGACGCCTGCGATGTGGGCACTGGTGCTTGCTCGCACGACGCGGTTCCAAGCTGCTGCAAGCAAGACGCCGATTGCAGCGATAGCAACGCGTGCACCGTCGACACGTGCACTGACGCAACGTGTGGTCATACAGCTGTCGCAGGTTGCGGCGGCGGCGCAGACGCAGGCAACAGCGGAGGCGTGGATGCAGGCAGCAACGGCTCCACGGGTGGGGATGCGGGTACCGGCAGCGGAGGCGGTGCCACGAGTGGCGGCGCCAACGCGTCCAGTGGCGGCGCGACCGCGGGCAGCTCAGGTAGCGGCAGCTCCGGCGGCAATGCGGGCGCGAGCTCCGGGACCGGCACGAATGGAAATGGCAATGTCAGTAACAATGGGGAGACATCCAGCGACGCGGGTGTGGTGTTGACGGGTGGACGAGGTGGCGACGGCTGCGGCTGTCGCGTGGCTAGGTCAAGCGAACCACCGCCGTTGCGCGCGACCCTGTTCGTGCTCAGCTTCGGCGCGTTGTTGGTGGCGCGCCGGCGTCGTCGCTAACGCAGTACCGTTGGCCATCACAGCACGCATCGCGCCGGTCCACATGAAAGGCGGGAGGCCCCACCGAAGCGTCATGGCGACCGCCTGTCATCGCCTATGCCGCTGGTGAGCCGCTATAAAGCCGCACCGTCGCTCGGCGCCCCCGCGTCTTGAGGCAATCTGCGCCCGTGCCGGGGCGGGTATGAGCGCGCGCTAACTTGCTGTCCGTGATCCTGAGTTATAGCGAGCTACTGGCCAAAGAGTTGAAGCCCAGCGACCCGATGCGCGACGACGTGCACGAAATCACGGACGCTGGACTACGCGCCGCGGACCTGACGCGGCAGTTGCTAGCCTTTAGCCGGCAACAAGTGTTGCAGCCGCGGATCGTGAACCTGAACCAGGTTTTCGATGGCATGGAGAAGATGCTCAGACGCGTGATCGGCGAAGACATATGTTCACGTCCCTGTGTGCGCCCACGAGGGGGGCTTGCCGAACAGGTAACGCTGCGATTGTCGTAAGCATTAGAGCGTACGCAAGAACGCCAGCAGGTCACGCTTTTCAGCAGCGCGAAGCTCGAGCTCTAAGACTAGGTTGAAGAACTCGATCGTGTCCTCGAGCGTCAACAGACGCCCATCGTGAAGGTAAGGGGGAGTGTCTTTGATCCCACGCAGAGGAAAGGTCTTGATCGGCCCATCGGCGTCCGCGACAAGGCCATTGATCTCCCGCGGCGTGAAGAAGCGCTCTACGGCGAGATCGTGCATCGTGTTGTCGGTGTAGTTCGGTGCTTGATGGCATGTGCCGCAACGGGCCTTGCCAAAGAACAGTTTTTCGCCTCGCCGTTCGGAGACCGTGGCTTGGGCTCGGTCAAGTCGCCCCGACCAATCGAGCTTTGGTGCTGGCGGAAAGGCCATGATTCTCTGGAATTCGGCCATGTTCTGCACTTGGCTGCCACGATCGAGGGGGTTGACACCCTTGGCCGTTGCGGCAATCGGATCGCCGTCGAAATAAGCCCCTCGCTGCTCGAACTCCGTAAAGTCTTCGACCGACATCAACGCACGCTGGGAGCCTAAGAGCTGTTGAATATTAACACCCCGCAGCGTGGGGGTGTCAATCCGATTGCGAAACTCCTGCGGGCGGATGTCACCCACTAAGTGAGTGCTGGCATTGGTATTTCCATTGGCATGACAGTCAAAACACGACACGCCTAGGCTCGGCCTGGCTGAGCGTCGATCTTCCGTAAGGTTGAACTGCTGCTGCGCAAACGGTGTGACGAGCAAACGCAGCCCATCAAGCTGCTTCGGATTGAGCACATCTTTAAAAAGAGTGAAGAAATTCTCGGTCGTCACCAGCTCGCCTTGAGACACGTCGCCCAAGTCAGGTCGGGTGGTCAGAAAGATCGCGGCAGGAAAGTCGGGCAACAAGTGCTCAGGTAAGTCGAACTCAAGGTCAAAGCGGTTCAAGTCGCGACCCGTTTGGGCGAGCACCTCATCGATATGAGATTGGGGAAAGAGCATGCCGCCGTCGCGCTGGCGAGGATGGGGGAGGGGTAAGAAACCTTGCGGAAAAAGGTCCGCTTCACGGATCTGTTCAGGCGTGAACGCCGCCAGATCGCCCCAGCTAAGACTCTCAGGCAGCCGCACGCGCACGCCCGTCTGAACCGGCTTGCCACCACTCATCGTCAGCGAGGCATCGGGACGGTCCGCAAGGTCGTAGCGCAGCTCGAGGAGCTCACGTTGACGGGCCATCACGCCCGGCTTTTCAGCTATCAGCTCTGCCATCAGGTCCGGCAAACTACCGTTGCCGAGGGGGGGTGGCGGCTCGGGCGGCAGCGCATCAACCTCGTCATTCAAGTTCTCGGAACGCGATTTGGAATCGTCATCCATTCCTTGGCCGACACAGCCAAAAGCTCCGCTTGCAATCGCAATCAGCGCCCACTTTGATGGGCCTCGAACACAAGACAATGCGCCTGAATTCATGTCAGCCTCCCGAGCCGTAGCCGCCTGCTCGCGGCGCCCCATCTGCATGTTCAGTGCCAAGGGCAGCTCGGCGAAATCTCTGGAGCTAACCTGTCGGAAAACGGCGCATAGTTAACTTAGTCTGTTTCTGTCCTCATTCTCCGGCGCCTGTAAGCACTTTCTGCGCGGGGCGGAATGGCGCTCTGTAGCCCGATGGCGCTCGCCCAGGTCATCGCAGCTATAAGGTTCTGTTAAGGGCATACTACGGTTCGAGCTAACCTTACGTGTCCTCCCCCTTCGGCCGTAACCAGAACGGCCGCGCGTTCGCTACTGGGCCACGGTCTTAAGGCGCGCATCGGGTTCGCACTCCACCGCCTCAATCAGTTCCGGGTTCGCGGGCGCGTCGGACCCGCGCTCTGCGTGGGGGTGGCACCGCGGACTTGCCAAACTGCACCAGTAGCTCGCGCAAGAAGCGATTGGCCGGGTCATTTTCGGCCGAACCGTGCCAATAGAGATGGACCGCGAGCCGCGGCACTTCGAACGGCAGGGACCACATGCGATTTCCGGCTTCGGCGTTGGTGATGCGAGCGTGTTGCTCGGACATCGTCAGCAGCAGATCGGTGTCGCGTACCACCATGCAGGCTGCAAAGTGATTCTGACAGCGCAGCATGACCCGCCGACGCTGCCCGATTTGATTGAGCGCCAGGTCTTCGATGGCGGGGCCCTTGCGCCGCGAGGAGACGAGCACGTGGCCCTGGCTAAGGTATGCGTCGAGCGTGAGCTGCTGTGTCAGGGCGGGATGATCTCTGCGCGCCAACACCATGAGCCGGTCCTCATGAAGCGCCACCTGCCGAATATCCTCGCTCACCGGCATGGCGACGTCCAGAGCAAGGTCCAGGGTGCCGGCTGCAAGCTCCACCTCGATTTCGCTGCGCGGGACGCGCACGCTCGTGATGTCTACGCCCCCTGCAGTCGGGTCGAGCGCCGTCATCAAACCCGGCAACCAGCGCCCCTCGAGCTCCCCGGGCATCCCGAGCTGAAAGCTACGGCGCGCTTCTTTCGGGTCAAAGGGCCGATTGGAGAACACGCCCTGCTCGAGCGCCGACAGCGCTTTTTGCACATGTCCCACCAAATTGCGGGCAAAGGGCGTGGGAACCATCGTATGGCCGGTGCGCACGAACAACGGGTCGTGAAACAGCTCGCGCAAGCGTGCCAAGGCGTGGCTCAGCGCGGGCTGGGTAAGGCGCAGCTTTTGGGCGGCCCGCGTGAGGTTACCCTCCGCATAGATAGCGTCGAAGGCCACGAACAGATTGAGGTCGAGCTCACTAAGGCGCATAGCGTGCAGACAGGATAGCCGCGCCCGCCGCGCAACGTCGAGCATAGGACCATGCACAGGGCGGATTGCCCCACATGCGGCGGATTCATTCGCGCAAGGTACGCCCGTGCCGTAGCGTCGTGGCACGCCCGGGAACAGTGCTCGGGGTCTACGGAGGAAGTATGGTTGCGGTTCCGTCGTTCGATCTTTCGGGCAAAGTTGCCGTGGTCTCAGGAGCAAGTCGCGGGATTGGCGCGTCGATCGCGCACGCGTTTGCGGCCCACGGCGCGCACGTGATCGTCGTCAGCCGGCGGATCGAAGGCTGCGAGGCGGTCGTGTCGGAGATCCGCGGCGCAGGCGGCTCCGCAGAAGCCATCGCCTGCAACATCGGTGAGATGGAGGCGATAAGTGCGCTCTTCTCACGCGTCGCCGAAAGCCATGGACGGCTCGACATACTCGTCAACAACGCCGCGACCAATCCGCATTTTGGCCCGATTTTCGAGACCGATCTGGCGGCGTTTCAAAAAACGGTCGACGTTAATATCCGCGGCTACTTCTTCATGTCGGCCGGCGCGGTGAAGTTGATGAAAAAGGGAGGCGATGGCGCGATCATCAACGTCGCTTCGGTCAACGCTTTCATCCCCGGCCCGATGCAAGGCATCTACTCGATCACCAAGGCTGCGATCATCTCGATGACCCAGGCCTTTGCGCGCGAGTGCGCGCCGCTTGGCATCCGTGTGAATGCGCTCGCGCCGGGCGCGACCGACACCAAGTTTGCTGCCACGCTGGTCCATAACCCAGTGATTCGCGACAAGGCACTCGAGCACATCCCACTCAATCGCATCGCCAGGCCTGAAGAGCTCGCGGGCGCTGCGCTGTACCTGGCATCGCCCTGCGCCAGTTACACAACAGGCTCGTGTCTGGTAGTCGATGGTGGATACTTAGTCGCCTGAGTCATTTGCCATCTCGCGTGATCGCGAACGGAGAGTAAGACATGGATTTTTCCCATTCGAGCAAAGCAGCCGAGTACATCGAGCGCGTTACGCGTTTCATGGCGGAGCACATCACGCCGAACGAAGGCCGCTACCTCGAGGAGCTGCAGCAGGGGAGCACTCGCTGGCAGGTGCCCGCCGTCATGGAGCAGCTCAAGTCGCGCGCGCGCGAAGCGGGCCTGTGGAATTTGTTCTTACCCGATGCCGAGCACGGGGCCGGGCTTTCCACGGTCGAATACGCGCCGCTGGCGGAGATCATGGGGCAATCGTTCATCGCGCCGGAGGTGTTCAACTGCAACGCACCCGACACCGGCAACATGGAGGTGCTCGCAAAGTACGGTTCGGACGAGCAAAGAGAGCGCTGGCTCAAGCCGCTGCTCGCGGGCGAAATCCGCTCGGCCTTTTGCATGACCGAGCCTGCCGTGGCCTCGTCCGATGCCACGAACATGGAGGCGACCGCTATCATCGAGGGCAACGAAGTCGTGCTCGACGGCCGTAAGTGGTGGAGCAGCGGCATCGGGCACCCCAAGTGTCAGGTTTTGATCTTCATGGGTGTCACCCATCGTGAGGGGCCCAGACACGCGCGTCATTCGATGGTGCTGGTGCCGCTCGATACCAAGGGCGTCAAGGTCGAGCGCATGCTGCCGGTGTTCGGCGCCTTCGACGAACCTTACGGTCATGGCGAGGTTACCTTTCGCGACGTCCGTTTGCCTGTCAGCGCGATCATTGCGGGGCCCGGCCGTGGCTTCGAGATTGCCCAAGGCCGGCTCGGACCAGGCCGCATCCACCACTGCATGCGCGCGATCGGAGCGGCCGAGCGTGCGCTCAAGCTGATGTGTGAGCGCGCGACAAGTCGCGTGGCCTTCGGCAAATCTATCGCTGACTTGGGCGGCAACGCAGACATCATCGCCAACGCGCGCATGGCGATCGAGCAGGCGCGATTGCTCACGCTCAAGGCCGCCTGGATGATGGACACCGTGGGCGCGCGGGGCGCAAAAAGCGAGATCTCCCAGATCAAAGTGGTAGCGCCCAACGTCGCGCAAACGATTATCGATCAGGCGATTCAGATCCACGGAGCCGCAGGCTTATCAAACGACCTTCCGCTGACCGCGCTCTACGCCTACGCACGTGTGTTGCGCCTGGCTGACGGACCGGACGAAGTGCATCGGGCGCTTATCGCCAAGATCGAGCTCGCCAAGCACACCGCATCCAAGTAGCAGGGCGAGTAGCCTAGCTCGCCTGCGCCGCACCTTACTCTTCCAGAACCTCTTCGTTGGAGACAGCCCATGAAATCCGTTACATCAAGCAAACGCTCGGATCAGAAGCGCGCACGCAGCGTAGTTATCACCGGAGCAGCCAGTGGCCTGGGGCGCGCGCTTGCGCGCACCTATGCTGCGCGTGGCGATCGTTTGATGCTGGGCGACATCGATGTATCCGGTCTCGAGGCGCTGACCCGGGAGCTCACCGCAAAGGGAGCCGAGGTGGCCTTTCGTCCGTGCGACGTGTGCAGTGACACTCAGGTCAGCACGCTTGTCGACGCCGCCGTGGCGCAATGGGGGACGCTCGACGTGATCGTGAACAATGCGGGTGTCGCAGCGCACGGCGCGATTGACCAATCAGCGCTCGACGACTGGCGCTGGATCGTCGACATCAATCTGATGGGTGTCGTGCGCGGCTGTAACGCTGCTAGCGCGGTGTTTAAGCGCCAGGGCCATGGCTCGATCATCAACGTGGCATCCATGGCGGGACTGCTGAGCTCGCCAGACATGTCGGCCTACAACACGACCAAGGCGGCCGTGGTGGCGCTGTCAGAAACCTTACACAGCGAGCTGTCCGCCTACGGCATCGGCGTGAGCGTGGTGTGCCCGGGCTTTTTCGCGACGGGGCTGACCAACACGATGCGCTCGCCCATGCCAGGGATGGACGTCTTCGTTCAAAAGCTGATGGCGCGCTCTTCACTGACTGCCGACGACGTCGCGCGCATCGTCGTTGACGCGGCCGCGCGCGGCCCGCTTTACATCTTACCCCACTTCAACATGCGGCCTTTGTGGTGGGCCAAGCGGGCAGTGCCCGTGTTGTATTTCCACGGCATGAAAATGGTCGCCTCGCGCATCAAGCAAAAGGCGGAAAAAGCGCCGGTGGCGCAGAGCGCGCAGAGCAGACAAAACGTGCAGCCGATTCGCAGCGTGCAGTCACCCGTAAGCAGCAAGCAATCTGCGCCCGTCCATGAGGTAACCACCTGATGATCACATCCGACCAGGCGCTCACGCTGCCCTGCGGTGCCGTGCTTCGTAACCGTTTGATGAAGTCGGCGATGAGCGAATCGCTGGCCACCATCGACAACCATGTGACCCCCGCCCTCGCCACGCTCTATCGGCGCTGGGCAGACGGCGGCATCGGCCTTTCGATCACAGGCAACGTGATGATCGACAGGCGTGCCTTGGGCGAGCCCCGCAACGTAGTGCTCGAAGACGACCGGGACATGCCGCTATTGCGCGCATGGGCGGAGGCGGGCACCGCCTGTGGCACGCAGTTGTGGATGCAGCTCAATCATCCTGGAAAACAGGTACCCAGGCGCCTTAATCGCGAGTCCGTCGCGCCCAGTGCCGTTCCATTTGGTCCCAAGATGGAGAGCTACTTTGCAACGCCGCGTGCGCTCGAAGAACACGAGATCGAAGACATCATCAGGCGCTTCGGACAAAGCGCGCTATTGGCCAAGCAGGCGGGCTTCAGCGGCGTGCAGATCCATGGCGCCCACGGCTACCTGGTCAGTCAGTTCCTCTCGTCGCGTCACAACGTGCGGGAAGACGCCTGGGGTGGCTCCCTGCACAATCGCATGCGCTTTGCGGTCGAAGTCTTCACGAGCATGCGCCGCGCGGTCGGGCCTGAGTATCCGATCGGCATCAAGCTCAACTCGGCAGACTTCCAAAAGGGTGGCTTTACCGAGGACGAGTCTCTGACCGTGGTCGAGACCCTGGCGGCTCTGGGCGTCGACTTGGTCGAGATTTCAGGCGGTACCTACGAAGCGCCAGTGATGACACGGGGGGTCAAGGCGCAGGAACTGAAGCAGAGCACCCAACAACGCGAAGCTTACTTTCTTGAGTTCGCACAAAAGGCGCGGGCTCGTGTCAGCGTGCCCCTGGCCGTGACCGGCGGCTTTCGCACGCGAGAAGGCATCGCCGCGGCGCTTGCGAGCGGTGCGCTTGATCTCGTGGGCCTGGCTCGCAGCGTCGCCATCGATCCTGACTTTCCCAACAAACTATTGGCTGGCGGCTCGGTGGTGTCGGGCGTGCGTCCACTCAAGACTGGGATCGCAGTAGTCGACCGCATGGGCATGCTGGAGATCGCCTGGTACGCTCGCCAACTGCATCGCATGGGCCGCGGAGCTGCCACCAAGCCCCACGAAAGCCCCAAAATCGCCTTACTCGGCACGTTGGCTTCACAAGGCCTCGGGACCTTGCGTACGCGCTTACGTGCCTAGTTCAGCGTGTGACCGGCAACGGATGTCGCTCGAAGAACGACCAGATCACGTCGTTCGCAGAGATGCTGTCGCTCACTTTGCCCGCCGCCGCCTCGACCAAGAAGTTGTCTAGGCCCCCGGGCCAGGTATGCCCCCCACCGTCGATCACGCAGAAGCCGACCTCGGCATTGTCAGCACAATTAGCGTAGCGCTCACAGTAAGCATCACCGCGATCGTAGCTCGTCACGGGCGCCCCGACGCATGCATTCTGTGCTCCCCAGAATGCGAACGCATCGGGAGCCGACACGTAGCGGCCTTCGGCGCTGCCAGCAAAAGGTACGGTCTGATCAGCCGTGCCATGAAACTGCAGCACTGAGATCGGCCGCGTCGGCGCGCACTCGCTCGGGTCGATCAGACCTCCGACCGCCGCCACCGCACCAAAGCGCTCGCTGAGCTCGCAGGCCAACCGCTGCGCCATGAACGCGCCATTTGAAAAGCCGGTGGCGTAAACCCGCCGCGTATCGATACACAGCTCCTGTTCGAGCTTGTCGAGCATGGCTTCGGTGAACGCCACATCGTCAACGTCTTCGGCTTGGGCCTCGCCACAGCAACCGCTGCCGTTAAAACCGAGCGGACTGCCCGTGCCCTTGGGGTACACGACGATGAAGCCCGCGCGGTCGGCCTTGTCGTCCATGTCCGAGAACACGCGTTGAAACAGTGGGAAGTTGCGATACCCATGAAAGTTGAGCACGAGCGGTGTCGGTCGTCGCGCATAACCATGGTAGCCACGCGGTAGATGGACGGTGAACCAGCGCCTCTCGCCATCTACCTCCACATTCCAGTACCCACCGAGGTCGCGTCGAGCGCTCGCGCAACCTGACGATGGGGCTTTCTCGCCGTCCTCTTTGCGCAGCGCTTCGCGGCTGTGGCCGGTGTTGGGCTCGATCTCAGCTGCGCAGCTCGCGATCAGCAAACTAAGGGCGATGGCTCCGCTCAATCGTTTCATAGGTACTCCTTGCCGCGACCAAACTGCGGTCGCGCCACCAGCTTGAACTAGAGCTATTTGCAGGTGAGTCAAGCGCGAGCCCGATCATGCAAGAGACTAATATTGGATCATTACCAATGTTGATGACTGCAGGCGCTAGCTCAGCGCTCAGCGAAACCGCACGCCAGAACCGCTGCAAAGCGCGCCGGGTTCTGTACGTCTGCTGCGTGCAGACCCGCCTCGGCCTCCCTTACCAATTCGCGGCCGGTGTCCCCACCCGTCAGCACCCCGAGCGCTCGCTGCGTGGCGTGGGCGTAGAGCGGCATCGAGGTCACCTGCGTGTAGAGATGACGGGCCTTACCGAGATGAAGCGCAGCGCGCTCAGGTTTCCCGTCGAGTGCTGCAATGCCTGCGTAGATGAGCTCCGCGTTGGCCTTTGGCCACGGCACCGCGCGTCGACGTAGTTTGTCAGCGCTAGCGCGCGCCGTGCGCAGCAACGCTCGGCGCTGCGCTGAACCCGCTGCCAACGAAGTGGCGTGCGCCAGCGCCGCGCGCGCCCGCAGGTGGTATGCCTCGTGGGCGATCTCTGGAAACCACAGCAACAGGGTGCGCTCCATCCTCGGCCAGATGCGCTCAACACGCGCCCATGCCCCCGCATGGTCTGCCGCGTACAGATCGGCCGATAGCTCGTAGATGAAGGCTTGGTAGTGCTGATATAGAAAGGCGTTCTCGGTCCAACGCTCCATGATACGCGCCACCACGCGTCGGCCTTCGTCGGGGGTGTCGTACACAAGATGGACTAGCGTCGGATAACCGACCGCGTAGCTCGTCATGCCGAACAGGTCGCCGCGGCGCTCCGCATCCTCGTACAACGAGCGGGAAGCTTCGCGCAGCGTAGTCAGCTCGCCTGCACGGAACATCGCGATCAAACCAAACTGCTGGATTACCGCAGTTTCCCACGCCACACCGCCGCCAGACTGCCGAAACAGCTGCGCAGTCTGCTCGGTTTCTTCGAGCGCACGCGGCCAGTGGTTCGAATAGAAGTCGACCAGCGCTTGCCCCATGCGGTGCATGCCAAGCGAATGATTGTCGCTCGCCGAAATTAGCGCCGCTGCAATGTCGAGAAGCGACTGTCCACGCTGCATGTTGCCGCCCGCAGCGACACTCATTGCCTCGACGCACAAAAAACGCCCTAAGCGGCGCGGCTCCCCGGCCCCCAGTGCCAGCAACGTGAGCCGAGCCGACAGGTCGAACAATAACGTTGCATCGAGCAGGCACAATCCGCGTAGTGCGTCCCACAGCACATCCATTTTGCGCAAGATGTCGACGTCGACGTCGCCTTCGTCGCGCGCGTGATACCCGAGCCCCCGCAACCTGATCCATGCCCGGCGTAACAGACCCATCGCCACCGAACCCATCGGTGTCCAGGCGATGCGTACACGCTCGTCGTCGAGCACACGCTTGAACGCCGCGCGTCCCTCATCAAATTTGCCCGAAGTCATCAACTGCTCGGCGGCCCGGCGCCGCAGCTGGAGCGCATGTCCCTGCGGCGCGGACTCAGCGGCGCGCTCGTAGGCTAGCGCCGCCTCGCTGCCCCGCCCGGCATTGCGCAGCGCATCACCCAAACGCTCCCATACCGTCTGCCGAAGGCTCACGTCGTCTGCGTCATGCGCGTTGTGTTTCAGTGCCCGTCGATACAGCGCTGCGGCGTAGTCGAAGGCAAAGGCCGAAGCTGCAGCATCGGCTGCTCGCAACGTGGCCCCAAGCGCGCGCGCGCTCTCGCCTGCGCGCTCCCAGTGTGTGGCAAGCACGTCGGCTGGCACCTGTCCCGCCAGGTCGAGAGCTTGGGCGAGCAGCCCGTGCAAGTGTCTTCGGCGCGCTTCTGACAGCTGACCAACCACGGACTCCCTCACGCGATCATGGTAAGGTTCGACCACGTCGCTCGAGCGCACGCCGCTGCCGCGCACTAGGTGCTCCGCACGCAGCTGAGCGAGCAGCTCGCCTATCCGCGGAAGCGACACGGACTGCGTCTTAGCCAGCAGTTCCTGTCGCAGTGGCAAGCCTGCAAGGCACACGATTTCGACGGTCGTACGACTGTCAGACGAGAGCGCCCGCACACGCTCGCAAATTGCGTCGTCCAGCCGCAATGGCGCGCCCGTCTGGGAAAGCGACCCAGTCGCACCACCTTGCGTGAGCTCGCGAATGAACAAGGGATGGCCGCGGGCCTCGAACGTGACCGTTTGCACGATCTCAGCGCGTCGCTGCGCATCACCGCCGCTCGCGAGCAGTCGCTCAGTAAGCTCGCGCGCATCATGCGACGGCAGACTTCCGAGCGCGAGCACGCGTAGATCCCCGGGAAGCAGTGCGCCGTCCTGCATTGTGACTGGTCGCAACGCGTTCACCGCACGCAGCGCGTCGACCGAACCTGAGCCTTGAGCGCTCCGGGGTCGACGTGTAATCACGAGCAGGAACGGAGGCGCGCCCGAGGGCTTCAACAGGTCGCTTAAGAGCTGAATACTATCGTGGTTAGCCCAGTGCAGATCCTCGATCACCATCACCACGGCAAAGCGCGTCGCAAGCCGAGTGAGCAACTCGCCGAGTGCGTCTACCGCTCGGTTGCGCTGCTCCTGCGGGCTACCTTCCGGGCCCGAAGACTTGGCACGTGCGATCGCCTTGACGTGCTCGAGCACCGGAAACAGCGCTTTGAGCAGCGCTATATCGGGCGGCAACAGCTCGGACATCAGCTCTGGCTCAAGGTTGGCCAGCGTGCGCGACAGCTCGTCGATCACACCGTCCAGGCCCTTGTACGGAACCGACTCCTGCTCGTAGCACTTGCCCTGCAGTACGATCAGCGTCTCAGTCTGGGCCTGACAGCGCTTCACCAGCTCCCGCGCAAGGTGACTCTTGCCGATCCCCGACTCGCCTTCGAGCACAACGGTCACGGCGCGCCCTGCACGGCTCTCCACGAACGCTTGCTGTAAGAAAGCTAGCTCCTCGCATCGTCCGACAAAAAAATCATCTTCGGCAAAGCGGGCTGTAGCGGAAGGGATGGCACCCAGACGTGCGAGCGCGTCGGACATGCTCGTGCGCGCGGCGGGCTCAGTCTGCAACAGCTCCATGCAGAGCTGCGCCAAATCTGAGGGTGCCGCGGCATCGGGCGTCTGCGGCAGGCACGTGATCTTGTCTTCGAGCACGTCTTGGTCGCTGCCAGCAAAGGGCAGTCGACCCGTCAGCGCAAGGTACAGAAAGACGCCCACGCTATAGAGATCGCTTGCTGGCGCGAGCTCCTCGCCCAGCACTTGCTCCGGGGACATGTAGTCGGGCGTACCGAGCATCGCCGGCGCGGCGTGCCCTGTGCGGCGCTTCCAGTCGTTGACGATGCCAAAATCGAGCAATACCACCCGTCCTTCACGGGTGACGAGCACGTTCGAGGGCTTCACGTCGCAGTGGACTTTGCCCGCGTTGTGCAGCGTGCGGAGGGCTTCGAGCAACTGCGGCAACACTAGCCGCAGGCGTGCTTCATCAAGGGGGGGCAGCGCGTGGTCAGACACGTCGTCAGACGCGCCGTCAGACACGCGAGCAGGCTTGCCTGCGCCCTGCCATGACGTGCTGCTCGGCCGCACGTAGGCGAGCATGTCGATCCCGTCGACAAGCTCCATGGTGATGAACCAGTTTCCGCCATCCTCGACCAGCTCTCCGAGCCGCACGAGATTCGGGTGGTGAATCTCAGCCACGCTGCGGAACTCATTTTTCAGTAGCAGCAGCGTTTCAGAGTTAATCTCGTGCAGCACCTTGAGCGCAACGTGAGCGCCAGTCTCGCAATCACGCGCAGCGTGCACCGCACCTGCCGCGCCCGAGCCGAGCGGGCCCAGATAAGAAAAGCGTTTCGAAGTCGGAAACGACGCAGAGCTCGGCGAAACCATCGACGCCATTACACCACCTGTGAGGGTCGAACATAAGCTGCTCCTGCATCGCGACGATTCAGGCTGCCCATCCTCGCGCCCCAGCGCGTGGTAGGCTCGTTCCTCTGTCCCGCCCCACAGTAAGTTTGATCGATGGCCAACCGGAAAACGCCCAAACTCTGCTCAGTCTGCAGCCTGATCGCTCCAGCTACCAAGACGAGTTACACGCTAATAAGTCCGCAGCACGCCTGGCGCCTGGAAAAGGTGCGCTGCGCCGACGGTGAGTCGAAGCTGGTCTGGTATTGTCCCGAGTGTTGGAGCGCCCGCCCTCGCTCCGAGAGCCTGCCGCCCAAATCACCAGGCACGTAAGGCATCGTGCGCAAACGTACCCGGCGCTACACAGCGCACGTGACGGCCGCGTAAAGCGCAGTTGATAGCCTCGCAAAGGAAACGCGTAGTCGCGCCATGCGAAGCAGAAGTCACGCCAGGCGCGTTAGAAGTCGCGCCAGACCGTCATACGGCTGACGCTCAGCTTGCCATGGGCAGCGTTGCGGGCGCGGGCTTGGCTTCGGGTTTGATGTCCCCGAATACGAACTTGGGTCGGAACTGTACGAGCAGTGCGGGCAGCAGGATCAGACCGCCCAGCATGCTGATGGTCATCCAAAACAAGAGCAGCATGCCCATTTCGGCCTGGAAGCGCAGAAACGAAAAGCGCCAGAAGGCAAGACCCGCGGCCATCGTAAGACCTGTGACGAGCACGCCCTTACCCGCGCCCTGTACCCCGGCACGCACGGAATCGACCACGCTCAGCCCGCGGTGGTACGCCTCCTGGACGTTCTCCACCACGTACAGCCCATAGTCGACACCCAAGCCTGCGCCGAGCGCCACCACGGGCAGCGCGTTGACGTCGAGACCGATGCCAAGGCCGCCCATCAGCGCGTAGGTCATGTAGTTGGAGCCGATCAGAGGCAACAGGAACATGAGGCCACCTATCACGGACCAATAGGCGAAGTAGCAGCACAAAAACACCGAGGCGAAGGCCGCCAAGGTAATCCTCGCATCAAGTGTAGCCACCTCTTCGTTGATCGCTGCGAGCAAGCCGCCGTAGCCCCCCGCAAGGCGCAGCTTCGCGCCCTTCATCGGGTGCTTGGCGATGAAATCCTTGGCATGTGCGATCACTTTGCGCAGCGTCTCGCCTTTGTGATCACGCAAAAAGAGGCTGATATTGGCGTTCTTACTGTCAGGTGTGATGTAGCGCGTAAGGTCGCCGGGCTGGCCGGCGGTAAAGATCATTTCGAGGAAGAACGCCGACTGCTCGCGGTCGTCGGGGATGAGCTCGAACTTGGGGTCATCACCGTGATAGAGCGAGACGACGCCAGGCAACAGGTCTGCAATCGACGTGGTGGCCCCCACCTCCGGCAACAGCTCCATGTGGCGCTGAAAGGCCGCCATCGTGCTGAGCACCTCCGGCTTCTTCGTGGTGTCGTGGGAGTCGCCCTCGACCACAACAGTAAGCTCTTCGGTGTTGGCAAAACGTCGCGCGATCGCATCGGTATCGAGGTTGTACTTAGAGTCCGGCCACAACATCGGCGTGCCCGGATGCACGTCACCCACGACCAGGCGGCTTGCGAAGAAGAACGAACCCGCCATGACCAAGATCACGCTTACAAATATCCACACGCGCGAGGGCCCAGTGCAGAACCCACTCAAGCGCACGAGAAACCCGTCCACGAGCGAAACCTTCTTCTCGCGCTTGTGATCCGGCACAGGCATGAACGAAAGCAGGATCGGCGTCAGCACCATGCCGCTGAAGAAGATGCTCATGAGCCAGAACGTGCCCATCAACGCCAGCTTCTGTAGCAACGGGATGGGCGCGATGTAGATCAGCGCAATGCCCAGGATGTCCGTGGCGATGGCCACGGTGCCCGGCTTGAACAACGCCATCGAGGTTTGATAGGCCGCCTCGATCTTGTCGGGTTGTTTTTCGTGCTCGTCCAAGAAGCGAGTCACGAACTGCACCGTGTGCGACAGCGCGCGCGCCGTGATGATGAATGGAATCACCAGCACCAACGGGTCGAAGTTCTGCTTGATCAGGCCAAGAAAACCAAACCCCATCACCGCCGCGAACGAAGCGGCCGTGGTTGGCACGACTACGCCAACCAAATTGCGAAAATAGACGAACAGCACGAGCAGCATCGATAGGGTAGTCACGAGCATGATCAGCCCGAGCCTGGGCGACTTCGTTGCGATGTCCCCAAGCAACACCGGTCGCCCGATCACGTTGATCGACGTGTTCGCGTCCGTCTCCTTTTTCACCAAAGCGTTGAGCGTCTGATAGATCTCCTTTGGCTGCAGGTTGTTCTCGAAGAAACCGGCCGCGATGATCGTGGCCTTTTGATCGAGCGAGACGAGCGAGCCGTAGTAGCGACGGCTACCAAGGATCGTGCGCTGCAGCGAGTCGATGCCCGCCTGCGTAGTCGGAACCTCAGGCCACATCACGGGTACCGAACGAATGCCCGCCATCGCATCGAATTTTTGTACCTTGACCTTACGCTGTGCCAGTGAGATCACCTGGTAGTTGTTCACGCCAGGCAAGAGCTCCATGGCGCGCGTAATACGCTGCACCTTCTCCAGCGTCTTCTGGTTGAAGATGGTGCCGTTTTTGACCTCCACCGAGACCAGCACCTTACTGGCGCCACCGAAGATGTCGCTGTACTTGGTGAAGGTCTCCACGTACGGGTGCGTGGAGGGGAAGACGTCGGTGGTGATGCTGACGACAGCCACCTCACGCGCCTTCATGCCCATGAACACGCCGGCAGCCAGCAGTGTTGCCAGGATGGCCCAACGATAACGCAGAATAGAGCGGCAGAAAGTTGCGATCACGTTACTCTCCGGAGATTCGCTGTTGAGTGTTGCCGCCATCTTGAGTCGAGAGCACGTACGCACGACCACCGACGATCACGCCCTCACCCTTGTCGTTCAATGAAGCGCTGGTGAGCCAACTGTGTAAGCCCGTATCGACCGGCTTGAATGCCCCCTCGCCCTTGCGAGTGAGCACGGTGCCAGCAGCCCCAACTACCAGGGCGCGCGTGCTGTCAGCCCATATGCCGAACAAATGCTCGGTCGTGTCTGTCGAGCGCACCACCCAAGTGACGCCACCGTCCTTGGTCTCAATAGCCCCTCCGTCGGCACCTACGGCGAGCACGCCCTGGGCCCCTACCACGGACACGCCGTATAAGGTCTTGTCGGTGCAGCTGTTTTGACGTTTGAAGCTGCGCCCGCCGTCATCGCTGCGCAGCGTCAACCCGAACTCGCCTACCACGAACCCTACCGTCTCATCCACGAAGCCGATATCGGTAAGCCGAGCTTCCTGAATCACGTCACTGTTGTCGCCTTCGGCATTGAGCACGGGACACTCAGGAGCCGGTGCCGCACCACCCGTGGGCGCTTCGATCGAATAGGGCGAGCGCGTCCAGGTCTTGCCCTGGTCTTCGCTGCGCACGATTGCACCGAATTCACCCACTGCGACGATCACCCCGTCTTCGAGCACGTCGACCGCGAACAAGCTGGGCTTTTCTTCGCCAAAAAGCACCTGGGACTTTCGCCAGCTCGCGCCCTTGTCAGAGCTGACGAGCACAAAGCCGGAGCGGCCGACGATCGCGCCCTGCCCCTTGCTGTTGAAGGAGATCGAGAACAACGCCTCATCGGTCTGCCCGGCCTCGACGCTGTCAAACGACTTACCGCCATCGCGCGAGCGAAGCACCAGGCCCGGATGACCGACCACAAACAGGCTCCCTTCCATGGCCGTCACGTCATAGAGCCTATCGCGGTGGGAGAGGGTCTGCAGTGCGTCCGCCTGTGCCGCGCCAGCCGGCCCGATGAGCGACAACAGTAAGGTTGCGTATGTGGCTCGCAAGACGGACACCATGACATAACTCCGCTGGGCAAAACTGGAACGTCCCCGTGCTTGCTGCGCACGGAGACGTCGGTGAATGAGATTAAGAGCGATAGCCGATCAATGGCCGCGCTTTTTCAGGCTGCTCACAGTGAACGTGTGCGGGTCGAGCTTTGTGTTGGCAGTGAACTTGCGCATGGTGACGATCGACGCGTGCTCGGCTTGCAAATCGAGCGCGACCGCGAAGCCAGGCTGCATCGGCTGCGTGTTCGGATCCTTGGAAGGGTTGCCACCGCCGAGGATGATCTTCCAAAGCTCACCCTTCTTGTCGTAGGCCTCCTTGTACGGCACCGTAAAGGTTTCCGCGTCGACCAAGAGCAGCATGCGGCTGTAGGGGTAATCAGGAATCTTGGGCTTGACCTCGAGCACGTAGACGGGACGAGCCTGCCAGTTGACCTTGGGATTCCAGTGCGGCCAAGCGTCGACGTCGAACACCTTCTTGACGTCCTTACCGTAGGCAGCGCCCGAGTTGACGGGCAGCAGCATCGTCTTCTGACCGACTAGCTTCCAGTTCATCCACTCAGCCGCGCCGAGGTAACCGTTGACGTCCTCGTAGAGGAAGTCGGTCGCGTTCCATGAGTCGCCGCGGGTACCGAAGCTGTGACGCAATACGCGACGCATGGCAGGCACGTACACGTGTCCCGTCAGATCGACCGGATCGAGCGAACTGAAGTAGAGAGCGCCAAACCCCTGCTTGTCATAGGGCTCAAGGGCGATTGTGATCGACGCGGACCGGGTGCGATCCTTAACAAAGTCTGCGACCACCGGCCGCGGGTCGAGATCGGTACGATTGGCTGTACGCATCGTGAGCCAGTGCCAGTACTCGGTGGTCTCGATGCCACGTTTGCCCGAGATCCAGGTCACGTCGTAGTAGCGATCAGCGTCGTCACCCGTGTAGGTGTTGATGAAGTTGAAGGCGACCTGAAGACCGTCCTTGGGCTTCGGGAAGGGTAGACCTCCCACATAGCCGCTCCAGCCAGCCTTGCGGTAATCCTTACCCACGTCCCAGACCTTGGTCTTGCCGCGGTTATCCTGGGTGGCCTTGATGTAGGTCAAGGAAGGATGAATCGGCTGGTAATCGGTGATCTTCATCTTGAGCTCGTACTTACGGACGAGCTTCTCGAGACCGGGCGGCAACATGTCCTTGACCTTGTCGACGTTACCCTTGTGGATGACCGAGCCCACCGGGACTTTCAGCACACTGAGGTCGGGCTTGAAAGCCACCATTTCTCCCCAGTTGGCGGCGGTAATCTTTACGTCGTCCGCCTGGACTGAAAAGAACTGCCCGCCTGTGAGAGCGGCGAGCCCCGCAGCCATGCCTACCAAGGCCGTTTTAAGCACCTGTCGTCGCTTCATGAACAAATCCTCCTAGAAGAGCACCGTAGCGGATGCGTGAATCTCGTCGCGATCCCGGAATAACCCGATATCGCGGTACGGATCCTTTCCGACAAAGTCAGTGGCCATCACATTCACCCGGTAATGCGGTCCGATGCGAAAGCCGAGGTCGAGGGACACGAAACCGCTATCTTTGTAATAGGGATTAGGCATGTACACAGCGGTCAGGCGCGGTGTGAAAATGCCACGGAAGTAATTGGTGGTGGCGAAGAACACCACCGTGTAGGAGTGGCGCTGGATGCGCCAATCGTTGTAACCAATGAGCTGCACGTAATCATTGTCTTTGACGTCGTCTACGCCGGGTACGGCCGTGTGCATGAACTGCGCGACCAGCAGGAAGTTCTGGGTTGGATTCAGCCAGCGAATCATCGTCGGCCGCTGCAGCACGAGCGCGTAGCTGACGACGGCCTTCCTGGCCGGGTTGTAAGAAATTCTGCCTGTCTTGGGGTTGGCGGTTCCGGCTGTGTCGGTACGCTGGGAGTAGCTGCGGTTCGGCTCGACGGCGCCTTCGAAACGCATCGTCAGGCCGAACGGACTGTCGAGCGTATGCTCAAGACTTAGGCCCGCGATGTGCTGGCGTGGGTAGTTGAGAACTGCACGATCTACGAAATCGGCGCTGAACACCCCGGGAATAGGCGTGCCGTCAGATTGAGTCTGCTGGTGTTGATCGGCGTACTGCAGCACAGGTGTCTGCATGTGCGTGTACATGTAGACGAACGAGTAGCTGGTGTGGTCGAAGAGATCACCCTTCCAACGAGCGCCGTAGCGCATGTTCCTGGGGTGTAGCTCGCCGCCTGGATAGCGGAAGTCTTTGAAGCCAACGCGGTAGGTACTGGGCTGGTTACTGTACGGAAGGCCCCAGGCTCCCACGTTCGTCAGCGGCGGAGTGACCATGTCGCGCCGACGGTCGAGCCCTGGAATGTAGAGAAGCTCGAGCGCGCCGCTGAGTAGCGTGACGTCGATGGTGGTCAGCGCCATCCACAACGGGATGCGCTGATCTTCAAAGGCTTCGAGCGGGCCAAAGTGCCAGGTGCTGTCGATTGGGTTGACCACATCGAGCAGACGAAAAGATCCGGTCTCACCCCAGGCCACCTGCTGCCGACCCACTCGAAAAGCGAGCCAGTGGGTGGGCAAGGCGTCGAGGTAGAACTCTCGCAGGTCGAACTGGTTGTAGTAAGTCTCGTGGGCCCAAGCCTTGGCGTAGGCGCGGCGAGCCGCTCCCACGTCCTGACCGCTCTCGGCCTCGAGCGTGCGAGGAACCTGCGCGTATTCGTCCGCTTCGAGTGGCGCAGAGCGCACACCGCGCATGATCGCGTGCAGGGCCAGCTTGCTGCTGAAGTCCCAATGGGCCTCGATTTGCAGCGTGGCGCGCGCGATCGATAACGACCCCGGCTCCTTACCGTGATCGGACGGATAACACGGTTTGGAAGGCGTAGTGACGGGGTCGCATGGACCATCGTCAAACAGCGGATTGGTACGGCTCACCGCTACGTTTTCATGCGGGCTAAAGCCGTTGGACGCGAGAGGTACGAACAGGCCGGCTTGCGTCTTGATCAAGGCATTCAGGGTAACCGACGACTCTTCCTCTTCGTACTGCGCCGCCGCCGTCGCCGCCGACCAAGCCATCGCCAAGATACCAACCAGTGCCAGACGCCCGGCCCGCCCCGAAGGCGAAGACCGAAGCCGCGTACCGAACGTGTTCATCAATCGCTCCTATTGCGCGAACCGCGACGCGCCAAAATCGTAGGTCAGTTTGCGCAGCTGCTGGGGGTGGGGTTGGCCTTGACGTCGAGGTCCAATCCCATCTGAAGAAGCACGGCCTTCAGCGGGCTCGTCGCTTCCGCGCGCGAGAACGGCACGAAGAACTCAACCTCTTCTCCGATGATCGTCTTGCAGCCGTCGAGAGACGCACTGATCGTGTGGGCTCCCTCGGTCAGATTGCCGACGTAGAAGCGACCGCTACGGATCGTCTCTTTCTGCATTTCAAGCGTCGTGGGCAAACCGCTGCTGGCGATGTAGCGGACGTCTAGGTCATCGGTAGCGGCCTTACCATCGACGCAAACCGTCGCGCAGCCGACCGTACCCTTGCGGGCTCCGCCGGGCGCCCAGTAAATGCCTCCGGAAAGCGCGGCGCGGTCATCCTTGGCTACGAAGCCGCCGGTGCTAGCAGCAAGGGTGTACGTGCCCACGCTGGAGATGCGGAAAAGCGGGTCGCCCGCCTGCGGGTTGAAGTTGAGCAGCATCGTGTCGTAGGTGGAGCTGTCGGTCTCGACCGGGCCCACGCCTGCCACGTAGATGGCGGCCGGCGTGCCCTTGGGAAGGCCCTTCAACGTGAACTTGCCCGTCCCGGACACAGTCGTCGTCTCGACCTTGGGGTCGAGCGGCTTACCGGTCAGGCTGTTCAACACGACCACCTTGTGGGAAGTCGCGATCGGCGTGGTGTCGTCGACGGCAAGGATCGGAACCAACGTGAACGACGCATCGTAGGTGCCGCCGCCAGTGCTGCCGCCGTCTTCGTCACCGCCACCCGTATCGCCACCCGTGTTGTTATCGCCAGGGTCGGCCTTACCATCGGTCTTGTCATCACCGCAGCCGCCTGCGCCCAACGTCATACAAGATAAGGCCACGAATGTGGACAATACAGCACGGTCCTTAATCATCTTCAGAATCATTTCGACGTACTCCTTTTACTCACTTCGGAGCATCGCCTCAGTCGGCATCCGACTCGGGTGTGCCCACGCCACTTTAGAGGACCGGAGCTTACACGGGAATAGCCCGCTGTCCGCCTCGATTAACTCATACCGATCGGACAAAGCACGACCGACGCATCTGCGGAACGCAACGAGCGACAACGAGTATGCGCGGTGTTGATACAGCACCATGCGAGGGATTTATTTCACACAGGCCGCACGAGTCGCCGGTCCACACGTCCGCCGCCACACGGTCTGCCAGACCTCGCACCGCTACCAAAGCCTGGGTTTTGAGGCCTGGTAAGCCCGCGCCCCTCCCCAGCCGTCAACTTGACTATCTCCTCGCAACATTGCGCACGAGCTCAGAAGCCTTGACGGTCGCCTTTCGCGGCCAAGCGCGAAGACCGTAAGGTGTGAGCTGACCGCGCGCGGCGGGTCCCACGATCGTAAGCGAGAGTCTCGTCGTCCTGGGCAACGATCTGGAGTGGACCCCCTTGCCTTCTGTCACCAACAGGCCCCGGACGACTGTGGGTGCAGATAAGATCGGCCTCCCGCAGGGCGGGGATTAGACCTGGGCACCGCAGTTCGAACGGCGCGACCACATGCAAGTGTGCTTGCGGCGTGGCCGGGCAGGCCGCTCGGTCGCGACTCGCGCTCAAGTTGAGTGGAGCGTTAGGTCGCACCCCCTAGCGAATTTTCAGCACCGCCCATGGGGCGCCTCGACGCCGATCCGACCTCATTGTTTCGCGGCGGGCGCGAAGCTGCGCCGATCGCCTCAGCTCTCGGTGTCTTTCGGTGGTGGGGGCACGTAGCCTTCGGGCGCAGCGGACCCCTCGCCAAAGAAAAACTTTTCGCACTCGGTCAGCCAGATCTTTTGCGCCTTGGGATCGTTGAAATCCAAGCGCAGCTCGTTGATCAGCATCGTGGAGTGGGCGACCCACTGCTTCCAGCCTTCGCGGGACACGTTCTCAAAGAGCCGCTGACCGAGCTCCCCCTTGATCGGCGGGCGCTCCATGCCCTCCGCCTCGTGCCCAAGCTTTACGCAGTTCACCATCTTGGACATTATTCTATATCTCCTCTGATACCGTAGCGTTTAGCGAGCTCTCGCAAGTGAT
>JBBSJC010000031.1:0-27592 GCA_038257655.1 Polyangiales bacterium | reverse complement strand
TCGAGAGCTGAGCCGGCAATGGCGATTCGGGCGACGACCCAGGCGAAGCGCGCGGCAGCGTGGCGAGCAAGGTGAGGGGCGGCGCATCCGCGGGCGTCAGCAAGGCGTGTAACAACGCCAGTGAGTCTCGACAAGCCCACTGAATGTCATCGATCGCGAGCACAATTGGCTGCTTCTTGCACAGGCGCGTGAACAGGTGGCGCAGGGCGGTGAACGCGCGTCGCCGCTGCTCGAGCGGATTGACGATTTGATCACTATCGAGCGGCGCGCGCGCTATTGCGTCGACGCGCGCCAGTGCAGGAAACGTGCGGCCGAGCAGCCCTGCGCCCTCCGGCAACATCGACTGCATCAGCTCGGGTGGCAAGCGTGACAGCTGTTGCGCCAGCTCATCGAGCACTCCGTCGAGCGCGCGATAGGGGACGGACTCGGCCGCGCGACAACGCCCGCTGAGCACGAGCACTCCGTTGCTCGTCAGACGGCGCGCAAGCCGCGCGATAAGCGACGAGCGACCCACACCCGCAGTGCCAACCACGAGCCACAGGTTTGGTTTGGCACTCGCGCTGGTCTGTCGATTCAAAGCGCGAGACAGCCGTTCAATTTCGGCGTGACGCCCAAAAAATGCGTGCGAACGCGTCGGCTGAGTGACCGCTTGCGCCGCAGCCGAGCGTCCGCGCAGCCGTCCGAGCACGCGCGCTCCGCTTGGACGTTGCAGGGGCTCTGGGGAGAGCAACTCGACGGCGAGCTGTGAAAGCTCGGGATGCAAACCATCCGTTAGCTCGTGCGGAGGCCTCACACGCTGCGTCTGTTTATCCATCAGGATCTTCAGCGGCGGGCCATCGAACGGCAATATGCCTGTGAGCGCTTCGTACATCATCGCGCCCAGCGCATACAGATCCGCGGCGCCCGAGAGACTGCGCCCGGCGGCCTGTTCGGGCGCGACATACGCGGTGGTGCCCACCGCAGCGTCAACGTGCGTGTTCGCATCACGAGAGATGCTGGCATCCGTAACCAGGCCAAAGTCAAGGAGCTTGACCGAGCCATCCGCGCGCACGAGCACGTTAGAAGGTTTTACGTCGCGGTGGACTTGTCCGCTGTCGTGCAGCGCACCGAGCGCGAGCACCAACTGGACCACTGTGTTTTGCAAGCGTGCTTGGTCGAGCGCTCCGTCGGGCCGCACGTACTGCATGAAGTCGACGCCCTCGACAAGCTCCATCGTGAACAGCCAATGATTGCCATCTGCAATCAGCTCCCCAAGGCGCACCAGATTCGGCTGATCAAGGTCCGCTAGCGCGCGAAACTCACGTTTGAACTCAGCGACCGACTCGGGCGCGAGGCTCTTCAGCACCTTCACGGCCACACGATTGCCAGCTTCTCTGTCGTTCGCTGCGTACACCACGCCCGCTGCGCCCGAACCGAGTCGGGAGAGCACCTCGAAGCGTTTGCTGCCTGGAAAGTCTGTAGCGTCTAGTGTCACCGCTCTTCAGTCCCCCCTGGCCACAAGCGAGCCGGGAGCGTAGATCAGGCGCTGCACCTCGCAACAGGAGTCTCATGGCACTCAAAGTCGCCGTGCACGGCGCAGCCGGTCGCATGGGTCGCACCGTGGTTCAGATCATTCACGAACACAAAGGCCTTACTCTCGCTGCTGCCGTCGATTCACCAGAGGCCCCCGGCGCGACGCGAGACGCCGGTGACCTTGCGGGCGTCGGTCCGCTCGGGCTCAACGTTTCCGCCGATTTGGCAGCTCTCGCAGGCTGCGATGTCGTGGTCGACTTCAGCTTACCGAGTGCGCTCGACGCCTTGCTCGTCGCTTGCAAACAACACGCGCTGCCGCTTGTGCTCGCAACCACCGGTTTGAGCGAGGCGCAGTGGGGCGCGGTCGACGTCCTGGCCCGCTCGGTGCCCGTGGTGGCGGCGCCGAACTACAGCACGGGGGTGGCGGTGCTTTACCATCTGGCCCGGCAGGCGAGCGCGCTGCTCGCGGATTTTGATCTCGAGATCGTCGAGATGCACCATCGCAATAAGATCGATGCCCCCAGCGGGACGGCACTTGGGCTGGCAGACGCGGCGGCCGAAGGTCGCGCGCAACAAGCCCGTGAGGTCGCCGTCTACGGCCGTAAGGGGCACACCGGCGCGCGCAGTGATGCCGAGATCGGCGTGATGACGTTGCGCGGAGGCGATGTGGTCGGCGATCACACGTTGGTTCTGGCAGGCGCGGGCGAACGTTTGGAGCTGACCCATCGCGCGCACAATCGCGGCTTGTTTGCCCAGGGAGCGCTGCGTGCTGCGCGTTGGGTCGTCTCTCAACCGCCGGGCCGCTACGGGATGGCCGAAGTCCTCGGGCTACAGCGCTGAGCAGCGCGGGCGTTGCGCACGCACACAGTCGCTCGCGGATTTGCTAACCTGCGCACGAATGACTGCCCAGATGAGCTGTCCTGCTTGTAGTGCACCGCGTACGCCTGCAGATAGATTCTGTGGCTCCTGCGGCTTTGATCTCACCGCAGTAAAGGCCGAGGCTGCCGCCGGGTCGGGTGATCCAGCGGCGGATAGGTCCCCCGCCAGCCCCGCCCAACCTGCGACAAAGCACGCCCCACATAAAACCATGCTGGGCATGATGGCGCCGATGCTCGCGGGGCAACCTGCGCCGCCCGCGGCTGCTCCTGGCTCGCCTGCTCCTGGCTCGCCCGCTGCGCCTGTACCGACGCCCGCGGCAAGACCGGCCGCTAGTCCAGTCGGTAAGAAGACGATGCTCGGCATGTCGCCCTTTGCCGGCATATCACCAAACGCCGCGCCCGCGCCCGCCGGCCCAGGGCCAGGCCGCCTCTTGACGCCAGCCCATTCCGCGTCTCAATTCCAGCCGCCGGCAGCGTCAGCAGGGCCCGGGGCGCCGTCCGTCAAGCAGACGGTGTTTGGTCTAGACGACTCGCAGGCCGCGCAGAGCCATGGAGCGGGCGGGCAGTCGACCCAGACCCACGCGGCAGCGCCTGCCCAGGCTGGTGTCGGAGCTAGCGGTGGTGCACCAAGTCATCGCACGATGCTGGGCGTAGCGCCGGTGGCGATGCCCGCTCCTGAGCCGGCTCCTGCGCCGGCTCCTGCACCTGCTCCCGCTGCCAAAAGCGGCAGCGCACACGCCCTCGACCCGCGCACCAAGCAGACGATGCTCGGCGCCGCGCCGCCCGTCGGGGCGATGCAGCCTGCGCAGCCGATGGCCCCCCTGCAACCGGCGAGCACAGCGCAGTCGATTCCGGTCCCGTCTGCACCCATGCCGACGCCGATGAGCGCGACGCCGCGTTCGTTCTCCAAGCCCGCGCCTACCTATTCGCAGGATACGAGCGATTCAATAATTCCACCGCCACCGAGCAACAAAGGCATCTGGATCGTGTTGGCAATTCTGGCGCTGCTCGTGATCGCCGGGGCCGTGGTGTTGGCGCTACGGTTGTCCTCCGGACCTGAGCTTGCGGTGCGTGTGGTGCGCGTCGGCGCAGGCGACGCCCTCGAGGTGCAAGTGCCCGGCAGCGAAGCTGGCACCAAGGTACGGTTTGCGGGCAGCGAGCAACCGCTGGTGGCGGGGCGCGCACGGTTTCCACTCGAGGCGAGCTCGCTCGAAGTGGGCGACAATGAGCTCGGGATCGACGTGATCTCCAAATCGGGTGACGTCGACAGTGCGACAGTGGCCCTGCAGGTCGACTACCGGGTGCGCACGGACCTCGCCCCGCTTTCGCTCAATCCGCCTGCTATCGACGTAGTGATCGATGCTCTGCC
Organism: Polyangiales bacterium; assembly: GCA_038257655.1. Taxonomy (GTDB): domain Bacteria; phylum Myxococcota_A; class Polyangia; order Polyangiales; family DASUME01; genus DASUME01. The sequence continues at coordinate 23,833 of JBBSJC010000031.1, read as the reverse complement.
CGGCTCGCGCGTCAGCCTGGATGGGCAGCCCGTCGCGCTCGATGCTCGCGGTCATGCCGTGAAGCGGTACGTCGTGCCGCCACAAACTGGAGCAACCTACGCCCTGTCTGCGCGTTATCGCATCGAGGGTAAGTCTGCTCCCGTCGAAGGCGATGTCAGCGTGACCTTGCCCGTCACGAGCATGCAGATCGACAAGCCGGGCACGCAGCTTGTGACTGAGCAAAGCAGCCTGGAGATCGCAGGTGGCCTGGAATCTTCCGCCACCGTTCATATCAACGGCACGCAGGTTGCCGTGAACGGCGGGCGTTTTCTGCACCGTGCCGAGCTGCCGAGCCCAGGCGAGCACGCGTTTGATGTGGTCGCGCGCGCGCCGGGCAAGGCGCCGCGTCAGGTAGCGATCCAGGTGCGACGCGTGGAAGACATGTCCCTGGCAGCAGCCAGCTTCCAAGCGGACAAGAGTCTTACTTACGCGCGCATCGCCCCCAACCCGGTGATCTATCGCGGCCAAAAAGTCGTGTTTGATGGCCGCGTGTACAACGTGGAAGTGCAGAATGGGCGCAGTCTGCTGCAGCTCTTGGTGCTCGATTGTCCTGGTGCCCAACGCTGCCCGCTGTGGGTCGAAGTCGGGCAGGCCACCGACGCCACAGTGGACACCTGGGTGCGCGTGCTCGGTACGGTGTCCGGCGAGCAGCAGTTTCGTTCCAAGCAGGGTCAGGTTCAAAACGTGCCCAGTGTCAACGCTGAGTACGTGCTCAAGCTTGCGCGTTGATCCGTATTCTTGCGCGCGGCGCCCGTAGATTCTGACATTCTGCTGGGATGGATGCCGCCGCCAGCCAGGTCTGCCCGAGCTGCGGCGCAAGCGTGCCCGAGGGCTCCCGATTCTGTCCTGCTTGCGGCGGGAGATGTGGGTCGACTCCGAGCACGCGCGCCCGTGCCACTGCGTCGACGCTCGCCGATGCACCCCCTTCCGATCTGAGGGTGGTGGCTTCCGTGGCACGTGGCCCAGAGTCGCTGCGGCCTTCGCGCAACTCGCTCTTGAGCGCCGACCCTCTGGTAGGTCAGGTGATAGCCGACCGCTATAAAATCCTATCGATGCTGGGCCGTGGCGGCATGGGCGTCGTGTACAAGGTCGAGCACGTCCATATCGGAAAGCTGATGGCGATGAAGCTCCTTTCGGGCGAGCTCGCCTCGGACGCCAACACAGTCCGTCGCTTTCGCCGCGAGGCCAAGGCGATTTCCAAGCTTACCCATCCGAACACGGTGCAGATCTTCGACTTTGGTCAAAGTGCCAAGCTGGCCTACCTGGTGATGGAGTATCTGCCGGGCAAGGATCTCGCGATGCTGATCGCAGACGAGTGGCCGCTTTCGTTTACGCGCGTAGTCAAGATCTGCGCGCAAATCGCAGCCAGCGTTTCAGAAGCTCACGATAGCGGCATTATCCACCGGGATATTAAACCCGAGAACGTAATGATCGTCGACGCGCCCGGTCAGCGCGATTTGGTCAAGGTTCTTGATTTTGGGATCGCCAAGCTGCGGGACGTCGAAGACACAGGCGCGGCCACCCAGAGCGGCCATCTGGTCGGTACGCCTTACTACATGGCCCCCGAGCAGATCCGCGCCGAACCTTACGATCATCGCGTCGACATCTACGCGCTCGGAGCACTGATGTACCGCGCGCTGGCGGGCGTGCCGCCTTTTACCGCGGACACGCCGATGGGTGTCTTGACCCAGCATCTCAACGCGCAGTTGATTCCGGTGCGCAAGCGTGCCCCGCGCGAAGACCTGCCGGAAGCGGCTGACACGATCACCGCGCGCGCGCTGGAGAAAGACCCGCGCAAGCGCTATCTACGCATGGATGACTTTCGCGCAGATTTGCTCGCGTATTTGGCGCACGTAGGCGAGCTCGACACCACCGATAACCTGGTGCTGCGCTCGCGTTCGCTGCAGCTTGCGCGTAGTGATTCGGTTGCGGCCGAGCTCGCGACGCGCGGCGATGTGGATCGCTACGAAGGGCGACTGAGTCGCACGAGCTGGCTTGCGGTGGTATTGGGGCTTATCGCGATCGTGTCGCTGTTCTATGCAGGGTACGAGCTTTGGGGTGAGCGGCCAAGGCAGGTTGAAACCGCGGAGCGAGAGCCCAATGATGAGCCGAGCACTGCGAACGAGCTTCGTCCGGGCAGTACGCGGCAGGGCTTTTTGGGCAAGCGGCAGTCGGTGACCTACGGTGATGCCGATGTGTATGCGTTCGATGTACCGCTGACGGAGTCTACCGTGGCTTACCTCTCCGTGACCGCGCTGCCCAATATGGACGTGGTTCTTGACCTCGTGCGCAAGGGTGAGTCCACGCCACTGCTGGTGGCCGATAGCGGACGCTTGGCAGAGGGTGAGGTGATTCCCAACTATGGCCTACGGGGCGGTGGATATTACCTGCGTGTGCGCGAGCTGTGGGAGTCTGGTCGTATGCCGACTGAGAACGTGTCCGATCTCTATACCGTCAGTTTACGCTTTGCGGACCGCCGTCCCGGCGATGAAAACGAGCCCAACGATACCTTCGAAAATCCCGAGACGCTTACGCCTGCGGCGGTGCGCAGGGGCTACCTGGGTTGGGCGGGAGATCGGGACGTCTACTGTATCGCACCGCAGCATTTACCGGCACGCTTGAGCGTGGAGCCGGTCGGCGCACTGGACCTCACCCTTACCATCACCAATCGCGAGTCCAATGCCTCGCGTATGGTTGACGAACAGGGCGCCGCTGCGGGCGAAGCCGTCGACATCGCGAGCGCTCCCAACGAGCCGACCGGCCTTGACCCAGTGCACCAAGTAGACGCAGCGCGCGCAAAGAACGCAGACAACGCTCGGAACGCGAAGACCTGCGTAACCCTGAGTGTTCGTGACGACCCGGCAGCGCCGCGCGCCGATGCGGAGCATTTTTATACGTTGCGCTTGCTGCGGCTTTGAGCCCGACGCTCGGCCCCCGCACGACTGCGCGCGCGGACCGAAGCGACTTTGACGGCCGCCGCACCGTTCAGCTTGCGGCGCAGGCGTCCATTTGCTTCCATCCGCGCCGTCATGCGCGTAGAAGCCCTCGATTATGAGCTCCCATCCGAGTTGATCGCACAACAGCCGTTGCCAGAACGCGACGGCGCACGATTGCTCGTGATGTCGCGCTCCGATGCGAAGGCGAGCCACCACGCGTTGCGTGATTTGCCTTCGCTGCTTCCCAAATCGCTGTTCGTATTCAACGATACGCGCGTGATCCCAGCGCGCCTGCGTGGTCTGCGCGAAAGTGGCGGTAAGGTCGAGATTTTGCTTGTTGAGCGTCTTAGCGCTGTCGGCGCCGAAGAGCTTTGGTTATGCATGGGCAAGCCGCTCAAGTCCTTGCGACAGGGCAGCGTGCTGAGGTTTGGCGCGTTGAGCGCTACGATCGGCGTGCGTCGTGACGAGATGACGATCGAGGTGACGTTGTCTGCAGCGCAAGACGTCGCGAGCGTCGCGGCCGCGCTCGATCTGGTCGGCGAGCTGCCATTGCCTCCCTACATTACACGAACCGTGGAGGCTGCCGATCGCGAGCGTTATCAGACGGTGTTTGCACGCGAGCCAGGCGCGATTGCTGCGCCAACTGCGGGCTTACACTTCGGAACGTCCATGCTCGCTGCGCTCGACGCGGCGGGACACACGTGCGCCTTTGTGACGCTGCACGTGGGCCCGGGCACGTTTTTGCCACTGAACGTCGATAACTTAGCCGAGCACCCAATGCACGCCGAGCGCTACCACGTGTCACCTGAGACGGCGCACGCGATCAGCGAGGCGAAGCGAGAGGGGCGGCCTGTGGTCGCCGTGGGTACGACCGTGGTGCGCACGCTCGAATCTGCCGTCGCTGAGGACGGTTCACTGCGCACGGGCTGGGGCAGCAGTCGACTTTGCATCTATCCGCCCTACACATTTCGGCTCGTCGATGCGCTCGTGACAAATTTTCATTTGCCGCGCTCGACCCTGCTCGCCCTGGTCATGGCCTTTGCCGGCGAAGAGAACACACGCACAGCTTACGTCGAGGCAGTGCGTGCTCGATACCGTTTCTTCAGCTACGGCGACGCCATGCTGGTGCGTTCATGACGACCGAGGGCTTTTCGTTCGTGGAAACGGCGCGCGACGGCGAGGCGCGTACGGGGCACCTGGTCACTCCGCGCGCAAGCTTCGAGACGCCCGTTTTTATGCCGGTGGGCACGCAAGCCTCTGTCAAAACTCAGACGCCCGATGAAGTGGCAGCGACCGGCGCGCGCATCATTCTCGCCAACACTTACCATCTGTGGTTACGCCCAGGGGCTGAGCGTGTGGCGACTATGGGTGGCGTGCAGCGATTCATGTCGTGGCCCCACGCCATGCTGACCGATAGCGGCGGCTACCAAGTCTTCTCCCTCGCCAAGCTGCGTAAGATTAGCGATCACGGCGTGGTGTTTCGTAGTCACCTCGATGGCTCAAAGAAGCTGCTGACGCCTGAAGAATCCATGCGCGTGCAGGGCTTGCTCGGCTCCGACATCGCGATGGTGCTCGATGAGTGTCCGCCCGGCGGCTCAGAGCGTAAGGTGATCGAAGAAGCCATGCGCCGCACCAGCGCATGGGCCAGACGCTCTCTCGCGTTTGCATCACCGCCGGGGCAAGCGCGCTTTGGCATCGTGCAGGGGGCGACGCACCTCGACCTGCGTCTGATGCACCTCGAGGATATCGCTTCCCTCGACGTCGATGGCGTGGCGCTCGGCGGCTTCTCGGTCGGTGAGCCCATCCCGGAGATGGTGCGCGTGCTGAGTGAGGTTGCACCGCGCATGCCCCGCAACAAGCCGCGGTACTTGATGGGCGTCGGCACACCTTACGATCTGCTTGCGGCGATGGCGGCCGGCATCGACATGTTTGACTGCGTGCTGCCCACACGCAATGCGCGCAATGGCCAAGCCCTCACCTGGGGAGGCCGCGTGAACATGAAACAAGCTCGTCACGCCGAAGACGAAAGCCCGCTTGACGCCGAGTGCGCCTGTCCGGTCTGTAAGCGCTACTCGCGCGCCTACCTGCGCCATCTGTTCCACGCCCAGGAGATGCTCGGACCGCGCATGCTGACCCAGCACAACCTGACGTTTTATGCCCAGCTCACCCAGCGCGCGCGCGAAGCCATCCGGGAAGGACGCTACAGCGCGTTCGCCCGCGACACCGTCCAGAAGATGCGCGACGGGGACGAAATCGGCGCACCGCCTTCGGCGTAAGTGGTGTGCGACTGGGCTCAGTCCGTTGTCGACGCTTCGGCTTCGGCTTCGGTTTGGGCGCCTATCCTTGGCGCATCGGCACTCAACAGCAGCCGTCCGTAGACCAGGCCGAGAAGCGCGGCCGTGCCGGAGGCGACCAGGATCGCAAGTTTGGCGGTTTCCAGCGCGGCGCCCGGGGGGAACGCAAGTGCTGCGATAAACAGCGCCATCGTGAAGCCGATGCCTGCGATCACGCCGACGAGACTGACTTGCGACCAAGTCACACCGCGTGGCAAGGAGGCCAGTCCGAGCCGCACACTCAACCAAGACATGCCCAAAACGCCGATGGGCTTACCGAGCACCAGTCCCAGGGCAACGCCGCTGAACACAAGCAGCGGCTCGCCTACCAGCACGGCTTCGCCCAGTGGAACGCCCGCGTTGGCGAGCGCAAACAGCGGCATGATGCCGAAGGCCACCCAGCCATGCAGCGCGTGTTGAAGGCGTTCGCCGGGAGATACCGCTTCGCGGCGCGCCTGTTCAATATCTGCGAGGTGGGGAAATACCGCGTGCAGGTCCTTACCATTGGCGTGACGCAGATTGCTGACGCTTTGAGCGGCTGTCTCGATGAAGCGCTCGGTGCCATACCAGGCATGAAACGGAGTCATCAGACCCACGATGACGCCTGCCAACGTCGGATGGATGCCGGCCACATAGGCACCCGCCCAGATCACGATGGCCGGTACGATGTAGGCCGCCGGGTTTCGGACGCCGAGCTTCTGCAACAGCGTGGTGCCGGCGTAGCCAGCTGCTGCCACGGCAAAACCGAATGGCGAGAAGCCCGCGGAATAGAAGACGGCGATCACCAAGATTGCGCCAATGTCGTCGATGACGGCGAGCGCCAACAGTAAGATGCGCAGGGCGGGCGGCACGCGCTTGCCAAGTAAGGTCAAGGCGCCGACCGCAAACGCGATATCAGTCGCCATGGGAACGCCCCAACCGCCCGCGTACTGACGATCGTGATTGAGCGCGAAGTACAGCGCAGCCGGCATCAACATGCCGCCGAGCGCCGCCGCCAGCGGGAGCGCCGCGCGACGCAGCTCACTCAGCTCGCCGGAAAAGATCTCGCGCCGAATCTCGAGCCCGACGACGAAAAAGAAAATCGTCATCAAGCCGTCGTTGATCCAAAAGTGCAAGTCGCGCTCAAAACGGAAGGACCCGAGGTTTATTCCCAGCGGAACGTGCCACAGCGCCACGTAGCTTTCGCGCCAGGGGGAGTTGGCCCAAACGAGCGCCGCGGCGGCGGCCAGCAGCAGCAGAATTCCGCTGGAGGCCTCGATCGCGAGAAAGCGTTCGACGGGCGCCAAGGCGCGTCGCGCGATCAGCCGAGCAGGGCGCCATGCTCCGGGAGGATCGGCTTGAACAGGGGGAGTGTTCTGTTTGGACATCAAGGCAACACCGCTTCTATCTGCCCAAAGCTACTGACCCCGCCTCGCTCCGGCAACCCCGTTGCATAGGTGATGTATCTGACCATTCGGCCCGAGCTCTGCCTTTTAGCGCAACGCATTGCCCAGGCGGCGAGGAGAGGGTATTGGGGCGGCCATGGCAGCCATCAAGCGTGTGCTCATCTCCGTGTCGGACAAGCGCAATATCGTCGAATTTGCCCGTGAATTGGCCAAGGCTGGGGTGCAGATCCTATCGACCGGCGGCACCGCCAAAAGCCTGCGCGACGCAGGACTTCAGGTCGTCGATGTCTCCGAATACACAGGCTCGCCCGAAATCATGGACGGTCGCGTCAAGACCTTGCATCCGCGTGTTCACGGCGGCCTCTTGATGCGCGACAGCGACGGCGACCGTGCCCAGCTTGCGCAGATCGGTGGAGAGCCCATCGATCTCGTCGTCGTGAATTTGTATCCGTTCGAAGCCACCGTCCAAAAGGGCGCGCTCCACGACGAAGTGATCGAGAACATCGACATCGGCGGGCCATCTATGTTGCGCAGCGCCGCCAAAAATCACGCGCGCGTCACCGTGGTTGTCGAGCCCGACGACTACAGCGCGATTGCGAACGCGTTGCCCGAGGCGCCGAGTCAGTCAGAGCGCGCACGCTTGGCGGCCAAAGCCTTCACGCACACCGCGGCCTACGACGGCGCGATCGCGGGTTATCTGACCGCGTTCGAAGCGGATGGCTCGAAGAGCGCCTACCCGGGCACGCTGACCTTACAGTTTCAGAAAGCTTACGGTTTGCGTTATGGCGAGAACCCGCATCAGAGCGGCGCTTTCTACGTCGAACGCAACGCACCGGCCGGCAGCCTGGCACGCTCGGAGTCGCTCGGCGCGGGCGGCAAGGAGCTTTCGTTCAATAACCTCGTCGATTGCGAGGCGGCACTCGATGCCGTGCGCGAGTTCGACGGGCCTGCCGCCGTGGTCGTCAAGCACACCAACCCGTGCGGCGTCGCCCAGGCGAGCAGCCTTGCCAAGGCTTACCATGTCGCGCGCGAAGCCGACGCACTCAGCGCTTTTGGCGGCATCGTGGCGCTCAATCGTCCAGTCGACCTCGAGACCGCAAAGATTCTCGGAGAGACCTTCCTTGAATGCGTGGTTGCGCCGAGCTTCGATCCCGCAGCCCTCGAGATCCTGCGCGGCAAAAAGAACCTGCGTTTGCTCGCCACCGGCGCGTGGCTCCATGCCAACTACAAAGAGCTCAGCTGGAAGCGCGTGGGCGGCGGTCTCGTCGTACAAGATCGCGATGCCTGTGCGGCCGAAGAGGTGGCAAGCGCCCGCGTCGTCAGCAAGCGCGCACCGAGCGAAGCGGAGCTCAAAGCGTTGGGTTTTGCCTGGCGCGTCTGTAAGCACGTGAAGTCCAACGCGATCGTCTACGCCAAGAATGATCGCACCGTCGGCGTCGGCGCAGGCCAAATGTCCCGCGTGGTCAGCGTCGAGATTGCCTCCAAAAAGGCCGGTGCCGAGGCCAAGGGCTGCGTCATGGCATCAGACGCATTCTTTCCCTTCGCCGATGGCCTGGAAGCCGCCGCTTCAGTCGGTATCACCGCCGTTATCCAGCCGGGTGGCTCGGTGAAAGACGCCGAAGTGATCGCCGCGGCGGATGCTGCAGGCATGGCGATGCTGCTCACCGGCGTGCGCCACTTCCGCCACTGAACGCGAGCGACACCCGCGAGCTCTTTACCGACGCAAATTACCTTACTGTTGGAGGATGCGAATGAAAGTTCTCGTGGTTGGCTCAGGCGCGCGCGAGCATGCCCTCGCCTGGAAGCTTTCCCAGTCGCCCTCGGTCAAGCAGGTTTACTGTCTTCCGGGTAACGCGGGTACGGCCCAGGTAGCGACTAATCTGGAGGGTAAGGTCGATGACCTCGACGGCATCGTCAGCGTGGCGCTCGCGCAGGCGATAGGTCTCGTGGTGGTCGGGCCAGAGGACCCGCTGGTGCGCGGGCTAGTGGACAAGCTGCGCGCGGCCGGCATCCACGCCTTCGGGCCCGACAGCACGGGCGCGCGTTTGGAAGGCTCCAAGAGCTTTTCAAAAGAGCTGATGCGCGAAGCGGGTGTGCCGACCGCAGCCTTTCGCGTGTTTACGCAGGCGGACGAGGCGGAGCGTTACGTGCGCGAAGCCAAGCGTCCGCTGGTCGTCAAGGCCGATGGTCTGGCAGCCGGCAAGGGCGTCGTAGTCGCTCAAGATACTCAGGAAGCGCTCGCTGCGCTGCATCTGATCATGCGCGAGCGAGCGTTTGGCGAGGCGGGCGACACGGTGGTGATCGAAGAGTGTCTGCAGGGCCAGGAGGTCAGTTACCACATCGTGTCTGATGGCGAACGCTACGTAGCGCTTGCCCCAGCACAGGATCACAAGCGCGTAGGCGATGGCGATCGCGGTCCGAACACAGGCGGCATGGGCGCCTATTCACCGCCGCCCGTCGTCACACCGGACGTCGAGCGTAAGATCCTGGAGCGCGTGGTGGAGCCGACGCTTGCCACGATGAAGCGTCGCGGCACGCCGTTTCGCGGCACCTTGTTTGTGGGCCTGATGATCCACGAAGGAGAGCCGATGGTGCTCGAATACAACACGCGTTTTGGCGATCCCGAGACCGAGGTCATCATGGCGCGCTGGGATGGCGATGTACTGCCACTGTTGCTCGGCTCGGCGCGCGGTGACCTACGCGGCGTTGAAACACGTTGGGCTGCGCCGAGCGCACTGTGCGTGGTAATGGCAGCCGCGGGCTATCCCGGCAGCTACGCCAAGGGACGGGAGATCACCGGCCTTGACCGCGTGTCTTCTGATGCGGTCGTATTCCACGCCGGTACCTCGCAGCAGGGCGAACAGATCGTGACATCAGGCGGTCGTGTGTTGGTGGTGACCGCGACCGGCGACGACATCGACCAGGCTGCAGCGCGGGCCTACGCGGCAGTGTCATCGATTCAGTTTGAAGGCGCTCAGCACCGCCGAGACATCGGCCACCACGCCCGCAGCAGGTGAGTATGTTAGCGGACGTCGCAAGCTACCTGACGATCTTGCGGCACGGCGGAGTGCTCGCCTGCGCCACCGAAACTTTGCAGGGCTTGCTCGCCGATGCGCTCAACCCGCAGGCGGTGCAGCGCGTGGTCCAAGCCAAGCTGCGCGGTCCCGAGCCTATCGCGCTCATCCTGCCCAACATGGCCGCGCTCGATCTGGTCGCGAGTGAGGTTTCGGAGGCCACGCGCGCGCTGGCTGCGCAACATTGGCCAGGGCCGTTGACGCTGCTCGTGCGGGCCCTGCCGTCACTCGCGCCTGAGCTGGTGCGAGATGGTAAGGTCGGCGTACGCATACCGGGTCCAAGTCCAGCGCTCGATCTGGTGCGCGCATTTGGCGGGCCATTGACTGCGACGAGCGCCAATCTCTCCGGCCAGCCGGCGGCCCGCACTGAGCTGGAAGCGCGCGGCTACTTCGTCAACACGGTTGACGGATTTGTGCCTGGCGATGCACCCGGCGGGCAACCCTCCACGGTAGTCGATGCCACCTGCAACCCGCCGCGCATCGTTCGTCCGGGCGCTATCGCACTTTAGCTCAGGCGGCTTTCCCCACCCGCAAGCGCATCTGTGAAGCGGCGTGCCTCTGACGCGCTGAATTGTAGTCAGCAGGGGGTGAAAGACGGGGGAGTAGGTGCGCTGAGCTTGTCTTGCGCCTTGGATCTTGTTAGTTGCTGAAGACCCAATGCGCCTTCTTTCCTTCAGGCTTACCCTGCTGGTGGCCGCCCTCGCTGCAGCTGTGGCCTGTCACGCAGACCGCCAGGGCACAGACCAGAAGCCCGAGGCCGACGCAGCGATTGCCCTTCCGAGCGAAGCGGGCGGGCCTTCGCCCGTTGACGCCGCAACGAGCGCCGATGCCGAGATGGTCGACGATGCAGACACCGGACGCGATGCGCAGGCGGCTGCAGACGCGGCGGCCGCAACTGACGCCGGCATGACAGCGCAGTGCAGCCCAAACACCCGCGAATCGCAGAGCTGCGGTCGCAACGGTCGCGGCACCGAGACCCGCACCTGCATCGGCGGCGTATGGTCACCTTGGTCGAGCTGCAGTGATGGGGACACTTGCGTCGATGGCGCTCAAGAGAGCGTGGCGTGTGGCGCCAACGACCGCGGAACGAGCACGCGCAGGTGCGTCGCAGGTGCCTGGACGGCTTTCGAAGCCTGCGTCGATTCAGACGAGTGCAGTGACGACGCCAAGGAGACTTCCACCTGTGGTCTCAACGGTCGCGGTGTGACCGAGCGCAGCTGCACAAACGGGATCTGGCCACCGTGGTCAACCTGTGAAGACGACGACGTCTGCCAGGACGGTCAAGCGGGCGAGAGCCGCGCTTGCGGTAAGAAGGGCGTACAGACGCGTCAGTGCGTGCTTGGGGAATGGAGCGAATTTGGCCCCTGCAGTACGGGGCCCGGGCCGTGCGTCGATGGCGTGGGCGGCCTCAAGCCGTGTCTGCCGGGCTGAGCCGCGAACGTCTGGCTCGGTGCGATTAGAAGCGCCCGGACACCCCTGGTAACCAGACGAGTGCGTTGCCACCGTCGCGGGTAGAAGAGAGTGCGAGCTGGACGCTACGTTCGCGCTCGCCCGTGTAGCGATGCCGCGGGCTCGTCGTGATGCGCCGTCCCTCGAACAAACCGACGGCGAGCCCCACGGCGGTACCTGCCAAGGTGCCTATCGCAGCGCCAAACAGGATGTGTTCGCCGTCACCACTCTTGATCACGACAAGTGCCCCTGTAATAGCGCCGACCAGCGCGCCAAAGCCGGCGCCGTACAGCATGTCGCGCAAGGCGATGTTGCCCATGCCGGGATTGTCGTCTGCCAAATCTACAAAACCCAAAGTCAGGCCTAGTACGCCCCCGGAGAGCGCGCCGATTCCAGCGCCGTAGGCCATGGGCCGCCAATCGCCGCCTTCAAAACCATCGTTTCGCGCGACCAGGTAGCCGCCGCTCAAGCCGACCAAGCCGCCGACGAGCAGACCGCGATAGCCGTAAGTAAATACTGAGGGGGCGTAGTCCGGGTCGGGACCGAAAAAGCCCGCAGCCTGCGCCGATTGCGCTGGTGCGAGGAGGCAGGCGAGCACCAGCGCAAACAAGCAACCCTGAACGTAGGCAAAGCGTCGTGACATGCCTGTCGCTATGCATGAGGCGCGCTGCGAGCGCAATCGAACGGACATGGGGCGGGGATCGGCGCACTCGCAACGCACTCGCAACCTAGGTGCAACGCAGCGGCCGCCCTCCCATTCGGCAAACGCAGCGCACTGGATGGTCCCGGCGCGAGCGCTATGTTTGCGCAGCTGATGCAACCGAAGTCCCAGAACATCACCTGGCATCCGAGTCACCTCGAGCGCGTTGAACGTGAACGCCTGCATGGCCATCGCGGCGCTACCTTGTGGTTCACCGGTTTATCCGGCTCCGGCAAGAGCACGGTGGCTCGTCGCGTCGAACAGTTGCTCTCAGAGCGCCGCGCCTACGTGTACACCCTCGACGGCGACAAAGTGCGCTACGGGTTGTGCAGTGATCTTGGCTTCAGCGCCGCGGATCGCAGCGAAAACATTCGACGCATCGGAGAGGTATGTAAGCTTTTCACCGATGCCGGTACGCTGACGCTTGCAGCGTTCGTGTCCCCTTATCGCGAGGATCGTAATCGCGTGCGTGCGATCTTACCCGCAGGGGACTTCATCGAGATCTACGTCGCAGCCGAGCTCAGCGTGTGCGAGAGCCGCGACCCCAAGGGCCTGTACAAAAAGGCGCGAGCTGGCGAGATCGCGGATTTCACCGGCATCAGCGCCCCCTACGAGGCGCCCGAACAGCCCGAAATCACGCTGTCCACCCACGAAGAAGACGTCGACGCATCGGCCCAGCGCGTGCTCGCCTACCTCGAACGCACGGGCGCGTTGGCGGCAGCTTGAGCGCCGCAGCTTGAGTGGGGTCTCGCGCGCTTGTTTCGTTTCGGGCCGAGCTTTTGATAGACTGCGCCCATGGCCTTGATCGAGACCGAAGAAGCCGCCCGCCGTCTAGCGCGCGCCATTGCAAGTGATCTGTCGCTCTACAACGAGGAGAAGATCATGGAGGGGATCACGAAGGACACCTTGTTCTCCGTGCTCTCCGATGAGCTGGAAGAGGGAAGGGCGCTGTTCAAGAGCCGCGTCTCCCCGGAGCTGTTTCAAAAGAACTTCTATGACCGCGCCGTCATCGACATCCTGGTGCGCTCCAAGGGTCACGTTCAATCCAAGATGTGGTGACAGAAGCGTTCGAGGTTTGCATCGAGGCCAGCGAGGCAGGAGAGCGCCTCGACAAGGTGCTGGCCGCGCGCGATCTCGGATTTTCACGCGCCACCTTGCAGCGCTGGATCGACGAAGGCCGCGTCACGCTCGCTGGCAAATCGATAAGCGCCAAGGATAAGGCTCGCGCGGGGCTTGTGCTGCGCATCGAGCCTGCGCCGCCCCCACCGTCGGACGCCCTGCCCGAAAACATTCCGCTTACGATCTTGTACGAAGATGCGTTTCTGATCGTCCTGCACAAGCCCGCGGGTCTGGTCGTACACCCGGCGCCGGGCCACCAGAGCGGCACGCTCGTCAATGCGCTCTTGCACCACACCGAGGTCGAGCTCGGCGCCGATCCACGTCGCCCTGGCGTCGTACACCGGCTCGACAAGGACACGAGCGGCGTGATGGTCGTGGCGCGGACGGACGCGGCGCGCGAAGGCTTGTCGGCGCTGTTTGCGGCCCACGATATCGAGCGCGTGTACGAGGCGATCTGTCTGGGCAAGCCGCCGCCGCGCGTGACCTACGACACGCTGATCGGACGCCATCCAGTCGACCGCAAGCGCTTCTCCTCGCAGGTGCGCCGCGGCAAGCGCGCCGTCACGCACGTGGAGCGCTTGCGCGAGTTCGTGGGCGCCTCGCTTGTGCGCTGTCAGCTCGAGACCGGACGCACCCATCAAATCCGCGTGCACTTGGCGGACCACGGCTTTCCGCTGCTTGGGGATGCGCTGTACGGTCGACAGCCCAAAGAAGCACGCCTGCGCGCAGCGAGCGAGGCGCTAGGACGGCAAGCCCTGCACGCGCGGGTGCTCGGCTTCGTGCACCCCGTCACGGGCCAGCGCCTGCGGTTTGAGGTCGAGCCACCGGAGGACTTTCAGCGGGCGCTGGGGCTGGTCACGGGGCCCTGACATCGCCCCGCTGAACGCGCCCGATCACGTTCTACTTCTGCTGGCCGAGCAATTCGCGAGCACGCGACGCGTTGGCGTGCATGTCGATGTTGTGGAACACGCAGATGATCTCTTTGGCTTTCAAGGTCTTGACGTGAGCGACGATCTTCTCGAGCGAGCCTTCGTCGTAGCGCGAGCGATGACCGGCCGGGCCGAGCATGCGCAGATAGACGAAATCGTCCTTGGTCACGCCAGGGTTCTCGAGCAACGGGTCGTAGGCGGCGTAGACGTTCTTCTTGCCGTCGATCGCCGTGCGCACGTCCGCGAGCTTCCAGCCGGGGAGAGACAACACCGCGCGCGGATAGCGGGCGGGCAAGCTCTCGACGAACTTTTTGACCGACGATTTGGCGGCGCGGTTCGCCAGGTACTCGGGTGGGGCCGCAAAAACTACGGCGTGTCCGCCCATGGATTTCGACAGGACGCCGATTTCTTTCACCAGCTTGTCATTGACCGGATTCAGCTCGAAGCTACTGCTGGCCAGGTCTTTGGGAGCTAGCAATGTAAAGGTGAAGCCCTCGGGCGCTTCACGCAGCCAACGGCGCACCGTCCCCGCACCGGGAATACCCAGCTCGGTTTCGGAAATTTCGACAGCCAGGAACTCACGCCAGTAACGGCTGACTGGAACTGGAAAGCCTGAACAGGCCACGACGGTCATCGCGGCCGGAGTATAGTCGCCCTGCGCACCGAAACGTACTTTTTCGTTGCAGCGCGGCTGATACCGGGTTTGATTTCCCTGGGCACCCTGGTGCGTGATCCCACAAAACGAGGTCGTTTCACTCGGGATCTTCGATCTTCCAGCCACCTGCCTCGCGTACGAAACGGGCGGTGAAGCTCTCGCCATAGGGCATGGTTGCGCGATCTGAGACCTGCTCGATCGGCGAATCCATGGAGGCCATCAGCAACGCGACCAGGCGCTCGAGCTCTTCGCGCTGGCTCACCAGGTTCTTGCCCAAGGTCTCAGCGCTGAGGTCGCCGCGCGCGGCCTCGGGCATCAAGGCAAGAACGACGTCCCAACGTTGGGCTTCGACGGCGTGCACAAAGCTCCGCAGGGCCTCGCGCGGGGTGCTCTGGGGATAGAAATCGACCACCGGGGTGACGAACTGCCAACGGCCGCCCTGGCTCTCCAGGCGGATGCGATCGCCGCGCGCTAGCTCTACTTCCGCGTAGTTGCGCGTCTTAACGGCGGCCGTGAGCGCCTCGCTCAGCGCGCGAGCTTCGGTCTTGTTGCCCGCGATTTCTTTGGTGAAATCGTCCAGTGCGTGGCGCGCGCGGTAGTCCTCGGACATCAGCGCGTATGCGGCCTCCATATCGCCGCGACGCAGCGCGGAGGCAAGCTCGCGCAAGGCGCTTTGGGGCTCGGCCTGGCGGTTGGCGCCTGCGCAAGCGAGCGCACTGAGAACGAGGCTGAGCAGACCGGCGCGCAGAATGGTAGGCACGCCACTGGGCCGATGAACGCTAACGTAAACAAGGCGTTCCCCTAGCCCGCGCCGGAGCATTCCCATGTGGTCGAGTGTTGCACAGGTCGCAGCCAGCGGAGCGCAACAAACTTTGCCCCCACGATCGCTCTGTTAGGATGCCTGCGTGTGGCTGAGATGCAGGCAATGAACGCCGAAAATCTAGATGTTCGGCTCTTGAGATTTCGATCGCGGCGGGATGAATCTCCGCACGTGCTCGCCGACGCTCTGCTCGCTGCAGGTCGCTTACCTGAGGCGCTCGAGGTCGCGCAGAGCGGACTCGTCGAATCTGAAGACGACTGTGGGCTGCTCGTTTTGGAAGGTCGCGCTTGGTTTGAGCAAGGCGATCTGCCGCAGGCCCAAGCGGCGTTGCTGCGTGCAGCCAAAAAGCATCCTCGGGAAAAGGATCCGTATCGTTGGCTTGCCCAGGTCTTGATGAAGCGCGGCGAGCCCATGCGGGCAGTCCAAGTGCTCGACCGCGCGATCAGCATCGACCCCCAGGATCGCGCCTTGCAGCAAGCACGCGCGCGCGCCGATCGCTTTGCACGCATTGCAAGCGAAGCGGATGCACCGGCGCCGGCTGTTGCGCCAGCTGCGCCCCCAGCCCCCCCCGCGGTCGCGCGACCCCGCCTTGCGCGGCCGCCCGACCACCCGTCCGTGGTGGCGTCGCCCAGAGTTGCCCCGCCGCGCGGCCCGCTGTCGGCGCCGCCCCCGCCCAAGGCAAGCGTCTTTGAGCCGCCCTCCGCTCCGGCTGTTTCGAAACCACCGGCCGCAGCCACCGCGTCCCCTTTAAAGGCACACCCGCGGGTGCCGCCGCCCCCTGTCTTTCGCGCCCCGTCCGCCCCGGCTCCCGCTCCCTCCGCGCCGGTCATCACAGAGGTGTCGCAGGCACGTCTGGACGAGATGGAAGACGAGCCCACCCGCGCCTACGAGCTGCCGCCTGAGATTGCGACCTTACTCGAGGCGGAACGGTCGGCTGCGGGCCGCGGCGCCACGCACATCGTGTCCTCATCGCAGGCGTTGCCAGCGGCCCACGAACAACGTGCGCCCAGCCCGGCAGCGCTCGACGTGCTGCCGGATGCCACCGGGCCCTTTCGACTCGACGCCGAAGAGTTTGACGATCCCGATGATGAAGACGATTTCACCCGGCACTCGGTACCTCCGGCGGCCGAGCTCCAACCGGTAGATTCCATGGAGATCGCGGCCGACATCGGCATTCGCGAATCCCAACGCCCGCGCGGCAGCACACACACCACGGATCGTCTCTCAGCCGTAGACGCCGCGCATATCACGACCGAGCCCACGGCGGTTCAGGCCGACTTCGCGCCCGATCAGCCTGAGGCGCCCGAGGATGTGCTCGGCGTTTTGCGCGATCAGGGCATCTTCGAGCCGAGTGGCGGCTCAAGCGAGCCCTGGGCGACGAAAAGAGAAGCGCCCCGAGCAGGCAATCGCTTGGGCACGAGCTTGGCTGTCGGTTGGACTGTGGCTGTGCTCGCGGCCGGCGGCGGCTATTACGGCTGGACGCGCTTTCTCGAGACGCGCCGCGCCGACGCACGCACTTTGATCGCCCAGGCGGTCGCCGATGCCCATGATGGCGACCATGAACGTTTGGTCGCCGCAGAGCGCCGGCTGGTCCAAGCGCGCGCGCTCGATCCAAAATCAGATCTAGCGATCGAGTCGTTGTTGTTCGTGCACGCGGCGCGCGCCCTCGAAGATGCGGGTGGTGACATCGGTTACTTGCGCAACACGATCGCGCGCGCCGAACGAGCGGGTGCTCCCAAGGGGCTGCTGCTCGCCGCCCAAGCCTTACTGTTCACCTACGACCGTAAGACCGATGAGGCACGTCGCGATGCCGCCGCGGCCTTGAAGGTGGGGAGCAACGACGCGCGCGTGTTGTACCTGGTTGGACGCCTCCATCAGCGCATGGGCGAGCCGGACGCTGAAGCGCTTTTGTCCCAGGCTAGCCAGAAGGATCCTGAGCTTTCGCTCGCGTGGTTGGCGCAGGCGGAAATCGCCCGCCAAATGGCGCGTTACGACGAGGCTTCGCAGCTCTTCGAGCAGGCCCGGGGCAAGGATCATACACAGCTGCGCGCCGAGCTCTGGTCCGTTGTGCTCGCCACCAGCGCCAGCAGCGCGTCGGAGCAGCTGAGCAAGCTCGATTCGCTCAAAAACCGCGTGGAGCACGGCTCGGTCGGAGACAAGCTGCTCTACAGACTGGCTCGAGCGGGCGTCTTGCTCGAGAGCGGCGACCTCGACGGCGCGCGCGCGGCTGTCAAAGAGGCTTCGCAGATCGAGGTGCAAGATCCCGAGCTGCTTTCGCTTTTGGCTGAACGCGCTGCCGCAACAGGCGAGCACGATTTGGCCTACCGTGCGGCCAATGCGGCGACGCGCGCGGCCCCGGGCAATCGACGCTATCGCGATGCGCTCGCCAACGTGCTGCTCAAGCGCGGTGATGGGCGTGCGGTGCTCTCGGCGCTCGAGGGCTTGGAAGACAAGGGCACGTGGGCGCTTACGATGCGTGCGCGCGCCGCGCTGCTCAGTGGATCGCGCGAGGCGGCGGAAGAAGCCAAGCGCACCCTGTCGGCACATCGTCAGTCCGAAGCAGGCAAAGACGACGTCGATGCTGGAGCGCTGCTGATTCGCCTCGATCTGCGCCTGGGCGCCAATCCTGAATCGTTGATCGCGGCGGCGCGCAGCCTTGCTCAAAAGAGTAAGGACAGCCCGCTTGCACAGGCTGCGCTCGGAGAAACACTCGTGCTAGCAGGGCAGGGCGAGGCGGCCGTCAAGGTGCTTGAGCAAGCCCGTAAGCTCGGCTCCGAGGACGCTGACGTCTACTACCTGCTCGGTCGCGCCCATCGTCTGACGGGTAACGCTGAGAAGGCGCAACAGAGCTTCGAGGGTGCGTTGATGATCGCGCCAAGCCATGTTCAAGCGCGCGAGGCGCTGGGTGGGCTCTTGCTCGATAGCGGAGACTACACCGCTGCGGAGCGAATGTTTTCCACGCTCGAAAAGGAGCGAGCCGGCACGTCGGCGACGCTCGGGATGGTTGAAGCGCTACTAGGCCGCGGAGAGGTTGCCGCCGCCAAGGAACGCGTCGCCAGCCTGTCCGAAGAGACGAAAAAGCTGCCTGTCGTGCAGGTCTTGATGGCGCGCGTAGCGATCGCCGACCGTCGTGCTGGCGAAGCAGTAAGGTTGCTCGAGCCGCTAATCGCAGAGGATTCGGAGCTGCGCACGGCGGACATGCTCGCGCTCTACGGCGACGCCTTGTATGCCGCGACTGCCGTCGATAGCGCAGCGGGTGCCTACGATGCAGCGCTCGAGCTTGATCCCACCCATCCGGACGCCTTGATCGGCCGCGCCATGGCCGCGCTCCGTGCCGAGAAGCTGTCCCAGGTGTTCGAGTGGTTGAAGGCTGCCGAGCAGGCGCTGACCACCCGCGTGCGCCCGCGTGCAGTGCACGCCACGCTGCTCACAACGCGCGGCAAGGCGCATCTGCAGCAAAAAGAATTCGCGTCCGCCAAGAAAGATCTCACCGAGGCCGTGCAAATCGACGGCGCCGCCCACGAGGCCTTCTTTTGGTATGCGGAAACACTGGCCAAAACCAAAAATCCGGGCGCTGCCGAGCAGTACACGAAGTACATCGAGCTCGATCCCAACGGGGAGTACGCGGCGCGCGCGAAAAAGGCGCTCGCCCCGCGTTGAGGGCGCTTGCCCGCTGGCTGCTCGCCGCTTGCTCGCGACATGCCGGCGACTAGGCTTCGGCGGCCATGGACCTTACCCTGACCGAAGAACAGCAGATGATTCAGAAGATGGCGCGCGATTTCGCCCAGAGCGAAGTAGCGCCACTTGCCAAGGAGCTCGACAAGACGGGCCGCTGGCCGACCGAGTTGGTGAAGCGCCTGGGTGAGCTCGGGTTGATGGGCGTCGCGGTGCCCGACGAGTACGGCGGCGCTGGCGCCGACTGCGTGAGCTACGCGCTTGCGATCGAAGAGATCAGCGCCGCTTGCGCGTCGACCGGCGTAATCATGAGCGTGAACAACTCGCTCGCCTCCGATCCGATCCTGAAGTTCGGCACCGAAGCGCAGAAGCAAGAGTTCCTGAAGCCGATGGCGAGCGGTCAAACCCTGGGCTGTTTCGGTCTCACCGAGCCGATGAGCGGGTCCGATGCCAGCACCATGGCGACAGTCGCGGAGCGAGACGGCGATGACTGGGTGCTCAACGGCTCGAAGAACTTCATTACGAACGGGCCCCATGCGGACTTGATCATCGTGTTCGCGGTCACGCAAAAGGGCGTGGGGCATCGCGGCACCACGGCGTTCATCGTGCCCAAGGGCACCACCGGCTACATGCCGCAAAAGCACGACGAAAAGCTCGGCATTCACGCGGCGCACTCCTGCACGATCTTCTTCGACAACTGCCGTATTCCTGACGCTTACCGCCTCGGCGAGCCCGGCGCAGGCTTCAAGGTCGCCATGGCGACGCTAGACGGCGGACGCATCGGTATCGCAGCCCAGGCGCTCGGTATTGCGCGCGCTGCCTTTGAAAAGTCGGTCGCCTACTCCAAAGACCGCAAGGCGTTTGGGGAGCCGATCGCGAACAAGCAGGCAATCCAGTTCATGCTCGCCGACATGGCTGTCGACATCGATGCGGCGCGGCTGTTGATCTTGCGGGCAGCATCGCTCAAAGACCAAAAGGTCCGCCATTCGAACGAGAGCGCGATGGCCAAGCTGTTCGCCTCCGAGATGTCACACCGGGTGTGTCACAAGGCGATCCAGATCCATGGGGGCTACGGCTACACCACGGAGTTCGACGTGGAGCGCCACTATCGCGACGCGCGCATCACCGAAATCTACGAAGGCACGAGCGAGATCATGCGCATCGTGATCGCTAACGGCGCGCTCAAAGGTTGAAGACCGATATGCATTCTAAACACCTGCGCACTTGGCTCCTGGTAGGTCTTGTCGCAGGTTGCGGCGCGCCAGCGGCTGAACCTAACAATGAGTCGACGGCCGAAACTCAAGGCGGCGAGCGCACTGACCCGCGCGAGGATGCGCTCGCGATAACAGGGTTACGCGGCACGTTGTCGCAGAGCGAGATTCAAGGCGCCCTCGAGCCGCGCATGATGAAGTTCAGCCGCTGCGTGCAACAGCGTGCAAGCAGCGTTGAATGGCTGTCTGGGAAGGTCGAGCTTACCTTCCACATTGCCCTCGACGGCAGCGTCGCCAGCGTCTTTCCGAGCGCGAGCAGCATGGGCGATCGCGAAACAGAACGCTGTCTGCTCGAGGTCGCCAAGAACGTACGGTTTCCCGCGCCCCACGGCGGCGAGGCAGACTTCTCTTGGCCGCTCGAAGTGCCGCTCGACTCGGACGTGCGCGAGCCTGTCGTTTGGGATCCAGCGCAGTTCAACGAGGTTCTGCTCGCCAATGCCGAGACGGCACTGACTACCTGCATCGGCTCGTTTGCGATCACGGCGTACATCGACCCCGACGGCCATGTCGTCGCAGCCGGCGCATCGACCCCGAACCTCAACGACGCCGAGAAGCTCGACTGCATCAGCGCTGCGATCAAGGCCTGGACCTTTCCGAGCCCCGGCTCCTACGCGGCCAAGGTCAGCTTCAACCTGCGCTGAAAGAACCGCGAAAAATGGACTTCCAGCTCAACGAATCCCAGCGCTTGATCCAGTCGTCTGCGCGTGATTTCGCGCTGCGCGAGATAGCGCCCCATGCCGCGGAAATCGACCGCGCTTCCCAGTTCCCTTTCAAACAAGTCAAGGGTCTTGCCGATCTCGGACTGATGGGCGTGAACGTGCCCGAGCAGCTTGGAGGCTCCGCGGCCGGCGTCGTTGCCTACAGCTTGGCGATGCAAGAGGTTGCCCGCGCCTGTGCTTCGACGGCCGTCACGATGAGCGTGACCAACATGGTCGCCGAGGTGGTAACCCACTTTGGTTCGGACGCTCAGAAGGCGCGCTACGTGCCGAAGATCTGCTCCGGTGAGTACGTCGCCGGCGCGTTCGCCTTGAGCGAAATCTCCGCTGGTAGCGATCCCGGTGGCATGCAGACACGTGCTAAACGCGTCGGCGACCGCTGGGTTTTGAACGGCGCCAAACAATGGATCACAAGCGGCGATCAAGCAGGCGTGATGATCGTCTGGGCACGCACCGGGCTCGAAGGAACACGCGGCATCTCGTGTTTTCTGGTCGAAAAAAATACGCCTGGTCTGAGCGTCGTGCGCAAGGAAGACAAACTTGGGCTGTGTGCGTCGTCGACCGTTTCGCTCAGCTTTGAAGAATGCGCGCTGCCGCTAGACGCCTTGATGGGCGAAGAGGGCGCAGGCTTCAAAGTCGCGATGATGGCCCTCGACGGTGGCCGCATCGGCATCGCCTCGCAAGCCGTTGGCATCGCGAGCGCCGCCCACGACGAGAGCATTGCCTACGCCAAAGAGCGTAAGCAGTTCGGTCATGCCATTGCAGACTTTCAAGCAATTCAGTGGATGCTCGCCGACAGCCGCACCGAGCTTGACACTGCGCGTCTGCTTACCTTGCGCGCCGCCTGGCTGAAAGAACAAGGCCACGCGTTTTCTTCCCAAGCGGCGATGGCCAAGCTCTACGCAAGTGAAGCGGCCTATCGCATTTGCGATCACAACCTGCAGATTCATGGCGGCGCAGGTTACGTGAAGGACTTCGCCGCCGAGCGACATGTGCGCGACGTGCGCGTCACGCGCATCTACGAGGGCACGAGCGAAATTCAGCGCACCGTGATCGCCCGTCACGTTCTGCGCTAGCCGCGCACGAAAAGACGCTACTCAGCCGCAGCGACCCGCGACACATCGACCAAAATACCCGTCAGATGCGTCATGCCCGCGAAGCGTTCCGCAGCGGCTGCGCCGTCGGCAGACAATACATTGGCGTTCACGCCCGAGGTGCGCCTGGCGATACTCAGGCCGTCTGCTGTCGCGTGTCCCCAACCGTGGGGCAGTGCGACGGTGCCCGGCATCAAGTCCGACGAATATTTGATCGGCGCCTGCACCGCGCCCGTCGCTGAGCGTATTTCTGCCGCGTCGCCCTCGGCCAAACCGAGTGGGGCGGCATCGTCCGGATGTATGTAGAGATAGTTCGTGTCGCGGGGCGCTCGCACGAACGCTTCCACGTTATGCATCCACGAATTGTGCGATGTTCGCTCGCGTTTGGTGATCAATTTTAGGCGCTTGCGGCAGCGCAGCTCCGCTTCGTAGACCGCATCGAGTTCGCCCAAGGAGTCGGTAAACTTCTTTGGCGCGACATCGACGCGGCCACCTCGGCGCAACACGCGCGTGGGTTTACCGAGGAAATCGCGGTAGCGGTTGGGCGCTAGCAGTACGCCGTGCGGCGCCTGCATCGCATCGTCTAAGCTCAGCTCGCGACCCAGGCGCAGGAGCGCGCGGTAAAGCTTCTCATGGCTGAACGCGAGAAACTTTGGCAGCTCGCCACGTGCGCTCTTGGCCAAGTAAGCCTGTAGCGGAGCCAAACGATACAAACTCACGCCAATAGCTTCCGCGAGCTGCGTGAAAATCCACCACTCGTCTTTCTGCTCGCCATCTACGGGCACCACCGGCGGCGCGTACTGCATATAGGGCCTGGGCTGAAAGCCCTGGGTGCCGAGCGGAATATCCGCCCGTTCCAAGAATGAGGTGACGGGCAATACGTAGTGCGCGTGGCGCGACGTTTCGTTGCGAAACAGATCGATGCACACGAGCAGCTCAAGCTGGTCGAAGGCTTTGCCGAGTCGCGGACCGTTGGGGCAGCTCAAAATCGGATTTCCCGCCGACACGAACATGGCGCGCAGTTGGCCTTCCCCCGGGGTCAGGATTTCGTCGGCGAGCACCGCTGCGGGAAAGGCGTCGATCATCGCTGGCAAATGGCCGATCCGCGAATGAAGCCGCTTATGCCCCGCGCCGCCGATGCGGCTGAACAGGGGCATGTTGACGTTGCCTCGCGGCACGAGCACACCGCCCCGCCGATCGAGGTTACCGCTCACGGCGTTGATCGCGTTCAACAGCCATACGGCCAGCGTGCCATGACGGCCCTGATTCAGTCCTGTGGAGCAGTACAAGGCGGAAGCGCCGGTCGTCACGTATCGCGACACCAGCGCACGCAGTTTCTCGGCCGAGATCCCGGTCACCTGCGCACTGCGCTCCGGCGTCCAGGCAGCCACAGCAGATCGCAACTCGTCGACATGGTCAATGTAATTGACCGCATACGAGTCAGGTCGCGACGTGGCGAGCAGCTCATGGGCGAACGCGAGCAAAAAGAACACATCCGTGTCGGGCCGGATAAACAGCTGCTCGCCCAGTTGCTCCGCGCTCTCCGTGCGGCGCGGATTGACGAATACGACCATGCCTCCGCGTTTCTCGATCTGCTTCAGACGCTCGACCGGTCGCGGGGCGTTGATGAAGCTCAT
>JBBSJC010000030.1:0-28018 GCA_038257655.1 Polyangiales bacterium | reverse complement strand
CTGGGAGCGCATGGTTGAAAGCGTGAAAAGGTGCAAGCGTGCGTCTGCCCTCACGCGAAGCGCTCATGCCTATGACTGAATCCACGCTGAACACTTCGCTGTGCAACGGATCCATGCCCGCAGCGCGCAGTAGCGCGGCCCTGCCCTCCATGTTCGCCCGCACGGGCTCAGCCGAGGTCGCAAACAGATTCACCGCTGGCACGCAATGCAGTCGGATCGTGTCTGCTGGCAAACGCGTGGGCAGCGCAGGTGGCTTGGCAAAGCGGAACACCAGCTCGAAGCTAGAGGCTTCGAGATGTGCCGCCCGATCGAGCCCAAGCACGTCCAGGAACAAGAACTTAGGAGCAAGAGTCAGGTATTCGATCAAAAGCCTCGGGCCGTGGGATGAAAACGCGGGCCAAGGAAAAAGCGGATCATCGTTCGACAGGCCCACCGCTCGAATGCTGCGGGAACCGAGCTCGATCTGCCGGCCATCGTCCGACTTCAAGCTCAGCGCGCTCGTATGACGTGTCAGCCAAAGGTAAAGCTGAGTGGTGGTCGAAAGCTCGCCATGCAGGTGCAAGCGAAGCCCCTGCGCTCGGAACACGGCATCGCGCGCCCCTTTATCCAGCTCGAAACGAAGGTGCAGCTCGGGACGGGAAGCAGCGCCATCGTCCAGGCGTTGCGATACCAAGCGCAGCGGGAGTAAATCGATACTTCGGCTCGTGCGAAAAGTACACGTCGCGCCACGGATGGGCCGGGTCGCGAGCGTGCTAGCGGCAGGCAAGGTGTAGTGACCGCGGCCGCCTCCCGACTTGGTCTTGAGCTCGATTATCGTGGTGGCGGGCGTCGGCCTGACGAAATGCGGAAGAAGCAGCTCGGCCAGCGGCTCAACCAATTCCGGTAGGCCATTGTCGATGCGCTGTCGAAGCCTTGCTGCGACAAACGCAAAGCCTTCCAGCAGCCGCTCGACGTCGGGATCACCACCGCGCTCAGCCAGCATCCCAGCAATCGCAGGATGGCGAGCGGCAAATGCGCGCCCCATGTCCCGCAGGTAAGCAAGCTCCGTCTCGTAGTAGTTCTCGAACACAAGCCCTCTACGCCGATGCGGGCCGCAAGTGCCGCAAGTGCGGAGCCCGACCGACGCTCGATCGAGCCAAGCGCACTGCCGGTATGCACGCTAGTGCCAGGCGCTGTCTACTTGTCTGCGCCACTCCAAGAATCGGAATGCGACGCGCCGCCGTTCCAGGTCCAGGTGATCGACTCGAACACGAAGGTGACCTCTTCGTACGGCTCGGGCGTCGTGGCGCCAGCGTGAGCCCCAAACGTGTCGGGCACGATCATCTGCACGTCGGAAATGTGCGCTCCTTGCAGAGCCACCGTCAGGAAAGGCTCGTCCGCGCCACTATCTTTCTTGGTGTACGGCCGAAAGAACGCAAAGCTGGCCTCGCAGGTGGCGTTCTCACAGAGCGCTTTGCAGATCGTGACCGTGGACTTATCGAGCAGCTTTCGAATCTTGAGCGGCCGATGCTGACGGCGCCCAGTCGGCGCGCCGGTGCTGGGATTGCGGGGAGATTGCACACCGGACTCGAAGGAGACGCACTCGATCGTGTCCTTTCGGCCTTGCGCAAGCTGGGAGGACTCTCCCTTCACGACTGTATCGTTGACTTTCAGCGTGAGATGAACTGTCTGTGCCATGGAGTCTCCCCTAAACGGTGGCCAAATCCTGTCCCTGTCCGTATGGCTCCTGGCGAGCGGAGTCAAGACATCGACCTCCTCATCGGACGCAAATCACCCCAGATCGAGCCTTACGTGGTGCGAACTTGCTGGAATGGACGCAGTAGGATACGCGCTGTCATGATGGGAACGTTTCGCGTCGCTTGTTGTTTCGTGCTGCTATTCGCGTGGTCGGGCTGTAAGAGCGCCGCCGCACCCACGGCATGTACGCTCCCCACCAAGATGCGACTAGAGGCTACCGAGCGCATCAATCCAGACTCCGCTGGCCAGGCCTTGCCTACCGTGGTCCGCCTCTACCAGCTGAAGGAGATCATACGCGTGGAGGAGTCTGATTTTACGGCAATCTGGGAGACACCCAAAGAAAGCCTCGGGCCCGACTTGCTCAAAGTCCAGGAATTCACGCTCTTTCCGGGTCAGTCGCAGGCCGTCGACGTGTCGCTCGGCCCAGATACCAAGTTTGTCGTGGGCGTGGCGATCTTCCGACGACCGACGGGATCGCAGTGGCGCTCGGTCATCCCTTTGCCGACCTCCGAAGAGCTATGCGGCGCGTATCAGAAAAAGGGCGCACCTGACCCGGCAGTGGTATTTCGGTTCGACCAGTATCGCGTAGAGAGTAAGTCCAGGCTGCTGACCGCGGGCGGTGAGCACGAGCTTCCGACCGATGTCGCGCCAGACAAGCCCAAGAAAGAGACCTCCGACCCATGAGACCGCTGCAGCGCGTGGTTTGGTCCGAGGGGATGATGATGTCCCCACAACATTTCCAGCAGCAAGACCTCTATCACGAGACCTTGCTCGGCGAACGCGTGGGGGCGACGCAGGCTTACGCCTGGGGAGTGGTCGCGCTCGAGCTCGATGAGCCCGCGCTCGACGCAGGCCAGATCGCCATCCGCGGGTTCAGGGGCATCCTGCCGCAGGGCACGGTGCTGCGCTTTGAGAGCGCAGAATCGGAGGCCCCTGCCACGCGCGCCGTCGAAGGACATTTTGAGGCACAACGAACCGTGCTCGAGGTGTATCTCGGCGTGCCGCTCGAACGTGTGGGAGTCTCGGGGTACGCGCGTAGTGAGGCGGCGCGGGGTCATGCCCGCTTCGTGATCGAGACGCGCAACGTCATCGACGGTGTCTCGGCGCTCGAAGAGGAAAGCGTCGACTTCGCGCGGCGCAATGTGGTCTTACTGTTCGGAGATGAAGCGCGTGAAGACTTCGAGTGCATCAAGATCGCCGAAGTGGTGCGGGATGGCTCAGGCCGCAACGTGTTTTCCCATGCCTATCTGCCGCCCTCGCTGCGCGTGGACGCTGCCATCGGTCTGCAAGCGAATTTGAAACGCGTGCTAGCCCTCGCGGTCGCGCGACAGCGCACCGTCGCCGAGGAGCGTCGACACCGCGACAAGGCTGCCGTCGAATATGCAGCAGACGATGTCACCCGCTTCTTGGCGCTCAACGCCTTAGGGGGTGCCATTCCTTGGCTCAAGCACGCGGCCGAGCTCGGAGAGCTTTCACCCTTCCAAGCTTACCTTCTGTTGGTTCAGCTGGCAGGTCAGCTCTCGGCGTTCGCGACCGACGAGGATCCTTCGCTCTTACCGAGTTACATCCATGCCGATCCGCGAAAAACGTTCGATCCGCTGTTCGCGAAGTTAACCTCACTGCTGCGTGTGGCGGTGTCTACGCGCGTCGTGATCATACCGTTTGAGGCACGCCAAGACGGCATGCACTTGGCACGCGTACAGGACGAGCAGCTTCACAAGCCAGGCGTGCGTGTCTTTCTGTGCGTGCAAGCGGCGATGACCGAGCAACAGATCTATGAGCTTGCGCCGCGCGTAGCAAAGCTCGCGTCCTGGGGAGAGATTCCACAGCTCGTTCATGCGGCCACGTCCGGGGTACCGCTCGTTGCGACACCGAGGCCCCCGCGCGAGATTCCCATGCGGGCGGGCAAGGCTTACTTTGCGCTATCCACCGAGCACCCCGTTTGGCGGGGCATTGCGCACGAGCGCGCCGTGGCCGTGCACCTCCCACCACCGTTCGACCCTAAGTCCACCGTGGTCGAGCTTGTCGCGATCCCCGCAGAGTAAGACCAGATGGATCGGGTCAACTGGGTCACCAAGGATTGTTTCAACGCCGTCAGTCAGCTGGCGCGCTTAGGCCCAAGCGAGCGCGTGCAACCCGAGCTCGTCCAGGCGCGTCTGCGCGGTTTCGTTGACGGTATGACCCGTAAGGCCCGCGAGGCCGGATATCCCGAGCAAGACACGCGCACCCTCAGCTACGCGGTGGTGGCGCTCGCCGATGAAGTGGTGATGGGGCAACCCGGTCCGCTTCGCGACTACTGGACCGCTCAACCTCTGCAGATGGTGCTCTTCGGTGACAACGTCGCCGGTGAAAACTTCTTCGTCTTGCTCGAGCAAGTGAGACAGAACCCCCAGCAGGTCGATCTCTTGCGCGTCTTCTACTTGTGCCTGCTGTTCGGCTTTCAGGGCCGCTACCGCGTGCGCGGCGCTGAGATCGCGCTGTCCGACCTGACGGAAAGCGTTCGGCAGCAGCTGCTGCGCGCCTTACCCATGCCGGAAGTCCTCGCGCCCAACGGACCGCGGCCCGAAGAGGGGATGTTCGACGTTGGCAAGCGCTTTCCGATCGTTTGGATCGCGCTTGGACTGCTCGCTCTATCCGCGGTGCTCTATCTAGGCCTTGCGGTTTCCCTGCGCGAGCAGCTCAGCCAGTTTGCGCTCTGGATGACGAACGTGACGGGAGCCTGACGCATGTTCGTGATCATCCTCGCGATCGTGTTCTTACTTTCCCTATGGGGGCTTACGCTCGGTTTCGGTTTGCCGATCTGGATCGCCCTGGTCGGTACGGCCTTGACGGTGCTGGTCTTAGCGGCCCGTTTGACCCTGCACAAGTTGCGCGCCAGCAAGGGCAGTCGCGAGATCGAGCGAGCGCTCTCGAGCCAGGCTGAGCAGTTCGCAAAGCGAGCACGCCCCGATCAACAAGCGGACGTGCAGGCGCTTCAGAACGAGTTCGAGAAGGCTGTTGCGACCCTCAAGTCTTCCAAGCTTGCCAAAGGAAAGGGCGGGGCTCTTTACGCGCTGCCTTGGTACGTGATCATCGGGCCGCCCGGCGCGGGCAAGAGTACGGCCATCCGTCAATCCGGACTCAAGTTTCCCATGCTCGGCTCCCAGGGCAGCGTGCGTGGCATAGGCGGTACGCGCAATTGCGACTGGTGGCTGACCAATGAAGCCGTGCTGCTCGATACCGCAGGCCGCTACGCCACCGACGATGACGATCGTGACGAGTGGCAGTCGTTTCTCGATATGCTGCGCCGCGCACGGCCAAAACGCCCCCTCAATGGCTTGATCGTTGCCGTGAGCATCGCCGATCTGGCCGTGGCGACTGACAACAGTCTCGAAGCCCTATCCAGTAAGATCCGTGAGCGAGTAGACGAGGTGATGGCGCGGCTTGGCATTGTGTTGCCAGTCTATGTCTTACTGACCAAGTGCGACCTTATCCCTGGCTTCGTGGAATCCTTCGAGGACCTGCGCAAGAACGAGCGCGGCCAGATCCTCGGCTTTACCTTTCCTGTCACAGCCTCAGGCGATCTCTCGAGCAGAGTCGACGAGCAGTGGACGCGCCTGGTGCAAGTGGCCGAGCGTCGGGCCGTCTCACGTCTGGCCGAGCTGCGCGGCCGAGAGGCGCGTCAGCTCGCGTATGAATTTCCGCAACACTTGGATGCCTTGCGCATCAACGTGCAGGCATTCCTAGGCGCTACGTTCGTGGACAACATCTACCAAGATTCGCCGCTCGTACGCGGGGTATACTTGACCAGTGGCACCCAGGAGGGAAGCCCGGTCGATCGCTTGATGGGCGCCATGGCGTCCGCCTTTGGTCTGGCTGCGCCGCAGCACGCAAGTGGTGCCCGATCCGAGTCGAAGAGCTACTTTCTCGGAGAGCTGTTCACAACGGTCATGTTCCCCGATCAGGAACTTGCCACGCGCAATCTCGCCTCGCAGCGCCGCTTGCAGTGGCTGCGTATGGGGTTAGCCCTGTTCTTGCTTTGTTCTGCCGTCGCGCTCTCGGCGCTGCCCGTAGGCGCCTATGCGGCCAATCGCAACCTCATTCGTTCCTCGCAAGAAGAGTTGGCCAAGGCCATTGGATACCGTAAGGCCGCAAAGAAGCGCGCGGTACCTTTGGCGGTGCTTGAGCCGATTCGCCTGCGCTTAGGAAGCCTGCAGCAATGGGAGAACGACGGCGCGCCGCTTGGGTACCGTTGGGGCCTCTACCAGGGGGCAAGCCTCCTGCCTCAGCTGCGCACCTTCTATGCAACGACATTGCGCGCAGTCCTGATGGAACCGATTGTGACTGCGATCGAGAACGAGATGGGGCGCACGATCCAGGCGAACGAAGCGCTCGGACAGGTGCCGACGGTGCACGATCACGCCCGCCTCTACGAACACACGCGCGCCTATCTGTTGTTGAGCGAGCCCAAGGAACCTAGCCAACCCGCCCTCGACGACAAGCTTCGCGTTTGGCTGACGGACGAGCTCGTGGATGCGTGGGCCAATCAAACAGACAAGGCACCTTCACCCGCGGAACGCGAGGCGATGACCGCCCACGTCCGCGCGTTTGTCGAGCTACTCGCCGTAGACCGTAAGCTTTCCTTCGCGCGTGATTCGGAGCTGGTGCGTAAGTCACGCGAGCTCTTGTCCCGGGTGCCGGCGGTCAAGCTGGCGATCGACCGCATCGCAGCAGAAATCGAGCCACTGGGCTGGGATCTGAGCTTCGACAAGATGGTGGGGGCATCTGGCCTGCCGGTGAGCGCCACGGGGCGCGTACGCGGTCCGTTCACGCGTCGCGCCTGGGATGAGTACGTTCGTGATCTCCTGCGAACCCTACCCGAAGAGTTGCTCGGCGATTCCTGGGTGCTCGATGCCGGTGGCAGAGACGCAAGCGACGAAACCACCGAGGTGCGCCTGTGCGCGCTGCGCTCAGAGTACTTCAGTCGTTATATCGACGAGTGGAAGACGTTCCTCGGCACGCTCAGGGTGGAAGAGCCTGCGGACCACGCACGCGCCATCGTGGTGCTGCAAGACTTGACGCGCGGACAACCGCCCCCGCTCGAGCGCATGATGCGCGCAGTAGCAGCCAACGCTCAACTCGCAGAAGCCAAGAAGGAGAAGTCGACTGTAGAAAAAGCCGCGGAATCGACGGGTGTGCTCGACCGCTTGCGCAAGACCATCGAGGAGTCTCCGGCGGCCGGTCTGCTCGGAAAGAAGGACCCTTGTGTCGGGGGAGAGTATCTGACGGATGTCGACGTGCGCCGTGCCCTCGAGGGATTCTTTTCATTCGGCGCCTCACTCGAGGAGCCTCAGGCTGGGGCGCCTGCACAACTTACTTCCGTCCAGGTATACCAGGAGCAACTGGCTTTCGTGCGCGATGCTTTGCAAACCTATGTGGATGATCCGACTGCAGCCGAGCCGCTCCTAGCACGCTTGCAGGCGGCTCGTACCCGTGTTCGCAGTCTAATTGAGACCCAAGAGGTAGGTTTTCGGCCGCGCTTCGACGCACTGTTGTGGCCTCCCATCAATGGCGCATCGGCAAGCTCTACCTCAGCGCTTGCGGGCGAAAAGGGTTCCCAGTGGTGCACGTCCGTGGTCCTTCCGTTTCAGCGCACGCTCAACCAGCGCTATCCGTTTGCCAAGCAGGGACAAGATGCAGCGCTCGCAGACTTGGCCGAGTTCTATCGACCCGGAAGCGGTATCATTTGGGCATTTTACGAGAGTGCGCTCAAGCGTGACGTGCCGCAGGTCGGCGGCCAGTTCTCACTGCAGCAAGGAGCCAGCGTAGGCGCCATGTACAAGCAAGAGCTGGTTCGCTTTCTCAACCGGTCACTCTACTTGACTAGTGTACTGTTCCCGCCGCGCGCGGAAAAACCGAGGGTGGACTTCGAGGTGCGCGTACGCCCCTCGCCCGGCATCGCACAGGTACTCTTTACGATCGACGGACAGGTCGTCGATTTCCACAACGGACCCGAGAAATGGATCCGTATCGCTTGGCCAGGCGAGGGCGGCAAACCGGGTGCAAGCCTGCGCGTCAAGGGAGCTTCCATCGACGAGACCCTCGCTCAGGACGGTGAGTGGGGGCTGTTTCGGTTGCTCGACAAGGGCACGGTTTCGGCCAATCCCGGCGAGCGCTTCTTTACGGTGCGCTTTCGCCTTCGCACGCAAAATGACGTGACCATCGACGTGCGGCCCGCGCGCTCCGAAAACCCTTTCGTGGGCGCCAAAGCATACCTCGAGGCTTTTCGTAGTGATGGTGTGCTCGTGCCGCGCGCGATCTCAGCAAGCACTGCAGCGTGCATCGAATGACGGAAGTCGACGCAGATAGGTCGCTTGCCGTGTTCGGTAAACTCCCCTCCCAGGGAGACTTCGTGCGCGTGAACATGCACGCCGTGTGGGGCGTTGCATTCGAGGCATGGCTTGCGGATGCCGTGGAGCACGCACGGGGCAAGCTTCCGAGCTATCCGGTGCGATTTGTACTTACGCTCGGCGCGCGCGAACGCGTGCTGGGCGCGTGGGTACCGAGTGTGGATGCCGTCGGTCGCGAGTTTCCGTTGGTCGCGTTACGGCTGCTTTCCGAAGAGATCACGGCGGCGCCCTGGTCGCTGCTACCTGCTTTCTACGCGGATTACCTCGAGGAGGTCGAGCGAGCTCTGTTCACTTTAAGGGGCGCTGATGCGAGCGCATTGCTACCTGCGCTGTCAGCACTCGCGCTGCCCCACCCGAGCCTGATTCCCGCGGCCTGGCACGCAGGCCAGCAGGCTCTCACGGCTGAAGCGTTGGCCGACTTCGCCTCGCGCAATCTGCCAGACGGCCTCGTGGACCACTTGCTATATGCCGTGGCGACCTTCTCCCATGCACGGGAGCAAGCCTCGGATCCCCTGACGTTGGACGTGCCTGCCGCAAACGACCTCGACCTGTTCGGATGGCTAGAGATCGCGCGCGCCTTGAAGGTAGGGGCGGTTGCGCCGAGCCTGGTTTGGTCGACCGCAGGGCAACGCGCGCTGCTTGTGCTGAGCGCGCTCGCTCCGCTGACGATCGCCTTCCTTCTCGATAGCGATCATCCCAGTCAGCGCCGCTGGCCGCTGGTGACCTCCCGCGAAAGCGCGCTGCAAGCTGCGCGCGAAAGTCTCACTCCCGTGCTTCGCAACGCGTGCATCCCATCGGGTTCCATGGCGAGCTTGATCGCGGCACTCAGCGTCGAGGTAACCCCGTGAGCACCTCCGCGCACAGCAGCGTCGACCGCTTGCTCGACCCCATCGCCGCCACAGCGCCTGCCGGGCGCGATGCGCGCGACGAGCCCGAGCATGAGATCGTGCGCGCGGAGGTGGCGAAGCTCAGCTCGCTTGCAGGCGAGCAGATCGATTGGCAACGTGTCGAGACAGCAGCCAGCGCACTGTTGGCGAACAAGTCAAAGGACTTGACTATCGCGAGCTACCTTGCGTATGCGCTTCAAGAGCGCCACGCGCTCGTCGGGCTCGATCACGGCCTTACGCTGTTGACCGGACTGATCGAAAACTTTGGGCAGCAGCTGTTCCCATTGCGCGAAAGAGCGCGCGCCAATGCGCTCGACTGGTACGTCGAGCACGCAACGAATCGCTTGCAGACTGCGCTAGCCTCGCCGCCGGAGGTCGCGGATCTGAGGGGCAAGCTGCAAGCACTCGGCGCAGCGTTGAGGAGCTTGTTTGGGGAAGAATGCCCTTCGGTGGATAGGTTACGGGTCGCTCTCGACCGCATGGCGCTCAGTGCTGCGGCAGAAGCGCCAGCGGCGGGCGCGGTTGATGATACCGACAACGTCGCGTCGTCACAGGCTTCGCAGCGTGGCGGGTATGCGGGACGTGACGCTTCCGCGCTCAGCGCGAGCGTGTGGTGGCTTCCGATTTCGGACGCGAGCCCAGCGGGCAGCGATGCAACCTACAGCGAGGGAGCAAACCTCGCGCGTCAGGAGCTTGCCAAACTCGAAACGCTGACCAGCGATAAGCCGGATTGGCGGCGCGTCTATGATGAATGTGACCGCTTGCTGCGAACGGAGACCAAGGACCTTGTCGTCGTCACACAGCTCACTCAGGCCCTGCACGCGCTGCACGGTCTCGAAGGACTCACGCTCGGTTTGACGGCGACCGCGGGTCTCTTGGATGACTACTGGGACAGCATGTGGCCCCCCATATCGAGGCTGCGCCGACGCGCCAATGCCCTGTCTTCGCTCGCAGAGCGTCTGTCCCTCTCGCTCGCGAGCGCGCCTGCCTCGTCGAGCGATGTGCTCGCGCTCGATTCGGTAGAGGAGGCTCTCACTCGGCTCACGAGCACAGTGGCGCTTCGCTTTGGCGCGGACGTTCCTGACCTTTCTCCGCTGCAGTCAGCGCTTCAGGGCTTGCGGCGAGCGTCCCTTCAAGCGACACCACCGTCCGCTGTGGTCTCCTCGCCTCAAGCGGTTACGCAGGCTCCCCCCTTCGAAGGCGCAACCGACGCTTCGCGCGGCCCGACAGAGCCGGTACCGGTCGCGTCGCTTGCGTCGACTGAGGCGTCGGAAATCGCGGGCTTTCTGGACGGCACCGGCAGGGCCTTGCTCCAAGCAGCATCCGTGCTGCGTGACGTCGACAGCAACAGCGCGCTGGCTTGCAGGCTGCTGCGAATCGGGGCTTGGCTCGATATTGAAGCGTTGCCTTCCGCCGACCCGCAGGGGACCACACGAATAGCCCCGCCAGATCGTCGCGCCCAGCAAGCGCTCGCGGATTATGTCGGGGCCGAGCGCTGGGAGGCTGTCCTCGCGCAAGCCGAAGGCATGTTCCCCGACGATGTCTTCTGGCTGGATCTGCAGTACTACGCGGCGCGGGCACACACCCAGCTTGGCGGCACCCACGCGACCCTGGCCTTGCTCGTTCATTCGCACACTCAAGAGCTCACGCGGCGCTTGCCAGGGCTGCTGCAGCTGCATTTCTCCGATGGTAGTCCGATGGCTTCGTCACAAACCCGCGCCTGGCTCGAACCGGCGCCGCCTGTGGTCTCTCACGCCGCGGCCTCGAACGAGGGGGCCGTCGGGGAGCACGCGTTGCCACCCTCTGTGCGCGAGGCGGTGTTACGCGGGGATAAGGGCGCCACGCCCGACCTGGATTTGCTGCTCAAAGCGGCCTCTGTTCGCGCTTCTTTCTGCATTCGGCTCGAGCTGTCTGCGGCGTTCGTCGCGCGTGGCTCGCTCGAGGCCGGTATCGCGCTTCTGTGCGGTTTGGAACAAGAGCTCGACGTGTACCAACTGGAGCGCTGGGAGCCTGAGCTTGCGCAACGCGTGCTGCGGGAGCTCTGGTCAGCACTTCAGCGTCAGCAAGCTACGAATGGGGTGGTCCATCCGGAGGCAGGTAGAGTCTGTGCTAGATTGGCGCGATTGCTGCCTTCTGCCCTATTATGAGTAATTGATACCGTTCGCGATGCTCAAACGCGCTCACGCGAGGAGAAGCCACAGATGTCTAAAGAAGGATCGGTCGCCCCCAAAGAGCGCGTAAACATCACCTATAAGCCCACGACGGGTGACGCAAAACAGGAGGTCGAGCTGCCCTTCAAGATGTTGATGCTCGGCGACTTCACCGGTCGGCCCGACGAACGCCCGCTCGAGGAGCGCGCAGCCATCTCAGTCGACAAAGACAACTTTGCGATGGTCATGGCCGAGCAGAAGCTGTCGGTCCTAGCCACCGTCCCCGATCGCCTCTCGAATGAGCCCGGCGCGGAACTAACGGTCGATCTGCAGGTCAAGGGCCTTGCCGACTTCACACCGGACGGGA
The DNA here is from genome assembly GCA_038257655.1 of Polyangiales bacterium. Taxonomy (GTDB): domain Bacteria; phylum Myxococcota_A; class Polyangia; order Polyangiales; family DASUME01; genus DASUME01. The sequence continues at coordinate 16,488 of JBBSJC010000030.1, read as the reverse complement.
TTGCGGCGCAGATTCCAGAGCTGCAGAAGTTGCTCGCGCTTCGCGGCGCGCTGATCGCGCTTAAAGGGCCGCTCGGCAATACGCCCGCCTTTCGTAAGAAGATTCAGAGCTTGCTCGAAGACGACGACGCGCGCGGCCGACTCATGAAAGAGCTTGGTCTGGGCGAAAGTTGAGCTGCGACGAACGTCAAACGAATCGTTTCCGTGGAGTGACTCATGGCTGACCAAAAAGAAGACAAACAGTCCGAGACGCAGCTCGGCGAGGGCTCCCTGCTCGACCAGATTCTGTCCGAGACCAAGCTCGACAAGCAGGACGAGACCTACGCTATCGCAAAGCGCGGCATTGAGGCATTCATCGCCGAGATGTTGGCGCCGAGCAAAGCGGGGCAGCGTGTCGACAAGGCCGCCGTCGATGCGATGATTTCAGAGCTCGATCAGCGCATCAGCGCCCAGGTCAACGAGGTGCTCCATGCGCCTGCTTTGCAAAAGCTGGAATCGACCTGGCGCGAGCTCAAGATGCTGATCGACCGCGTAGATTTTCGCGAGAACGTGAAGGTCGAGATAGCGAACATTCCGAAGGACGACCTGATCGCTGACTTCGAGGATTCGCCCGAGCTCGTGAAGAGCGGCCTGTATCGCACGGTTTACTCGTCCGAGTACGGCACTTTCGGCGGCCAGCCTTACGGCCTGATGGTGGCAAACTACGACTTTGGCCCGGGGCCACAAGACATGCAGCTCCTCAAGAGCTGCGCGGCCGTGTCGGCGATGGCGCACGCGCCGTTCATCGCGAACGCGGATCCCAAATTTTTCGGCACAGACTCGCATCTCGACGTGCCCAAACTGAAGGACCTCAAGGCCCTGTTCGAAGGGCCTCAGTACGCGCGCTGGAACGCATTCCGCGACAGCGAAGACGCCCGAAACGTAGCGTTGTGTATGCCGCGCTTTCTTCTGCGCTTGCCTTACGGTCAGGCCACCATCCCGGCCAAGTCTTTCAACTTTGACGAAGACGTCATCGATCATCACGATCGCTACCTGTGGGGTCACGCCTCGGTCGCGTTTGCCACGCGTGTCGCGGATTCCTTCGCCAAGTATCGTTGGTGCCCAAACATCATCGGCCCCCAGGCGGGCGGCACCGTCGACAACTTGCCGCTTCATAACTACGAGGCGATGGGTGAGGTTCAGACTAAGATTCCGACCGAAATACAGCTAACCGAGCGACGCGAATTCGAGCTCGCAGAGCAGGGCTTTATCGGGCTCGTGTTCAGAAAGGGCGCTGACAATGCTTGCTTCTTTTCGGCGAGCTCACCGCAGCGGCCTAAGCTTTTCGGCAACTCGCCTGAGGGTAAGGAAGCCGAGACCAACTACCGCTTGGGAACTCAGCTCCCCTATATGTTTATCGTCAATCGCCTTGCCCACTACATCAAGGTCTTGCAGCGCGAACAACTTGGGTCGAGCAAGGAGCGCGTCGATTTGGAGCGAGAGCTCAATGCCTGGATCGCGCAGTACGTCGTGGACATGGACGATCCCGCGCCGAGTGTCCGCGCCAAACGACCCCTACGCCAGGCACGCGTCACAGTCGAGGATGTCGAGGGTCAGCCTGGCTGGTATCGCTGCGGCGTGCGTGTGCGGCCGCACTTCAAGTACATGGGGGCGGAGTTCACGCTGTCCCTCGTCGGGAAACTGGACAAGTAAACTCAGCGCGGAGCCAGGATCGTGAGGCAGTTTCCGCTCGCTCATTACCGCGTGCGCGAAGCCTTGCGTGTCGGCGGGTTGTGCCAAACCTATCGCGCCGAACCGCTCGAGGGCACAGGTCCACGCAGCATTCTGCTTAAGCAGCTCCTGCCCCTGTTCGCATCGCAGCCGCTTGTGGTCGAGCGCTGGTTTCAAAAAGCGGAAGAGAACGCACAGCTCAACCATCCAGGCTGCGTGCGCATCCTGGATTGGGGATGGGCCGATGAGACGGCGCACCTCGCTCTCGAACACGTGGAAGGCGTGGGACTCAAACAGCTCCTGCGCGGTTTAAAGGCTGCGCAAACGAGCTTACCGGTCGACGTTTCCATCGGAATCGCGCGCGGCGCTTTGGAGGCGCTCGCTCAAGGGCACGACCGCTTCCCGACGTTGAGCCACTTGGACGTGTCGCCCTACTCGATTGTCGTGCGGCCCGATGGCACTCAGGTGCTTACCGAGTTCGGTATGTGGGCGGCGCTAGAACCGAGCGATGCGGCGCGCATTCGCTTCGATCGCGGTCGCTCCCATTATCTTGCGCCTGAGCTTGCTTGGTCCGCGGCGGGGGACACGCGCAGCGACGTGTTTTCGTGCGGCGCTCTGCTTTACGAGCTGCTCGTCGGCGAAAGGCCGTTTCAAGGTGCCACACAGCTGGTGATCGCCATGGCCATCTCGGAGGGCAAACGTAAACCCATTCGCGAGCACGAGCGAGGCGCTGCGCTACCGGAACTCCTTTGTGAGATTGTCGAGCACATGCTCGCGCACGACGCCTCAAATCGCTTTCAAACCGCACGCGCGGCGCTCAACGCATTGACGTCGGCGCATCCGCTCGATGGCTCGGAACGTCAGAAACTGGCCGAGCTGTGCGCACTCGCGGCGGCCGAGAGCCACGACGCGGCGAGCTCTCGTTTGACGTCACCCCCGCCGCGTCGCCCCGGCCCCAAAACGGAGTTTTTCCGCGCACGAAGCGCAGATGGGCAGTCTCCCTCCGCAGTGACTCCCGTGGCTTGGGCGGGTCTCGACGCGTTGCCCCGCCCGGCCACCGAACCCGCCACCGCCCTGCACGTCGGTCGGGCGCACGCTGCGCTCGGCTCCCCAGCACTTCAAGAGCAGCCAGCGTCCGGCTCTCTTTCGCCGCCTCCGCTTGTCGCCCCGCCGCCGCTTCTAGCGCATGGGTCACCTCCGCCCAGCGCCGGCATGGCCCTTGTCCCTCCGCCCTTGCTACCCGTCGCGTCGTCTCACTCAGCCCCGCTCGTGCCTGCGATGCTGGCGACTGCGGCAAGCGCAGTTTCGATGGCCCCTCCTCGCGCATGGATCCCTGGCGTCTCCCCAGCACCCCCGCCACGTCAGCCAGCGTCGGCCGTCGCGATGGCTGCCATGCCGCCCGTCCAAGCTGGTGTTGAGGAACTCGTCGCGGCACCCTTAGACAGGGCTCACCTTCCAGCGGTGACACACGACCCTTTACCTTCGATGCCGCGCGATGAGGGGCGTTGGCGCGACCCCAGCAACACCCTGTTTCAGATGAAGAATTATGCCAGCTCCGACACCCAGAAGACAGGCAGCAGAATGCCGGTCACCGTCGCGGTCGCGCTCGCCGTCGTCTTCGGATTTGCAGCGATCGCGGGCGGATACTTACTGTTCCGGCTGGTGTCGTAGTGTCCCTCGAGCCGTCGGTTTTTGATCCGCTAAAAGTCGTCGGTCGACACAGGCACGCCGCTGCGCGCTTTTGGATTCTTGACTTCTGTGCCGTTGTGCGTGGGTTCTGTTCGCCTGCTCCCGAGCGGAGCGGGAGTGGAAACCGATGTTTTCGCGCGGCGGCTCCCCCTCACTCGTTCGCTGCCGCTCAAGGCGCGTGTCGGTTCGTTCGGTGCGTGAAGTAAAGTGGGTTTCGTCGGCGATGGGGTTTCTTCCGGTGAGGTTTCTTCCGGTGAGGTTTCTTCCGGTGCGGGAACACCAGGCTGCCGCGGTGCCGGAGCATCGGGCTGGATCTGCGGTACGACGGGCGCGACACGCGGCCCCGACCCAGTGGTCGTAAGGTCGTCTGCCGTGGGAGCCGGGCTTGCGACGCGCGCTGCGGGCGCAGTGTCAGAAGGCTTGCCGCGCAACGAAAGTCCGGCACCAAGCAACGCCACGAGAAGCAGCAACACGCCAACAGCCCAGAGCCAACGCATTTTCTTAGGCTGCCCAGTGACGTGAAGCTCACGCGACGTGTCTCGCAGCAGATGCGAAGAGCGCGCGCTGTCCGAACCCGCCCGACCAGGCTCGAGATCCTTTGTTTGGGCGAATGCGACACGATCCGCCGGGGTCTTGCCGGGGGGCAATATCGCCGTGCCGCCATCGCTCGGCGCGGGGGCCGGTGTGGCCGAAGTGGCGCGAGGCGGTGTCGCAGCTCGGTACTCAACCATCAAGGTTGCGAGCTTACGCTGAAGCACGAATGCCTGCTCCTGACCCGCCATGGCGCGCAGCGCGTCGCCTGCCGAAGCAGGACGATTTCCCGCTTCAACTTGTAGTAGCGCATCGACCAGCGCAACCACGGGCGGCGAAGCTTCCGGCAAGAGCTCGAGCAGAGCCCGCCGTTTGCCCGATAGGATGTTGTTCAACAGCGTAAGGTCGGTGGGCGCATAGAAAGGATGAGTGCCCGTTAGCATCTCGTAGAGCAACACGCCGACGGCGAACAAATCACTGCGCGCGTCGAGCTCTTCTCCCCGCACTTGCTCGGGAGACATGTACGCGACCTTACCTTTGGTGTGTCCGGTCTGCGTTTTGTGTTTGCGGCCACGTGACTTGGCGATCCCGAAATCGGTGAGCTTCACCTCGCCGTGCATGCTGAGCAAGATGTTCGATGGCGAGATGTCTCGATGCACGATGTTCAAGGGATGCCCATCGACCACGACGGAGTGCGCGTAATCGAGCGCGACCAACAGCTGAGTGGCGATGTAGAGGGCGACCTCGGGCGGCAAGCGCATGTCGCGCTTCGCCAACGAACCGATCAGCGCGTCCATGTCCGCGCCATCGATGAGCTCGAGCGCCATGTAGTAGGTGCCATCGGCCGCGCCAAAATCGTAAACCTGCACGATTCCAGCGCAGCGCAGCTGGGCCAAGAGGCGAGCCTCGTCGAGAAACAGCTCGATGAAGGATGGCTCTGCCGTGTGCCCTTGCAGGATTCGTTTGAGGCAGACCGTCTGCTGAAAACCCTCGGGCCCGCGCCGCACCGCCACAAACGTCTCGGCCATGCCTCCGGCCCCGAGGGGACGTATCAAATCATAGGGACCGACGCGGGCGATAGGCTGCACGACGAGCCCAGGATAGCGCGAGGCACCGCCACTGCGCGAGGTGATCCGGGGTGGTCGCCCTGAACTCGCATCTTGTCGGGAACTGAACAACCCTGCTCTTCAGGACACGGCTGCCGACGCAGCATCCCCTACGGCACGTGAACCGGCGGCACGTGAACCGGTGTTGAACCGGTGTGCGTGTGCTGTGAGTCCTGTCGCCGATCTGACTTCTGTGCTGGCTTGCCGCGCTCTAGAACTTGAGAGTCAGGCCCGCACCCTTCACGTCGAGCGAGCGCGTGCTCGCTTGGCCAGGCATCCGCGCCAGGTCGTCATGGGCGTGCCTTAGTCGGGCGCTGGCCATAGGGCCGGCGATCCAGGTGATCGGAGCAAACACCAACGCACCGACGAGGGAGGCGATCGCTGCGCCGCTACGTATGTGAATGCCACGACTGGCGATGCGATTGGTCGCGCGCAGATCGGCGATCGACCACATCAGCTCGCCGGTGAAGGCCACACTGGCGGTCGCCCAGTACTCCGGATCCTCGAACGTGCCCACGCCCGCTATCACGACCGCGAGCACAGCAATACGCCCTGCCACCGTGATGACTTTGCCGGCGGTCGCGATACGGCGGTTGGTGCGAAACCAACTCTCATCCTCGGCCGACCATACCGCCATCGGCAAAGCGTAAGGTGCTCCGATCTGCGCCGGTGCGGCGACTGGATACGGAACCGCTGCAGGAGCTGCGACATCAGGCGTAACTGTAGCCGGCGTCGGTACAGGCGCAGGTGCGGGGAGAGGCGCCGCCGCAGGAGGATTGGCAGGCTGGACTGTGGCTGCGGGATCGGATGCTGGCACCGCCTGCGCTGAAGCCAGCGAGCCCACAAGCGTGAGGGCGGTGATGCATGCCAAAAATAGGGATCGGGGGGAGGTCATCATAGTCACTGCTTTTCGGGGCATCCCGCTTGCTGTCAAGATTCAATTACCCTTGTGTGCAAGCTTGTTCTCTTAAGCGAATAGGATTTAAGTACGACGAGGCCCTGCTGGTCGGAGAGAATTGGAGGCTGCGATGGCTTCATGAAACTTCCGGCTCGCCCAGCGGTGCAACCGCCGCGAAGGGTAAGCCCGCCCGCGCCCGTAGCCAGCCTTGCGCCGGTGAAGGTAACGAAATCGACGATGCGTAGGTAAGCGAGCATAGTGCAGGCCGGACACGGAGATCCCAGTCCGAGGGGTGGTCAATTCCACACTTACTATCCCAGTCCGAGGGGTAGTCAGGTACACAGAGGGAGGACTAAGTACACCCGTCTCGGGTGCGTGGAACACGTTCGCGTGTTTCGCGATCCTCGGCTGCGCAAAAACGGCAGTTTTGCGATAAACTACTTGCCTGTCGTCCTCGTCATGAGTACGACGCGTCGCATGAGTTATCGAGCGTTAGCGTTTCTCGTGTGTCTCGCCTCGACGGCGTCAGCGCTGCCAGCGCGTGCGACGGTCGATGCCTACCTACCCTACTACGTCCCGGTGCGTGCGCTGCAGACCGACGACATTTGTCTCGAGCAGCGGACGATGTGGGCCGAGCTCGGCATCCCGCCGGCGAGCCAGATGGAGGCGCTGACCGCCCCCGCCTACGTGTATCGCCTAGGCGGCGGCCAGGTCGACGTCAACGAGCTGTCGCGCGCAGGGGGGCTTGTTGCAACGTACGTCGACGATCGCTTCGACGGTGACGTGCTCTCGTATGAGATGGTGCTCGACGTCTCGGCGCTGTCGGCCGGCCATGGCACATCGCTCGCGGGACGCACGGCCACGGTGACCACCGCAAAACTGTATCTCCTCGCTCTCGGCGCGAGTCTCGCTGCGGTGAGCCCGCGAGGTTATCGCCTGTCGCTGCGCTTCGTGGGACTGCCCTCGCAGCACGGCGTGGCTGGCACGACGCTGAATGCGACGACGCGCTGGCCGTACACCGCCACGAGCCCGCTCCTGCTCGCCTATGCGAGCGAGCTGCTTAACGTGGACGGAAGCTGCCGCTGACTCGCTTCGCGGCGCGCGGGATGCCGTCCAACGCACGCCGTGTGCCCGGGGCCGCACCACACCTCGCATGCGTGGACAATGGCGTGCGGGTAAGCAGCATCTGAGCGCAACGCGCAGCGAAACGCTTAGGAGAGCGGTGAGCCGCTGTATCCCGGCGGGGGGGCTTACCCAATGACTCTGAGGGTTCCAATAGGCGCTCATGATGCGCCCATCATTCGACACAGCGAACACATCGAGCTGCTCTGGATTGCGCGCAGTGGCGGCCACGGAAGCGCCCGGGGGGAACTGATTGGGAGCACTGATGGCAACCCACTTCTGGAAACCATTAGGTGCGCGCCACGTGGTGACGAGGGTGCACCGGACGTGGCTGCTATCGGAGCTGCGATGAGCCGGTAGCCGTCACGCGGCGGATGCTCAGCAGCAGGCGTGTATCGTGCCCGCAGACGGATCACGACCGTACGGGGTATGAAAAATGCGTGGCGTACGCGCACGCCACAATGCGCCAAAATAGCGCATCGACCGCGCGTCCCTGACTGATCACAGCGCGCATTTTCGGACTGCGCCGGACGACCGCCAATCCGTTTGGGAGCGGCTCGGCACAAAGCATGCGTACGTCGGTCCGCGACGTGCGTCGATCACACGTCGCGCGAGCGAAACCGGGGGAGCAATATGGAAGCGAAAAAGGTCGACGTAGACGGAATCACGATGCGCTGGATCGAGCACGGAGCAGGCATGCCCGTCATTCTCGTGCACGGGATCCCGACGTCTCCAGAGCTGTGGCGTAAGGTGATGGGCCGGGTCCCAAACGCGCGACTTCTCGCGTGGGAAATGGTCGGGTATGGCAATTCGATCGAGGAAGGTCGCAGGCACGAGCTATCGATAGCGAAGCAAGCAGATTACCTGTCGGCCTTCATGCGCGCGATCAAGGTCGAGCGTGCCGTGCTCGTCGGCCACGACCTTGGGGGCGGGGTAGTGCAGATCTTGGCGGTCAATGAGCCCGCGCGCTGCTCAGGTATCGTGCTGACCAATGCGATAGGCTACGACTCGTGGCCTATACCCAGCGTGCGCGCCATGCAGATGTTTGGGCGCATCGTCGAGCACATGCCTGACTTTCTGCTGCGGGCGAATCTGGCGATGTTGCTCTACCGCGGCCACGACGACCTGCGGGTCGCGACCGAATCCCTGAATGTGCATTTTGAGCGGTACGCGGCAGCGGATGGCGCCCATGCCTTGATTCGTCAGGTGCGTGCCCTCGACACGCAAGACACCCTGGCGATTCAAGACCGTCTTCGCGAGCTTCGCGGGCTACCCGCCAAGGTAGTGTGGGGTGCAGCCGACCCATTCCAAAAGCTCCGATACGGACGGCGCTTGGCGTCGGATCTGGACTGCGAGCTTATTGAGATACCGGGGGGGAAGCACTTCGTGCCGGAGGACCATCCGGAGATCCTCGCCGAAGCGATCCGTTCAGTCGTGGAGCAAGCCACTGCGGGGGCGCGCGCGCCGAACGTGCACGCCTAAAACGGGGCGAACGCCGCTACCCAGACAAGCGACTCCATCCTACGCTTTTCTGATGCGACTCATCTTTCGGCGTGCCAGCCCGCGCAAATGCAATTAAAGTGCAAATGCACGCCGCCGGCGATAGGTCGGCTGCGCCCACGATGGCTAGGCATCGGGCTGTTCGCTGTTTGGGCGATGCTGATCAATCTCAGCGCGGGCGCCCAGGATCTCCCTGCGGATACGGCACTCGACGCGGGGGTGCCTGAGGCGCCTGCGGCCCCTGCGACGGGCGAGAACGATAGCGATGCCGGCACGGGCGATAAGCGGGCGGTCCCGCCTGCAAACCAAGGCACCCAAGGCCCTGGCGGTCTCGTGCCGCCTCGCATCATCAGCAGCCCTCCCCCGGTATTCCCGCCAGCGCACCTCGGAACAGGCGAACACCCCACGGTGGTTCTGAACGTCACGGTGCTGGCAGACGGGCGCATTGCAGACATCTTGATCGAGCATTCGGGCGGGGCAGACTTCGACAAGGCCGCGATCGACGCAGTCAAGAACTGGAGCTTCGAACCCGCGCGCCGGGCTGACACTCAGATTGCCAGTCGCGTCGGCGTCGCCGTGCATTTCGCGTTGCCCGAGTTTGGTCCTTACAACGTTCCTGCTGTCAGCAGGGCCGAGGAGGCGATCGCGCACGGTCATGACGAGCACCCTCCGGCGTCTGACGGCACGGCCCCACGACCCGCGTTTGGCGCCAAGGCCGTCACGGAGCTCGAACAACTGCGTCCCGAGGCGCGTGGGGCAAGCGGGTACACCGTCAAGTCCGAGGTGCTTCGGGCGGCGCCCCGACGCGAGGGTGCCGATCTGCTCAGCACCGTGCCAGGGGTATACGTCGCGCGCTCCGAAGGCGAAGCGGTGGCCCACAGCATCAACTTGCGCGGCTTCGATGCGGAGCACGGCCAGGACGTCGAGCTAAGGGTGGGTGGCATCCCGATCAATCTGCCATCTCATATCCATGGACAAGGCTACGCCGACCTCGGGTTTTTGATTCCAGAGACCGTGCACGAGCTGCGGGTCACCGAAGGCGCGTACGATCCACGACAGGGCGATTTTGCGGTGGCGGGCAGCATCGACTTCGACCTTGCGGTCGACCAGCGGGGTGTTGCCTCTCGCTCGAGTTACGGCTCCTTCAACACGTTTCGCCAGCTCGCGTTGTGGGCGCCAGAAGGAGAGTCTCGACATACCTTTGGTGCAGTTCAACATCGCCGTAGCGACGGCTTCGGTCAGAATCGCGGGAGCACGAGCACAAGCGCCATCTTGCAAGGTAGGTTCGGCACCGGCGCCTGGCGATATCGCACATTGGGCATCGCCTACGGAGCCAATGCAAGCCTCGCGGGCGTTGTGCGGCGTGCGGATATCAACGGAAATCGACTCGGCTTCTACGACAGCTACGCGTTTCCAACGGCGCAAAAGCAACGGGCGACAAGCTCCCGCGTCTTGCTCAGTGCTGTCGCCGAATACCGCGGGCATACCGGGGACAGCGGCGAGCTCGGCGCCTGGCTAGGCTTTGACGACTTCCGCATTCAACAGAACTTCACGGGTTTCACGCAGCGATCGACCACGCTGGCAAACGTCGCTGGCCGGGGGGACCTGATCGAGCAGCTGAACCAGACGCGCTCGCTAGGCTTGTGGGGACATTACCGCACTAAGCCTTACCAGCCTTGGCAAGAGCTGCGTGGTCATGTCGAGCTCGGAACGTCAGCCCGCGCGGATCAAATCGATCAGGCGCAGAATCTACTCGACGCGTCCGTACGCAATCAAACCTGGGATCGCCGCGTGGACGCAAGCGTGCGCGGCCTCGATATCGGGGTGTGGGCGGACCTATCCGGGCAGCTGTTGGAGCGCGCGACGCTACGCGCCGGTGTGCGCGCCGATGCGCTGCAATACGTGGTCGAAGACCGACTGGGTAACTTTGCACCGCTTTCTCGTCCGCAAGAAAGCTACATCGTCGGCTTTCGCCGTACCGCCGCCGGCACGGCGTGGGGACCTCGCACAAGCCTGGAAGTGAGTCTGTTGCGAGATCTGCAACTGCTCGCAGCTTACGGTGAGGGGTATCGCTCGCCCCAGGCGCGCACGCTCGAGGACGGCGAGCGCGCGCCATTTACCAAGGTGCGCGGCGGAGACATCGGCCTGCGCGCCAACATGGGAAACCTCTTTGCACTCGGGCTGACGGGATACCTTACCCATTTATCCGACGACGTCGCATTCGCAGCGGACGAGGGGCGTCTTGAGCGCGTGGGCGCCACACGCAGACTAGGTGGCACCTTGACGTGGTCGTCTAACCCCACCCCTTGGCTTATCTCGGCAGCGTCTGTCACCTACGTCGATGCACAACTGCTTGAACCACCACCTGCCACGGCCAAGCAGCCGCAGCCTGTGTTTCGCAAGGGCCAGAATCTACCGTATGTACCGCCGGTCGTCCTACGTTTGGACCTCGGCGCGCACGGTACGCTGTTGTCTGACCAGGGCCCCGCGGACCTTACCGGCCGCGCAGGCATGGGTTATTCGTATTTGTCGCGTCGTCCGCTTCCCCACGGCGCGAAGGCTGCGACCGTTTCACTGCTCGACTTCGCGAGTGAGCTCGGTTGGGGGCCGTTCACGCTGGGCATGGAGATATTCAATCTTCTCGACATGCGCTACGCCGCGACCGAATACAATTTCGCCTCCAATTGGAACCCAAGCGAGCCACCCTCACGCGTTCCGGCGCGACACATCGCCGCAGGGGCTCCACGGACCTGGCTTTTTAGTTTAGGGATTACCCTATGAACGTCCTCACTCGCGGCGCGTGCCTTACCCTTCTGCTCGCGCTCGCTGGTTGCATCGACACCGTGCAACGCGAAGCTCGTGTCGAGCTCAAGCTCGCGGGAACTGACATCAGCAAGCCCTTTGCGGGCCGCGATGGCGCCTCGATTTCGCTGAGTAGGGCCCAGCTGGCATTCGGTCCGCTCACGCTCTGCGCCGGACGCGAAGCGGGAGATCTATGCGACGACGCGCTTGCAGAATGGCGTGAGAGCGCGGTGGTCGACGCCTTAGACCCTGAGCCCAAGCGCGCGGGCGAGCTCGTGGGTATTACTGGCAGCACGCGCTCGTATATGTACGACCTCGGTATTGTCTCGCTATTAACGCAGCAGCAGCCGGTACCATTAGCTGCTGCCCGTGAACTAAGTGGACACTCCGTCTGGCTGGAAGGCACGGTCGAGTTACGAGGACGCACGGTCCCATTTCGTGCCCGTCTAGCCATGGCACAGAGTGAGCTGAGCGCACGCGGCGTGCCGATCGTTCGTAAGAGCCCTAGCGAGCGTTTCGCGCAGCGCATCACTGCGGAGGGTCAACAGCTGCTTATACGCTTTGATCCCCGTGACTGGGTGGTCAGCGTCGATTTCGCCGCCTTGCTTGCCAACGGGGAATGCAGCGATGCAGCGGGCCCCCGCGTCTGCTCGGGGAACGTGGCGCAAGTGTGTGCGGCCGACGGCACCGTGATGCGCACCCGTGACTGCAGCCTGGCGAACGAGGTATGTGTGAGTGATCTCGGCTGCGTCGAGCGACTCGAGTTTCGTGGCGATGATCAGGCCAGCTTAGCCATTCGCAACGAGCTACTAGCTGGCGGCCGACCTGTCTTTAAGTGGAGCACCGAATCGCCTTCTGAGTGAAGAAACTGAGGTTAATATGAGATCAAAAGGAACATTCGTGAGAGCGTCGTGCCTGAGCACCATCGCTCTTACGGCCGCGGTCGGCTGCGGAGAGAGCGATACCGGCGCAGGAGGCTCCGCGACCTTACAGGTACTGCTCGAGCCCGAAGACACCGTAATCGACGGACTTACTCCGGGCATGGGTGATGAGCAGATTCGCGATGGCTGGAAGGTTCGCTTCGACAAGTACCTGATTACGACGGGTAAGATCGAAGTTCAGCTAGCAACGGACAAGGGCGTGAGCGCCGAAGCGCCCGAGCTGTTCGTGACTGACTTGGTACAGCTGCCCCAGGGCGGGGCTCCCCTGTGGGAGCTTCCGGATCTGAGCGCTGGCCGCTACGAGTTCTACTACTCCCTTGCCCCCGCCGGCACGGACGCCAAGCGGCATGAGAGTGTTAGCGCCGAAGACTTCGAACAGATGAAGCGGCAAGGCGTCACCTATTGGATAAAGGGTAATCTCAGTAAAGATGACGGTCAGTCTTGTCCGCCCAAGGGGCTCGCGTCTCCCGGTGCCACCACACCGAACGGCAGAGCGAACGCTCGGCAAGACGACTGCTTTGATAATCCACTGATCGAATTCGAGTTCGCCGTCGAGGTAAGTACCGATGTAGGCCCCTGCGAGATCGACGAGGCGTCGGGCTTTAGTATCCCGGCGGGCGGCACGCAGACGGTCGCGATCAGCATCCACGGCGACCACATATTCTTCAATGGCTTTCCAGGCGCCGACGAATCGGCGATCACGCGGCTTGCCCAGTGGCTTGCCGACTGTGACTTAGATCTCGACGGCACTGTGAGCCAAGAGGAGCTTGCAGCCGTGGCACCGTCTGATCTTGCGGAAATAGATGAGCGATTCGCCCTAGGCGGCTCCCCTGTCACGCCGCTCCGGACAATGGAGGATTACGTCCGAGCACAGCTGCAAACCCAGGCTCACTTCCAGGGCGAGGGAGAATGCCCAGTGCGGCGGTGATACGGTAATATTAGCGACCGCGCAGGTCGGCCCAGTAACCAAGGGCCAGCGAGACGCCATAGGCGCAAAGCGAGAGGGTAAGCAGAGCACGGAGCAGTGTAGCCGGCCCCCGCTGGCGCGGTCATTCTCACGACCGTGATGGACGCAACTTCAGCCCGCAGACGTTTGCTGTTCGGTCGTCGGCCGGGTGTCGAGCGGCTCAGCCGGGATGGTGATGGGGCCGAGGTCCTGGGCGAGCGCGTGGGAGTCGAGTCGCGCGCGAGTGCTGGTCCAGAAAAGTGGCGCGAGCTCGAGCATTCGCTCGGCGGGCCACAGAGGTACCAGGCGGATGAGACAGCGCAGGTGCAGCCCTTTGCCGATGTTGTCATGGATCACGTGCTGGAGCAGATCGTGCGTTTCCTAGCGCTCGGGGAATAACGATGCTCCGCCGATAGGCGACAGCTCTCGCTTTGCGCGCAACGGACGCCCGCTACTATGCCGGACTTAGGCACGACCGCAGTGAACGAGCGCCGAAGGTTGCTCAGCAGCGGCGACTCCAAGGGCTTTCAGCTCGCACTGACGCGAGACAGCGCCGTAGGCACGCAGCTGTTCGCCGAAGCCCTCGTACTTCAGCGATCCACGCAGCTGGCGACGCCCGCGTCATCTACCCCGCAGGTCTGAGCGAGCAGGCCGCAGTTTGTCTTGGTGATGCGGCGCGGACCTTCTGCCACGGCCGTGCAGCGCTTGGCGACATCACCCTCGCACACGCCCTCCGTGGACAAGCCCTTGCAGGGGTCTACCCACTTCTTGGCTTTCTTGAGGAAGTCCATGACCTCCGGACCGAAGCTTGCGTAGACGACGCCGTAGTTGCAAACCAGCTCTTCTGACGGCACACCGCCCGAGACAACGGCGTACGCACGCATCTTACCATTGACGGTGCGCACCAGCGGGCCGCCGCTGTCGCCGTAGCAGGCCTGCGCATTGCCGGAGCGGTTGCCGACGTAGGCTTCGTAGCCCTCGAGCAAGAATGTCCCCTCGTACATGTTGCGTGCGTCCTCTTCAGCCCAGTCGGTGCCTGCATCGCCGTCCTCACCGATGCCTGCGTCGCCTTCTTCGCCCACGCCTGCATCCGCATCACCTAGGCCCTCTGAGCCTGCTTCTGGGTCGGCACCGGCGTGCACGGCGGCCTTGCGCTGGCTTACCAGGGTGCGCTGCTCGGGTGCGCGCGTCTCACTGTCATAGGAGCGGGCGTTGATCCAATCAAACCAATCGCGGAACGCCTCGAAGCTTCCGAACATCAGAGGGAAGATCGCGCCGGAGAGCGCGCCTAGCGTCCCAGTGCCCACCACGCGTGTGTCCGCCTTGTACGTATTATCCTGTACACCGTAGCCGATCATGGCGAAGTCCTTGCCGATCTGACGCTCGTTCAGCGTGCCCAGGGCAAGCGGCGTCACGTCGGTCACCTTGTCGAGCAGGTGGAAGGTCGCCACATCGCTACCCAGTTCGGCCCAGCCTCCCTCGTTTCCCGGCGCTCTCTGCACGGCGACGACCTCCACCTCGCGCTGGGGCTTATACGAATCGGGTCCGATGTGGAAGAACAAGCGCTGGCCGGCCTGCTCGAAACCTTCGGCACAGTGCTTGGCGGTGAGCACCGTCTGCGCGGAGATCAGGCTGCCCGTGCACAGCGGAGAGTATTCTACCACCTCCTCACCCGTGTATTCATCGGTATAGGAAACATGGTACACGAGCGCGCCGATCGCGTTCAGGCTGGCGCTGTTGGCGGCGACACCGCCTATGATCTCCTGATCGATCTTCGCAATCTCGGGGGCCGTGCCGGGCGCATCCGCACATCCCATAACGGTAGTAGCCAATAGGGCTGCGCTCGACAGGAAAGTCTGACTGTTGCTTCGCTTCATTTTCATTCGCGTCTCCTAGTGCGTTTTGCCTCCCTTAGGAACGTGGCGCGGGCCAATCGGACACAAATAAGTGTGAACAGCCTTGCGATTTAAGGTCGCTCGGTGCGCGCTAAGAAAACACTTAAGTATCCTTAGTTAAGATCGCGCCCTCACCCCTGCCCTCTCCCACCCGGTGGGAGAGGGAGAAAGAACGCGCACCAGCTTGCCGGTGGTGTCGATGGGTCGATTCGTGCTGCATTTCTCTTGCGCCGAGACCCGCCTAGCCTCGCGTTAGATGGGACGCAGCGTCGGGATCCCGAACGCTTGCGCCACGACAGCATGCGAACCGAGCAGCTTGCACTCGCCCAGGTTCGCGTTCTGCGTTTCCAAAACCATGACGTCTTGCAAGACCTCGATCGGGTCTGCGCTGAGATTCGCGCAGCACTCTTCTCCCTCTCCCACCGCGTGGGAGAGGGCGGGGGTGAGGGCGCCGCAACGCCGCTAGCGACGTCCGCGAGTTAAGATGCCGAGAACCGCAGACATGGCGCCTTGCACGTCGTGTGCAGGTTACGACGCGGGCGGCGAACGAACTGATCTCCGGCTCGCTCACATTTTGTTGGGCGTGCGATTGGTGGCTTGACTTCGATTGTCAGGGGCTGTCGAGCCTATCGCGGCGCACCGAGACAACTCGGCTTCTGCACGCTTAGTCGGGTGCGGATCGCGCTCGGAGCGGGGTTGCCAGGTAGTGACAGGCCTCGACCTCGAAAACCGGCCCCGCAGAAAGTACAGTCGTCGACGTAGCTAGGGTCGCTCGGGGCCGACCGACAGCTCGCGGGCCGGACGCCCGAACAGGTAGCCCTGCAGCAGCTTGCAGCCGCAGGCTGCCAGCGCATCGCCTTCGCCCTCTGTTTCCACGCCTTCTGCGATCACTTCGATCGCCAGGTCCCGACATAAGGTGACGAGAGAGTGCACGATTTTGCGGCGCCGCTCATCGCGGTCGAGATTGCGCACCAGGGCCATATCGATCTTCACGAAGTCTGGTTGCATCAAGGCCAAGGTCGCAAGGCCCGCGAACCCTGCGCCAAGGTCATCGATCGCGACGCGAAAGCCCATGTGACGCAGGCGCGCGATGCGCTCGACGGCATCGACGATTTCGTCGAGCGGCGCGCGCTCGGTAAGCTCGAAGACGACACGTGAGGCGAACGGTGAAAGCGGCGAGTCAGGCGAGTAGAGCGCTTCGTCGAGCAGATCACGTGGGTGTAGATTGACGAATAGCACCGGCCCGCAGGGCGCTGCCGCCATCGTCGCCACAAGCTCGCGAATGCGGCGGCTCAGCAGGGGAAGGCGATTGGTCAGCTCGGCTGCAGCCAACACGGCCGGCGGATTGG
>JBBSJC010000029.1:0-28163 GCA_038257655.1 Polyangiales bacterium | reverse complement strand
GCCCCTTGGCCTTCGAGGCCGCGTTGGCGGCGCAGTAGAGGGCGCCGAGCAAGCCATCGAGCACCGCGGCGCGACGCTGCGCAACGACTACCCCGCCTTCACCCCGCTCGACCGCCGTCTCGAGCGCCTGCGTGTAGGTCTTCAAGTATTCGCGGCATGTGAAGCCAAGCGTCGGTGCCAGAGCGCTCAGATTAATGGCATCTTCTGCCGCGTCGCCCATCTTGGGAGTATGCAGGCGGCCTGGAATCCAAGCAACCGCGCTAGGCTTCATGGGCCCGTGAGCACCTTGCTGATGCCGCGTGCAATCCCTTCTGCAAGCGCATCACGGTAGGCCGGAAGCGTCAGCGCTTTGGCTTCGTCAGGTTGCGTGATGAACGAAGCCTCGATCAACACGGCGGGCATTTGGGCGCCGACGAGCACGTAAAACATAGCGCATTTAACGCCTCGGTCGGCAAGCGTCGGCAGCAAGCGTCGACCCGAAAACAAGGTACCACGCTGAATCATCGTGGCCGCTGCCAGCGAAGCGCGCTGCTGTTCGCTGCGCGCGATCGAGCCCACCAAAAACTGCAGCGGTGAGACCGCGTCCGTGCTCGTCCCGTTTTCGCGGGCGGCCAAGCGCAGCACATTGCGGTCGTTGTTGATGTCGAGCACGAATGCGGCCACGCCGCCCTTGTCCACCGGGGTGTTCGCCGCGTTCAGATGCACGGAGACGAACAAATCGGCACCGAGCGAATTGGCCATGGCGGCGCGTTCTTCCAGGCTCAGGTAAACGTTGGAATCGCGGGTGAGGCGCACGCGAATATCGGGCGCAAGCCGCGCAAGCCAGGCCTTCACCCTCCGCGAGAGCTCAAGAGTAAGCCTTCCTTCCCACAGCCCGTGGGGGCCGGGTGAACCGAGATCTTCGCCGCCGTGACCGGGGTCGAGCACAAGCAGTTTTTGAGCACGGCGCGCCCCGCGCTCAGCCGGACGCACCCGTTCGACGTCGAGCACAAACCGATCAGGATCGCTCATGGAAAATAAGCGATAGCGCGCATCCCGAGCGAGCTCGAAGTCGACCCGCAGCACGTCATCTACGCGGTAAACGCGCACAGAGTGCAAACCTCCGCTATCGATGACGCGCTCACCGAGCAAGGCGGGCTCGACGGCCGCACCTTCAAAAATCAGTTGAATCACAGGGCCTGAGTGTTCGCTGGCCGCGCGCTGGCTGCGACGAAAGGGAGGCTCGCCTTGCACACGGAGCACCGCACGGGCAGCGGAGGCATCGGCGTCTTGCGCGTGGTGAACGAGCAACTGCGTGAGTGCCGGACCTTCGGTTGCCCACGCTCGATTCGAGTCACTGGCACTGGCTACAGAGACCGCGCGCGGCCGCGTGAGCTCGTCCAGCATGCGGTCGGCCGCTGCACCGGCTACGCGATCGGGGTCCGCTCCGCAGGCGGTGCAAACCACAACCCAAAGCCAACATCGTGCGACGAGCATGCGCGGGATCACGGTCTTACTCAGTTACCGTGTACTCCGATGGCGCATAAGTGGTCAACGAAGCGTCATGTCGCACTGGGCAGTACGATGGCCGTCGGCGTCTCAGAGTGTTAGGCTAACGAGCGCTCCAAACCCCAGAGTACTGTGCAGGACCATCAGCCGACATCTCATCCAGACGCGGACGCAGAGACGGGCAAACCGCTCGGCGCGGGGGCCCCTGCGAGCGAGGAAGTCGCACTTCAGGTGCCGGCCTTCGATCCGGATGCACTGGACGAGGCTGCGGCGCAGTTTCGGCCATCGTGGGACGACAGCGAACCCGAGCGGTTATCATCTGACGTAATCGCTGCTGAGTTCGAGGCACGTGGTTTCGAAGCGCCTGGCTTTCAAGCGCCTGGCTTTCAAGCGCCTGGCTTTCAAGCGCCTGGCTTTCAAGCACGTGGTTTCGAAGCGCCTGGCTTTCAAGCGCCTGCCCTGCCGCCCCTGGCGCCTGCTTCTGAACCGCCGTTCGTCGTGCGCGGCACCGGTGAGACCGATGTGGCGCCTCCCGATGTGATCGTGCCCCGTCCGCCACGGACGCCGCAGCTCGACTACAGCGGCATGCGCACGCACGACGGCGATGACTTGGGCATGGCGTTGCCCAAGCGGTCGCTAAAAGGCGTTTGGATTACGCTCGCAGTTTTCCTGGGCGCGGCGACCTTTGCGTTCGCGCTCACCCGCGGCGTCGACGAAGACGACAGTCCCGCTCCGCTTAATAGGGCGCCCGCCGCGGAGTCCCAGGAACCCGCGGCGCAGCAGCCGAGCATCGAGCTTGCTGCGCCCCCAGCGACACCAGTCCCTTCGCCTACGTCAGTGCAGGCCGTACCGGAGGTTGTGCCGGAAGAGGCGCCGCAGCCTGTCGCGGAGCCCGTGGTCAGTGCGCCGAAACGACCCAGCCAGACGGCCCCCGTTCGTACGCGCGCCGAAAAGAGCGCCCGAACAAGTAAGAACAGACGCTCCACACTCGAAGGGCGAGCCCCCGCTCCTGCGCCCCGTACGACCAGCACGAAAAAGACGACCAAGCGCGGCGCTGGCTTCGTCAGCACCAACCCCTACTGAAGCTACGTGCGGGCCCTTCCGAACTGCGTTTGACCGCGCCCAGCGAGTGAAATACGGTGCGCGCGATGACTGGCCTTTCGTATCGTGACGCGGGCGTCGACATCGACGCAGGAGACGAGCTCATTCGGCGCATCAAGCCGTTCGCCGAGCGCACGCGCATCGTAGAGCAGCTCGGTGGGATCGGCGGTTTTGCCGGTCTTTGTGGCCTGCCGCAGGGTATGCAGGAGCCTGTGCTCGTCTCGGGCACGGACGGCGTCGGCACCAAGCTCAAAGTCGCGTTCATGGCCGACAGGCACGATACGGTCGGCATCGATCTCGTGGCCATGTGCGTGAACGACATCGTGACGTGCGGGGCGCGGCCGCTGTTCTTCCTCGACTACTTCGCCACGGGCAAGCTCGACGTCGAAACCGGCGTAAAGGTGATCGAGGGGATAGCCGAGGGATGCCGTCAGGCGGGCTGCGCCTTGCTCGGCGGTGAGACGGCCGAGCTGCCGGGTTTCTATGCGGCCGGTGAATACGACCTGGCTGGGTTCGCAGTAGGCGTCGTGGAAAAGGCCAAGATCATCGACGGTACACGTGTGCGTCCTGGCGACGTAGTGCTCGGCGTGTCCTCGTCGGGCCTGCACTCCAACGGCTATTCGCTCGCTCGCAAGGCGCTGCTGGAGCGAGGCGGCTACGCGCTCGAGGAAATCGTGCCGGAGCTTGGCGAGCCGCTACACGTCGCCCTGCTGCGTCCCACGCGCATCTACGTCAAAGCTGTCCAAGCTGCGCTTGCGGCCGGCGATGTGCATTCCTTCTGCCACGTCACGGGCGGCGGCTTGCCGGAAAATCTTCCGCGCGTGTTACCCAAGGACGTGGCGCTCGAGATCGAGACGAGTGGCTGGAAGCGGCCCCCAGTTTTCGACCTTATTCAAAAGCTCGGCGGGACCAGCGATGCAGAGATGTACCGCACCTTCAACATGGGCATCGGCCTCGTGCTTACTGTGCCAGAGCAGGACGCGGACGCCGTCATGCGAGCCGTCGAGGAGAGCGGCGAGCAAGTGCAGCGCATCGGCCGCGCAGTGTCTGTCGCTAGCCCTGCCGGGGACGGACCGCGCGTACGGCTCGGTTGAGAGGTATCGCCATGAAAGTGGTGGTGCTGGTCTCGGGTCGAGGCTCCAATTTGCAGTCCCTGCTCGACGCCATCGACGCCGGACGTTGCGAGGCGAGCGTCGTCGCAGTCATTTCCGATCGCGCAGCGGCACCCGCCCTCGCGCTCGCACATGCGCGCGGCATCGCCACTGAAGTCGTCAATCCATCTGACTATCCTGATCGGACGACATGGGATGCAGCGCTCGCCCGGGCCGTCGCGACTTACGCACCAGAGCTCGTGGTGCTCGCGGGTTTCATGCGGATCTTGGAGGCGTCAATGTTGCAGCGCTTTGCGGGGCGCATGGTCAACGTGCATCCAGCCCTGCTGCCAGCCTTTCCGGGCAGGGACGCGCCGGCGCAGGCCGTCGCCAAGCGCGTGAGCCTCAGCGGGTGCACGGTCCATCTGGTCGACGCCGGAGTCGACAGCGGCCCGATTCTGGCTCAGGCGGCCGTCCCAGTGCTGCCAGCAGACGATGCGGTCACCCTGCACGAGCGCATTCAGCGGGCGGAGCATTGGCTTTTGCCCGCCGTCATCCAGGCGATCGCCAACGGCAGTATCGTTCTCGAGAGCGACGGTCCTCGCTACACAGGCGCCAAGGATAATGCGGCAACCATCTTCTACTGGCCGCCCCTTACCTGATCGTACGTGACTAAGAACTTCTACGATGCTGTGTTGCTTGGGCTTGGGCTGCCGACGCTTGTGGCGGGGGGGCTGCTCGCCAAGCGGGGGTTTCGCGTGCTGCTCGTGGCTCAGGGTCAGCCGCTACCGAGCTACGAGATCGATGGCATCACGGTCCCGCGCGCGCCGTTCACCCTGACGGGCGCGGAGTCGCCTGCGGTCACGCGCGTATTCTCGGAGCTCGCGCTCAAACCATTGCTGCGCCGGCGCATCACGCCACTTTCGCCCGCATTTCAGGCAGTTTTGCCGCGGCATCGCGTCGACTTTAGCGCGGACCCCGAACGCGTTGCGCGCGAGATCGAGCGCGAGTTCCCAGCGGTCCGTCGTACTGCCGACGATTTTATGCGCGCAGGCGCCCGCGCCTGGGACAGCATCGATAGGCTCGTCGCACGAGATCTAATGTGGCCGCCCTCCACGTTCTTCGAGCGCCGCGCCTTTGTGCGCGCGAGCTCTCATCAGCCTTTCGGCCGCGAGGATCAGAGTCCTTCGCCCCTGAGTGATCTGCCGGACGAGCACCCGCTGCGCCAGATCGTGGACGCGACACTCGCGTTCGCGGACGGCAGTCGTCTCGGCGAGGGCAACCCGCAACGCCTGTTGCGTTTGTTCGGGGCTGCCCTGCGCGGCGCGGTGCTCGAAGAAGGCGGCTACGCCGGTCTTGTCGAGCTACTGATGCAGAGCATCCGAACTCATAACGGCGAAATCCATCTTGCCGATCGGGTCGAGCACATCCGGGTACGCCGTGGCGCCGTCGAAGCCGTGCGTCTTTCGCCGAGTGACGACGAGATCGGCTGTCATTTCGTGTTGAATGGTCTCCCCGTTCATAAGCTCGGTCGACTGCTAAGCGATCGCAGCGAGCTAGATTCGATGCTGGATGAGCTCGGGGCACCAAAGGCACGCTTCCTTCGTTATACCCTCAACGTTCTAGCTCATCCCGACGCCATTCCTGAGGGTCTTGCGCGTAACGTGCTGATCGTCCCTGAGCCGCGGTATGGAAGCGAAGCTGCCCCCGCGCTCAACCTACAAATAGAACGCCGCTCAAAGGAGCTGGCAGTGCTGACCACCGAAGCGCTGCTGGACGTCCTCCCACAAGACGCTCAGATCGCACAGCTGGCGACGCAGCGTGAGCGGGTACTCGAACGCCTCGAGCGCGTATCACCTTTCCTGCGTCCACACATTCGCTTCGTGGATTCGCCGCATGATGGTCGCGGTATTTTCGATGCAGCCAGGGGCACCGAGGTGCCGTCCCCTGACAGCTGGAATCGCGGCCCCGACTCGATGCCGACCGTGTACGCCTTCACGCGCATGCGACTACATGGGACCTGTGCACTTCCTGTGCGGACCCAGATCAAGCGCCTGCTGTTGTGCAGCGATCAAGTCGTGCCTGGGCTCGGACTCGAGGGCTCTTTTATCGCCGCATGGTCCGCTGCGCGGGCCGTAGCGCGCTCTCTCAATCGCGATTGGATGAACCGCGGACGCTGGACCAAGGTGGACTTATAGCGCTGAGGTAAGTCCGGTTTTTTGCGCCGAATCGCACTCCGGAACAGGTAGCATTCTCGCCTATGCAACCGAGTGGCGAAGCGCCTCGCATCACCCTGCACCAACTTCTCCGAGCCATGATCGAAAAGGGCTCGTCCGATCTGCACATCACCACGGGCTCCCCACCACAGCTGCGCATTGATGGATCGCTCGTGCCGCTTAAGGTCGCGCCACTGTCGCCAATCGAGACCAAACAAATCTGTTACTCGGTGCTGACTGAAGAACAGAAGATCATCTTCGAAAAAAAGAACGAGCTCGACCTGTCCTTTGGCGTGAAGAACCTTGCGCGCTTTCGCGCCAATATCTTCATGCAGCGCGGAGCTATCGCCGGTGCCTTCCGAGCTATCCCATTCAAGATCCTGACTTTCGAAGAGCTTGGTCTACCCGCGATCATTGCAGACATTGCAAACACTGAGCGTGGTCTAGTCCTAGTCACGGGGCCCACGGGCTCGGGCAAATCCACCACGCTCGCGTCGATCATAGACAAGATCAACTCGGAGACGCGTCAGCACATCCTTACTATCGAAGATCCCATCGAGTACTTGCATCCGCACAAGCAGTGCCTGGTGAATCAGCGCGAAGTCGGCTCTGACACGTTCACATTCAAAGACGCGCTCAAGTACGTGTTGCGGCAGGACCCGGACATCGTGCTCGTGGGCGAGCTTCGCGATCTCGAGACGATCGAAGCGGCCATGACCATCGCCGAAACGGGTCATTTAGTCTTCGCCACGCTTCATACGAACACGGCGGTACAAGCGATTAACCGTGTCATCGACGTATTCTCACCTCACCAACAGTCGCAGATCCGCGCACAGCTGTCGTTCACACTGCAGGCCGTGATCACGCAGAACTTGGTGCCGCGCTCTGATGCGCCAGGGCGGGCGCTGATCACCGAGATCATGGTACCTAACGCCGCGATTCGGAACCTGATTCGCGAAGATAAGATCCATCAGATCTACTCGATCATGCAGACGGGCCAGGGCTCCAGCGGCATGCACACCATGAACCAGTCTCTATTCGCCGCCTACAGCAAACGACAGATCTCAGCAGAGGACGCCCTCGCGCGCGCGCCCGATCCCGCGGAGCTTCAAAGCATGATCGACACTATGAATCGCTCAGTCAGGCCATCCCATTCCTAACGTGATGAGCACGATGGCAAACGCTGTATTTGTAGCGGGCCCCTCCGCTCTGTTAGCATGTCGAATGGGCATTGGTCCTTGGGGCGGACGACATGGCTGAATGGGTCTGGGAAGCGCGCGCCCGAACTGGGGAAACCAAAAAGGGTGTGATGGAGGCCGACACGGCGGAAGCCGTGCAGGGCAAGTTGCGCGCCCAAAATCTGAACCCGGTCAAGGTCAAGAAGAAGTCAGACGGTTTCAAGATGCCGAACTTCGGCGGCGGTGGCGGCGTCACCGAAAAAGAGATCGTCATATTCATCCGGCAGTTCGCGACCATGATCGATGCCGGTCTACCCCTTGTGCAATGCCTCGAGATCCTGTCGGCGCAGGGTGAAAATCCCAAGCTCAATCAGATTCTCAAAGAGGTCAAGGCGCTTGTCGAACAAGGGGCCACGTTTTCGGATGCACTATCGAAACACCCTAAGGTGTTCGACGTGCTCTTCTGCAGCTTGATCCACGCAGGTGAGATGGGCGGTATTCTCGATACCATCCTCAACCGCTTGGCGACTTATATCGAAAAGCGCGTGAAGCTGACACGGCAAGTCAAAGGTGCCCTTACCTATCCAGTGACCTCGCTTGGCATCGCCATGTTGGTCACTGGCGTGCTTTTGGGCTGGGTCGTGCCCACCTTCGAAACGATGTTCAAAGACTTCGGTGGCGAGTTGCCTGGGATCACCAAGCTCGTGATTGGCATCTCGAATAACTTCGTCAGCATGTTCCCGATCATCGCAGCCTCGTTGATCGCCATGTTCTTCGGATTTAAATGGTCCTACAACCATCCGCGGACGATGCCTTTTTGGCATAAAGCGATGTTGAGCGCGCCGGTACTGGGCGATGTCATGCGGAAGATCGCGGTCGCGCGTTTCACCCGCACTCTGGGTACCCTGCTCTCGTCAGGCGTGCCGATTCTAGATGCGCTCGAGGTCGTCTCCAAAGCAGCAGGCAACGTGATCGTGGAGCGCGCGATTAGATTCTGTGCGGACAAGATTCGCGAGGGTCGCACCATGGGTGATCCCCTCGCGGAAACGAAGGTCTTCCCGCCCATGGTCGTGCAGATGATAAGCGTTGGAGAACAAACCGGTGCGCTCGATCAGATGCTCAATAAGATCGCAGACTTCTACGAAGAAGAAGTCGACGTGGCTGTCGGCGCGATGACCGCGATGCTGGAACCGCTGATGATGGTCGTGATCGGTGGCATCGTCGGCTTTCTCATGATCGCCATGTATATGCCCATCTTCAGCATCGCCGGCAACGTCGGCGGACACTGATAACGGACGACATGAACGCTCAGAGTCCGGCGCCCGACCTGGCCGAGGACCAGCGTGAGCTGAGGCGACGCCTGTCGTGGCTCATGAGCGGGCGGCTGATCGTTGCAAGCCTGCTGCTCGGCGGGACGTTGTTGCTCGCGATCGACACAGAACGCGGCGCCAATAGCTTCACGCCGCGATTCTTACTCGCGCTGATCCTGAGCACCTACGCGGCTTCACTCGTGTTCGCTCTATGGTTACCGCGCGCTCGGCGTCTAGATCGCTTCGCCGTCATTCAGGTTGGCTGGGACCTGGGGCTCACGACAGGTTTGATGTACGTGGCTGGTGGCGCCACCAGTGGCTTTACGTTCCTCTATGGCGCGACTGTGTTGCTGGCGGCGATTGTTGTCGGTCAGCGTGCAGCCCAAGTGGCGACAGTCGCCTCGCTCATCCTGTACGTGATTACGGCGCTGTCGCTGGCCAACGGCTGGCTTGCGCATCCCGCCGATCAGCCGGCCGCTCGCTACTTGCTCAGTCCGATCGATGCCACGTTCGCGATCCTCGTCAACATCCTCGGCTTGTTGCTCGTCGCGTTTTTGGCGACGAGTCTTGCCGGTCGCTTGCGGCTCGCGGGAGGTCGTTTGCGCGAAGCCGCAGCGCAGGCGGCTGAGCTTGCCCGACTAAACGAAGACATCATCCGTTCGCTATCGAGTGGCCTCATCACCACGGACACGCGAGAGCTCATACGCACCATAAATCCCGCGGCCCTCGATATCTTTCGCACGCAACCGAGCACGATGTTGGGCCGGAACCTGAACGACTTTCTCGTCGATCATGCGGTCTTGTCGGGTGTGCTTCGCGCGGAAGGAAATGCGCAAAGGCCAGACGGCTCAACCTTCCCCATCGGCTTCTCTAAAACCCAACTGGTCAACGCAAATACTCAGACCACGGGAGAGCTCTTCCTGTTTCAGGACCTGACTGAGCTGACAGAGTTGAAGCGCACAGCCGAACGCGCGGAGCGCCTAGCGTCCCTCGGGAGACTGGCCGCTGCTCTCGCGCACGAAATCCGCAATCCCCTGGGCTCGATCTCTGGCTCCGTTCAGCTCGTGCGCGAATCCAAGGCGCTCGACGCAGAAGAGCGCAACCTGCTCGGTATCGTTTTGCGCGAGGTAGACAGGCTCAACGGCCTCGTCAGCACCATGCTGCAAGTGGGCAGACCGCCTGACCCGCTGCGCATGAAGACGGATCTAGTCGCGCTCACCAATGACGTGGTGCAAGTCGCCCAACGTGACGCGCGCGCTCCAACAGTGCGCATCAACGTCACGCACGCACAAACCAACGTGATGGCTTGGATCGACAGCGACCAAATCCGACAGGTGATCTGGAATCTGCTCAACAACGCCCTAGCGCACGCTCCGTCGAACAGTGAAGTACGCATCACGATTGGCGATGACGGTAAGGATCATGCGATCTGGGCGATCGCGGACGATGGACCGGGCGTGCCCGAGTCCGCCCGTGGGCACCTGTTCGACATGTTCTACTCAAAACGCCCCCACGGCGTCGGCCTAGGTCTTGCGCTCGTCGACCAGATCGTGCGCGCTCATGGGGGCGAAGTCAGCGTCGTGAGCCCACCGGGTACAGGCGCGCAGTTCCAGGTGCGCATCCCAAAGATCCGCGTCCCCGTTGCAATCAAACCTTAGTAACGAGGTACCCAACCCTCAGCCTGATACCAGCGCAGCACGCTCGCCCAACCTTCGGCGAAGCGCGGTGCTTTGGGTTTGAAGCCCAGGCCGCGCAGGCGCGAAGTATCGATCACCAGGTCGTCGTCGAGCAGCGTGACCGCCTCGCGATCCAGACGGGGGCGCAGCGTGGGCTTGAGTCCGTGGCGCAGCACGACCGCCTTCCACAGCCCCATTGCAGCAGCGTCGATAGCGGCGATCGCACCTGGTTTGCGCGCTCCCCGACCAGACAGCGCGAGCAACCAACCCGGCATTTCGCCCGCGCGCAGACTGCGCAAACCGTAGGCATCACACGTCAGCGCGATCCTATCACCCAAGGAAATCGCGTCGTCGTCGGCCACGTTGTAGATTCCGTACTGAGTGCGCGTCTCACGCAATGCGAAGAGCAGCGCGCGCGCCACGTCTTCAGCGTGCACGAAGGTATGACGAGGCCCACCACTGACGCGCGGTACGATCGGAGACAGCAAACGCAGCATTGGCCCTATCACCAGCAAGCTGGCCGCAAAGTGCCGACCTCGACGGCCGTAGATCGGAGCCGCCCTCAAGATCGTCCACGCGGGACCATCGCCACGACCACGGCCGCGCAAGAACGCCTCGGCTCCGAGCTTTGACAAACCATGGGGCCCGCGCGCGGCGGTCTCTGCGTCTTCGCTCAACGGTTGCGGCTGCCTCGCCGCATACAACATGCACGTGGAAAGGTGAACGAAGCGCTGCACGCCCTTGCGCGTTGCGTCCTCGAACAGGAAACGCACCAGATCGGTATTGACGCGACTGAGCGCTTCCGCGTCGGCCGTCGCGTCGAGCAAGCCTGCCGTGTGGATGACGTGATCCACACCATCGAGCGCGCTTTCGCGCACCATGGGGTCCAGCAAGTTCCCCATAGCGATCCGGCCACGCGTGGGCTGCCGCAGCCCGTGCCCATTGACGTCGCTCGCGACCACCGAGTAACCGGCGGCTTCCGCCAAGCCCACAACGTAGTTGCCAACAGTGCCCGCAGCACCTGTGACGAGTACGGTCTCCACAGCGCGACTGTAGCCCGAATCGCCGGGGTGCGCCCGGTTGCAACGCGAGGCGGTCACCACGGGTTAGTAAGAGTCAGCCCCTTAGCCAGTTAGCGAGCTGCTGCCCAGGATCATGAGAGCGCATCAGGCCTTCGCCAATCAGCACGGCATCGGCACGGGTCTGCTCGACGCGTGCAAGATCGGCAGCACTGCGCACACCACTCATGAATACAGCTACGCGGTCGGCCGGGATCCGGTTCACGAGCTCGGAGGCATGCTCCGCATCGACCGAAAAGCTGCGCAAATCGCGCGCGTTGACGCCGATGATGCGGGCGGTGGTGAGCAGGGCGCGCGCAAGCTCCTCGCCGTCGGCAGCTTCGACCACCGGCTCGAGCCCACGCGCACGCACCGCGGCGATCAGGGGTTGCAAGCTAGCGTCGTCCAATGCGCGCGCGAGCAGCAGCACGAAGCTCGCTCCGGCTGCCCGCGCTAAATCAATCTGCAGTGGATCGATCACGAACTCCTTGTACAGGACTGGCGTCGTAATCGCGCGGGCGACGCGCCGTAGATCGAGCACGCTGCCGCCAAAACCGGGGCCATCACACAAGACGCTGACGGCTGCGGCGCCAGCTGCGGCATACCCCTGCGCAATACGCGGGATTTCGCCCGCGACACGGGGCCGAATCTGCCCCGCACTCGGACTACGCAGCTTGATCTCAGCAATCACGCGCAGCGCAGCGCCTGGCTGCCTGCGCAGCGCCTCTGCGAGCTCGTTAGGCCGATTGGCCGCAAGCTGATCGGGCGCACGCCCAGGCGGCGCCGACTCGTTACGCGACGGAATGGCGGGACTGACGCTACGGGCACGATCAGCGGAACGGAGCGTCGCTTCTTGCGCGTAAAAGGCCGCCCAGCGCTGTCTGCGCGCCACTTCGAGGCGCTTGCGCGCCATGATCAACCCGAGCTTGTCCACTGCATCAGCCATGGGCCACATCGCAACGGTGAGAGGCGCGCTCTTGGGTGAAGCGCAAAAAGTTATGAAGCAAACGCGGTCCGTCGTGGGTGAGAAAAGACTCAGGATGGAACTGCACGCCGAGCACAGGCCAAACGCGATGACGCACCGCCATCAGCTCCCCTTTTTCAGCGAACGCACAGGGTTCCAAGCTTTCGGGCAGCGAGTCGGCGTTGACGGTCAAAGAGTGATAGCGCGCCGCTACGAAGGGGTTCGGTATGCCTACGAAGAGATCGCGACCGTCGTGCTGAATGCGCGAGGTGCGACCGTGGACAAGCTCGCTTGCGTGCTCGATGCTGGCACCAAGCGTGTCACAGATTACTTGGTGACCGAGACACACGCCGAGCATCGGGGTAGACGCACCGAACGTGCGGACCACGTCAGCGCAGATCCCCGCGTCACACGGCTTGCCGGGACCAGGCGAGAGCACGATGGCAGCGGGTGCCATCGTATGGATCGCTGCAAGCGAGATCGCATCGCTCGCATGAACAGTAAGCTCCGCACCGAGCGCGCCTAACCCTTGCACCAGGTTGAACGTAAACGAGTCGTGATTGTCGAGCACCAGGATCATCGCGTAGCGCTCACGATGTGATCAGGGGCGAAGCTTGTACAAAACTGTGCTCAGCGAAAAACTTATCGATGCGCAAATTGACGAATTCCGGCTGTTCTGCGAGCGCGTAGTGCGTACCACCGGGCACAGTAAGCACCTCGGCGCCGCGAATTCTGCGCGCCATAGCCTGCACGACCCGGGACGGCACGAAAGCATCGCGTTCGCCCGCGATGAGCAGGGTCGGCACGTCGATCAGATCGAGAAGCATGCGGCCGTCGTATTCGCCTATCTCCTGCAGCAGTGCCGCCACCCGTGCGAGGTCGAGCCCGGCAAAGTGGTGCACCGCATCGGCGTAGATCTCTTCGTCAAATGTTGCGCCGATTACCGACAGACGCTTTGCCCAGCTCATCGTCTCAGGCCATTGCACCGCGCGTTTAACGAGCCTCCCGCCGAAGGCCGGCAAACGCGTGAGCGTACGGGCAGCCAGCGGCAGGACCGCGCCCAAATTGGGACGTAGGAGGCTGATTGGAAACGCTTTACCGCCCACGCTGCTGTTCAACACGCCGCTGTTCAACACGCCGCTGATCAACACCAGGCACGAAATTCGCTCGGGGGCCCGGCGCAACAGCTCGAGCGCGATCGGCACCCCCGTCGACCAGGCGATCACCGGGACGCGCAGGGCGTCCAGAGAGCTGAGGATTTCCAGCGCATCGCCTGCGTGATCTGCGAGGGAACACGGCGGCTCCTCTTCGCCGAGCGCCAGCCCGCGCAGCTCCCAGGTAGCAACCAGATAACGCTGCGAGAGATGCTCGGCTTGACGAGCGAAAACCTGACTGCCCCCGCCTATCCCGGGCACTAGCAAGACCGGTTGCCCCTGCCCAGTGACGAGAAACGAGAGCTTCCCAGAGGGGGTCGATATGCAGCGCTCAATGGCTTGGCGGTCGCGCACGACGCGAACTCTATGCGAGGCGGTCGAGCAATGCCATGCTGCGCCAGGGCACGGTCCCTGAGCTTCCAGTGACACCGTAAACCGCCAAGGCTTGACACCGGGAAGCCGTGACGGCTACTTTCGCGCCGCTTCCGGTCTTTCGATTGACCCTTTAAGTCGCAACCCACCCCGCGCGAGATGTCAGGCACGAACAACATGTCAGAGCAGCCAAAGAAAGCCCGCGATATCAAGGACCTTAAGGCGCGCCTCGGCCGCCCTGGAGCCGTTCCGGCAAGTGGATCCACGGCGCCGGCCGCTGGAATCCCTGGTCCCTTCCCGCCCACGGGAGGAATGCCAGGTCCGGGCGGTCCTGGAGCCAATATGCCATCGCCCTTCGCCCGCAGCGCGGCCCCGGCGGGTCTGCCGCCGGCGGATCCTTTCGCAGCGCCCGCACCGGCAGCCAAGAGCGTTCCACCTGGCACCATGCCCGCGGCTCGGCGCTCGGCACCGCCTGCGCAGCAGTTCGCGTCCTCCGATCCGTTTGCGGCGGCGCAGCCCGTGGCCGCTGCACAAGAAGTGCGCATCGTCTTCGACGACAAGGCCGTTTCCGACTTGGAGATCGGCCGCAAGGGCAACAGTAAGATAGTGTACGCAGCCGTCGCCGCAGCCCTAGTCGGTTTAGCCGCAGGCTGGATGGGCGGCGCGACCACCGACCGACGTGCGCAATACAACGTCGTGCTGCAGGACACCAAAGAGATCTACAGCACCGTCACCAACGCCGCGCCGATCGTCGAGAAGACGCAAAAACTGCTCGATCAGGCCGTGCGCTCAGCGGGCGGTCAAAACCCGACGATCGACACAAAGGCGCTTGAAGAGCTACGCAAGCTGCAAAAGCCCTTCGAAGCTGACGCGTTCTCGCGCAAAAAATACGGCGCCCTCGAGGCCGGCACCGTCGATGCGTTGTTCACTTACTACAACAACGTCAACCTGCTTTGGATGAAGCTGCAAAGCCTCACCGCGCGTGGCCTCAATCCCGCCAATCGCGAGCAACTGGAGCGCGCGGCCAAGGCGGCCGGTCTCGAATACGGCTGCGTGCCGTTCGGCGAGGGCGAAAACTGGGGCTGCGGTCTCGTCACGCTCGTCGCGGCACCAGACGGCAAGACCAAGGTCATGCTGCGCGGCGCCTCCTACGATAAGACGCCATTCGCGGGCCAAGAGCTCGGAACGAAGGCCAGTGACTTTGTGATTCGCGTCGATCGCGCCCGTAGCGCCGAGGTCTTGGGGCAGACCACGAGTCTATTTACTTCGTACGTTCGCGATCTCGTCGAATCGAAGACGCTCGTCGATCAGACCCTCGAAGTGCAGGGGCGATTGATCCAGGCGCTCGGCACTGTGGCCAAACTCGAAGGTCTCTGATCAGCCCCAAAGACTCGGCCCTCAAGCGAGGCTCAGCCCGATCAGGCTGGGCTTTTCTTTTTGTCAGCGTGCTGCCTCGGCGTGCTGTTTTTTGCGTGCTGCCTCAGCGTGCTGAAACCCAGGCGGCGATGCGTAAGGCGAGCGCCCGCTCCGGAGCGCTGGCGGCCGCGGCGCGGGAAGCGTTCCAGCTGCTCCACAAGGTCTGCAAACCCGGACGCAGTGAAGCGCGCAATTCCGCGTCGAAGGCCTCGATGCGGTCCAACACCTCTGAAGCGGGCAGGATGCCGTGCTTAGCGTAAATGGCGAGTGCCCACTCGGCCCACAACGAAGCGCGCTGCGCCGCCGCAAGGCGTACCGCGAACGCCGCCAAACGCGACGCCTGCTTGATGTCGACGCCTCCTGCCTGGGTTTGCTCTTGTTCAAGCTCTTGGGCGGCGCGTCGCAGCATGCGCTCCGCCTCCTCCACGCGTTCGGCCGTCAGGGCGCGTTCGATCACTTCTCCGAGCAGTTGCAAGGTCCAGCTCGTCTGCGGTTCGTGAGGCAAACCAGTGATCGTGTCGCCTTCTTCGCCACCGTTTTCAACCGCTGCGCCGCAGTGAGGACAGCTCGTCACCTCGCCGGGAAATGGTCGACCGCAACTGCGACAGTTCATCATGAAGCCGGTGGCGCGCGACATACGTTCGCTCGACTCGTCGACCACGAGAAACACCAGCTCTTGCGTGCCCAGTCGCACCCGATCGTTGTGCTTCAATGGGGAGTCACCACGGGTAAGCTCGCCGTTGATGCGCACACCATTGCGGCTCCCCAGGTCCATGATGAACGCGGTGTTGTCACGCACCGTGATGCGCGCGTGCTGGCGCGAAACGAGCGGGTCCTCGATCGTGATTTGGCAGTCGGGGCTACGTCCGATCACGATGACTGAGCCCACCAAGTCAAGCTCTTGGAGGAGAAATCTCAGGCGAAAACGCGCCACACTCTCACCATCCAATGGACCTCTCGTGGAACAGGCCCAGAGTACCAGGCTCGGGGCGGGGTTGAAAGCGTCCGACGCCGCCCCTGAACGTCGAAAGGTTGAGCCTCTTTGCGCGCAGCCCTTTCCTTCTGGGTGGCCCCTCGTGGTACGCTCACCCGCGGTGCGGGAACGAATCGAAGCCTTGTTCAAAGACGTAATCACTCCCCTGGTGGAGGCAGACGGCGGCGGCGTCGAACTTATCGACGTTACCGAGGGAGTGGTGAAGGTACGCATGCTGGGAGCCTACCGAGGCTGCCCGAGCATCCCGAACCTGCTCCAGGGCGTGCTTGAACCGGCCGTGCGCCATGTGCTCGGCGCCCAAGCCAAGGTTGTGCTCGTCGTCTGAGCAAGCCGCTTCTGTCCGATCGAACGACCCCGCGGACGCCCCTCGGCTGCTTGCGAATGGTTGGAGCCAGCTAGCGCTCGCAGTGGCTTGCGAAAGCCGCTACGAGCAGATGCGTACCCGGATGCTTAGCGCCGGCACAAAACAATCAGATCGCCGCTACGCCGACGCATCCCCGTCACCGGCGTTGCAAAACCTTGAAATACAGGCAGTATTCCGGCGGTTTTGCGCCTTGCAGGCGGGGCGCCTCGACGCCGATCCGACCTGATTGTTTCGCGGCGGGCGCTTAGAGCAGACCGCGCAGGGGGTCGTCGCTGTCCAGGCCGTCGGAAGCGGAGGCGGGCTTTTCACTGCCCGAGGAGCTGGGCGTCTTGCCCGGCTTACCGGCGGCGGGCTCTGGCGCGTCCTGGCGGCGACGAATCTTGCCGGTGATCCGATCGATCACGTCCTGGTTGTTGTCGGCACTGTCTTCCTCGTCCTCGCCGCTCGTCACCGCGTCAACCATCGCGTTCTTGTTGCGCCCGTCATTCTGGCTGGCGGTGCGCAGCTCTGGCAAGCGTCGCAGCGTATCTTTGTGCTCGAAAACGAGCGAGTAAAACCCGTAAAACTGCGAGTTGTCGATCGCGCGCAAGCGGCTATCGCTATCCTGCCACTCCAACCAGCGCTGTTTTCCGGAGCCTGCCGTCAGCTCGCCCTCGCGGGCCTGAGCCTTGCCATAACGCCCCTGGATCGCCTCGGCGAACTGATCGAAGCTCTTGCCCTGAAAGGTCGACGTGTTGAACGCCTTAAACCACTTCCACAGCTTGCCGTTGATAAAGAAGTAGTAGTTTTGCGAGGTCTCGTCGTTGACGACGAACAGGGACTCGTTGTTGTGGTGAGTGAACTCGCCCTTCAGAAACGAGACGTCCCAGCCGGTCTTTTTGCCGTTGAACTCGACCAAACTTGTCTTGAGCCGCGCTAGCTCGTCACGCAGCTTGGCGCGCAGCTTGTCTTCTTCGATCGCGCCCGTCGCCTTGGCGATTTGGGGGCGGTACTTCTCCTTGATTGCGGTGGTGAAGCGCTCGAGGACCTGTTCGCGGGGCGTACCCCACTTGAGATCGCCCATCGCCTTGCCGATCTCCGCACTTTGAGGGGCTTCTTGGGCCGCTTTCGCAGCTTTCTTCTTGGGCTTGGCGTGGGCGGAATCAACCGACGCCGACACTAAGGCGATACCGACCAGCGCTCCGAGCAGCATGCGCTTCATATAAGTCCTCCTGAACGTGCGTGCGGGCGGCAGCATACACGTGCGGTGGCGTGCGGTGCTAGCCTCATCGGAGCCGAGACGCAGCACCCGTGGTGCCTATTCACTTGCTGGCACTCAGGCGCGACGTTCCAAGTCGAGGAAAAGGCGCGTTCCCCCAACCACGGCAGCCGGCATGAGCCACAGGTTCACGAAGGGGATCAGCATCAGCAACCACACAGCCGCGCCGAAGCCAAGCAAGAGCCAAGGCCGGGTACGTACGAGTATCAGCCGCTGCCGTATGCCCTGTCCGCGACGCGAGGCGGGCCAGTCGATGTAGTCGAGCGCGAAGTAAAATGCCGTAAATAGGCCGCCGAAAGCCACATAAAGCACCTGACCGACGCCAGGGACGAGCCACGACAACAGTAAGAGCGGGCCCATCACGCTCAGATAACAAAAGAGCTTGAGCAACTCGAGACGCACCGTCCTGCCTGCGTCCCGCAAAAGGCGAGACCATCGAAATGGTGGGATTGGAACGCCCGCTTCGCGCTGCTCGATGACCTCGCTGAGGGTATCGTTGAAGGGCGCTGCTATCACCGTGGACAACATTGCGCACACCACCACCAACGTGAGCAGGACGATGAGGAAGGTGACGGCTTCGAGGGCGCCGTGAAGCAGCGAGAGAACGCGTGCGAGCCAATCGCTGCCGGCGGGCGCGGGCCAAAGCCAAGCGAGCAGGTCATCGTGGTAGCGGCCGGATAGCCAGACACTCAGCACGAGTGCCGAAAACATGATGATGATCGGAGGCAGCCAGTAACGTTTGAGATCGCGCTGCCTACGGATGAAGCCCACACCGCGCAGCGGGTAAGCAAAGCCGCGAACGAGATCAGTAGGAGACGACGTGCCTGCCATGGGAGCAGCCTCGCTAGGCTTAGCCGGGAGTCGCGGGAACGAACGGCAGGATAGCCTTGAGGTCTTCGTCGTTGAACCGCAACTGGGCGCCTAGGAAGAAGTCGCGGCTCTCGTTGAGCATGTCGTCCATGCCACCGAGGAACCATAGGTGCTGCACGACCTCATAAGCGAGCGACACGCGCAAGCGCGCGTACTGTTGCTCGCCGATCGCAAACACGTCGCTGTTCACCTCGAGATGATCATCGAGTAGATGCAGGTCGACGCCGAGACCGCCGGTGGACTCGAGAATGCCGAAGCGGAAGGTCGCGAAGTAGAGGCGCTTGGCGAAGATGAGCGAGAAGCGGAAGGCATCCTGCGTTTCAGACACCGTTTCTTGGTAGAACTCGGGCTCCCCGTCGGGCGGCGGGCTCACGCGCACCTGACGCTGGGTGAACGTGGTGCGACCGCGTGGATCGTTGATGAGCTCGAAGGCGTAGTAGCGGTCTTCGCGCGGCTGAATGCGTAAGCCGACGTAGTTCTTGAAGGTGTTCGCGAGGAAGTTGTACTCGCTGCGCAGCCGCACGATGGTTTGTAGGCGCGCAACGGGGCCTATCACGTCGTTGACGCCTTCGACCACGCCCTGCACTTCGTCGATGAGGGTTTCGTCATCCGTGAGACGACCGAGCGTGCCCTTACCTTCCGCAGTTCGACCGCTTATCTCTTTGATGTCTTTCATGACTTCTTCGAGATCATGGGCGGCGCGCTGAATCGCAGCTACTGTGTCGTCGACCCTGCCAAGCCCGCTGTTCAAGCCTTGGGCGTTTTGGCCCATCACCACCTGAACGTCGCGCGTCACGCTTTCGATATGCGTGAGGATGCGCTCGATCTTGGGCGCGGCATCCGTGCTTATCTGCTCGAAGTTCTGGAGCGTGTTGCCGACCACCTCTTCGTTTGCGCGGACGGTGCGATTGACCCCCTCTAAAGCCTCAGTGAGGCTCTGGAGCGCGCGCGACATTTGGTTGCCGGCCTCGTCATCCCCGAACGCGCGCTCGATTTGTGTGGTGACTTTGCTAACCGAGTCAGCGATCGAGCTGACCGTCTGAATTACGTCATCGGTCTTGGCGGGTTTGGGCTCGGCGGCGATCTGCTGCCCGTCTTTAAGCTCCGGGGCGGGGGGGCCGCCTGGGTTTATCACGAGCAACATCTCGCCCAACAACGACGCGCTGCGCTGCCCCACGCTGCCGTTCTTGTAAAGCTTGATGTCCTCGTTGATGCGGAGCTCGACGCGCGCTTTGCCGCCCTGCAGGCTGATTTTTTCGATCGTGCCCACAGGAATGCCGGCAATCAGCACGCGCGACTTCGCTACCAGCCCCTGAACGTCGTCGAATATGGCGTAAACCTGATATCCATCGCCGCCGCTTGAGCTCTCATCTACAAATCGATAGACAACGATGCTGGCGACAACAACGACGAGAACGAGCAGACCGACTTTGGCCGCATTGTAAGTGTCGCGCATCCGTCGGGCATCCTATGCCCCCCCAAGACGCGGAGCAAGGGCGCTGCAGCAGCGTTTGGCGACAACTCTTCGAGTTCGTTGACCTTGCGTGGCTCGTTTTGGCAAGCTTGCCCCAGTGCCAACCTGGCTTCTGCACATGCGCTCGAGCGCGCTGCTCGTCGCGGGCGCCCTAGCCGTCTTGGCCGCCGGTGCGTCGGGTTGCGTCTCGGACATTACCGCCACGGACACAGTCGACTTGGGTGACAACTTCGAAGCCCCCGACTTCGCGCTCGACGCGGACTTCTTCCATTGCGTGATCCAGCCCGACGTAATCACGAAATTCAAATGCGCCGAGGGCGGCGCGGGCGATGGCGATGGCTGTCACGCTGCGCGCAGCGCACTGAGGCTTGTCGAAGTGACGGATCAGCCGCGCTGCAGCGACAGGCGCCTGATCGGCGTGCCGCCAGCGGAGTCGGTCGTGAACTTGGAGCGCGTGCGCGTGACGATCGTTGGAGAAGCGGCGGCGAGCCCGTTCTATCGACGACCGTTGGGACAAGACTCTCACCCGCGTGAGGTCTTTGACGAGAGCTCGAACGCTGCGGATTTGATTCGACAGTGGATTAACCAGGGCGCCCCATGAGGCGCCTGAATGCCGCCCGCGTCTTCGCAGGGATCG
Source organism: Polyangiales bacterium (assembly GCA_038257655.1). Classification (GTDB taxonomy): domain Bacteria; phylum Myxococcota_A; class Polyangia; order Polyangiales; family DASUME01; genus DASUME01. The sequence goes on along the minus strand of JBBSJC010000029.1, from coordinate 7,542 downwards.
CCGCCCTAAGCGCGCTCGTTGTCCTATCGCTCTCGCCCTGCCCCGTGCGCGCAAGCGACGAGGGGGATCCGGTCGTGTATGCGCGGGTGATCGTGGAAACGACGGCCTTGCGCACTGGGCCAGGCGCGGGCTTTCGGATCGTGCGCATCGCTGAACAAGGCGAGAGCTTTGAAGTGCGCGAACGTGCGACGCGCGGTTACTGGTTTCGCGTGCAGATGCCGGACGGATCGCTCGCCTGGATCGACGGCAACACCGTGTTCAACCACGAGCTTGGCCCGCGGTCGCGAGGCTCGCGTTTCATGGCATTGTTGTTCGCTCCGCCCCCGCTGATGGCGGCCCACGGTGAGCTTGCGGTACAGCTGGGGACGTTGAGCGGAAGCGGCTTGATGGCGCTGCGTCCCACCTGGTTGCTCGCGCCTACTTTCGGGTTCGAGGCGAACCTTGCAGCCTCGGTCGGCTCGGCGGGACGCCTTTTCATGGCCGGCGCGGGCGGGGTGGTGAACATCTTTCCCACTTGGCCTGTCGTGCCGTTTTTCGCCGTCGGTGGAGGCTTTGCGCGGGCCGCTCCCAATGCGGACAGCTTCATCCTCAATGAGGGCACAAGCTCCATGCTGTACGCGGGCGGTGGCTTGCGCATGGGCTTTCGCTATCGGCTGATCGTGCGGGTCGAAGCCCGCAGTTACGCCTTTTTCGACGCCGATCGCCTGGTGGCGCAACAGGAGGTGAGCGGTGGGCTTTCTGCATTCTTCTAGCGGCGTGACGCTCGCATGTTTGATCGCGCTCGCGAGCAGCGCCTGCGTGACCGTGCGGCCGCAGGACAAGGAGCTCCTTGCCGACCCCGCGATGACCTACGGCAGTGGTGGCACGGCCCAAGCGCACGAAGAACACGTGCTCAGCAATCGCGAAGGCTCCGCCGGCGCGGGCCAGACGGTTGGAGGCGGCTGCGGATGCAATTGACGGCACGTTGCCTTTCCTATGCGCTGAGCACGCTTGCGCTCGGCGTAAGCGTGCTGCTGACGCCCGTCCTGGATCCGACGGCCGCACGCGCCGAAAGTGAGGTCGATGCCACGACCACCGTGTTTTACGAATCTGGCGGCAATCTCAACCTGACCGTGATCAATCCCGCCGTCGCGGCGGATGTGGGCCTTGGCAGCGTGGTCTCTTTGCAAGCGGGCTGGGAAGCCGACGTGGTCTCCGGTGCAAGCGTGGCCATCGTCGATGCTCCGGGCGGCGGTTCCGAAGTAGACGCGGTGACGAGCGCCACGACCCTGAGCGACGTGCGCCATGCATTTCGTGGGGGCGCGACCTTACGCAGCGATGATGCCCGAATCAGCGCCGCCTACGTTTATGGCTTCGAAAGCGACTATCGCTCGCAGAGCGTGAGCATTTCGGCCGGCACCGAGCTGTTTGAGCGAAACACGGCACTCGCACTAACCTACGCCAAGAGCTGGGACTCGGTGTGCGATCTGAGCCAACCAAACGCGCAAGAAGCGGTCGAACGCCAGCGCTTGCCGAACTCGACGGGCTGCTTTTCGGCCAAGGATCGCAGCGAGCACGCGCTCCATCTGCACTCACTGCAGGGTTCTTGGACTCAGGCTTGGTCGCCGATCTGGAATACTCAGCTTTTGCTTTCGACCCAACTCGTACACGGGTTTCAGGGCAATCCGTATCGCGCAGTGTGGCTGGGTCGCAGCGCCGCGCAGGAGCACCATCCAGAAAATCGCGCGCGTTATGCAATCGGTCTGGGCTCGCGCATTTGGTTGCGGCCGATCGGAGGCGCCTTGCAACTATTTGGGCGTGCCTATCGCGACACCTGGGACGTGCGTTCCGTGAGCGCGGAGCTTGGTTACGAACGCAATCTTGGCGAGCTGTTTCGCGTGCGTGCGCGAGGCCGCTACTACACACAGACCGCTGCCGCATTTTTCTCAGACGATTACGCGCTCGATCCTGGCGGCCAATACTTCACCGGCGATCGCGAGCTGTCCGCGATGCAGAGTTATCTCGCGGGTGGACGCTTCGAGTTCATCCCCCGGCCGCGCAGTGATGGCACGATCGGCGGCTTCTTGAATTCGCTCATTATCGTGCTCAAAGGCGACTTCGTTCGCTATGACTTCTCCGATTTTCGCTATGGCGCCGTCGCCGTGCCCAACCGGCGCGCGATTTTCGGGACCCTGGGCATCGAAGCCACCTTCTGAACTTGCTATGCTCCGCCGCTCCTTACGCTCGGAGGAAGTTCATGGCTGGAACGTACGGCGTCATCATGGCCGGCGGATCGGGGACACGCTTTTGGCCCCTGTCCCGAGCCGCACGTCCCAAACAATTGTTACCCCTCGCAGGTGGCGAAGAATCGTTGTTGCGCGCGACGATGCGTCGCTTGGAAGGATTGATCGCCACCGATCACATCCTGGTCGTCACGTCCGAAGCGCTCGCCGCACAAACTCGCGCGGCGTTGCCTGAGCTGCCGGCCGCGAACATTCTCGCTGAGCCAGTCGGTCGCAACACGGCGCCATGCGTGGGCTGGGCGGCCTCTGTCGTCGCGCGCACGGATCCCGAGGCCGTGCTCGTGGTCTTGCCCGCGGATCACTTCATCGCCGACGAACCCGCCTTTCGCGCGGTGATCGAGCAGGCCGTCGAGGCCGCGCGCGGGGGCGATATGGTAACCGTCGGCATCAAGCCCACGCGTCCGGAAACCGGCTACGGATACATCGAGCTCGGCGAAGAGCTCGGCTCTAGTCTGCATCGGGCGCGACGCTTCGTTGAAAAGCCCGACGAAGTGCGCGCGCGACAGTTCCTCGCCGCCGGGCGTTTCTTGTGGAATAGCGGCATGTTCTTTTTCCGTGCAGACACCGTGCTCGAGGCGGTGGAGCGCGATCTGCCGGGCCTGTCTGAGATGCTCAAGAAGTACGATGCAGCCGCGCTCAAGGGCGAAGAAGCCGCGCTCGTGCAAAGCACCTATGCATCGCTACCTGACGTGTCGATCGATCACGGGGTGATGGAGAAAGCGGCGCGGGTTGCGGTAATTCCTGGCGACTTCGGTTGGTCCGATGTTGGCAGCTGGACGAGCGCCTGGGAGCTTGCGGCCCAAGATGAAGCGCAAAACGCGCTGTTTGGCGACGTCGTATCTGTCGATGCGCGCGGCTGTTATGTGCGCGCCGCAGAAGGTAAGGTCGTCGCCATCGTCGGCCTCGAAGATATCGTCGTTGTCGATACACCCGATGCGCTGCTCGTCATGCCGCGCAGTCGTGCGCAGGACGTTCGCGCCGTCGTCAACGAGCTCAAAGCCAAGAAACAGAACTCGCACCTCTGAGAGTCACCATGTCCTTGAACGAGATTCCTCCGCACATCTTTCGTGAGTACGACATTCGCGGCGTGGCCGATCGCGACATGTCCGATAGCTTTGTGACCGACTTGGGGCGCGCGCTCGGCACATACATGGGACGTATTGGCGCCGAGCGCATTTCGCTCGGCCGAGACTGCCGTGTGAGCTCCACGCGCTTGTGGACGGCGCTGCGCACGGGCTTGCTCGAGACGGGCCTTACTCTCGTCGAGATCGGCGTCGTGCCCACGCCGATCATGTATTACAGCGTGTTCGACCTCGACCTCGACGGCGGAGTTCAAATTACGGGCAGCCACAATCCACCCCAGGAAAATGGCTTCAAGATGATGCAAGGCAAGGCCTCGCTCTTCGGCGAAGACATTCAGACGCTGCGCAAGATGATCGAGCAGCGCGACTTCGTAAAGAAGCCAGGTGGTAAGGTCGAAGAACACAACCCGCTGACGTCGTACACGGGTTTTGTGCGCGGCAATGTGCGCCTTGCGCGTAAGGACTTGCGCATTGCCATCGACGCCGGCAACGGCGCAGGCGGTCCCACCGCGCTCGCAGCCCTCGACGCTGTCGGTGTAAAACCGGTCGCGCTGTTGTGCGACATGGACGGAGCGTTCCCCGTACATCATCCCGACCCTTCCCAAGAGAAGAATCTCGAGCTGCTTCGCAAGACGGTCCTCGAGAACAACCTCGAGCTTGGCATCGCGTACGACGGCGATGCCGATCGCATCGGCGTGATCGACGGACGTGGAAACACGATCTGGGGCGACAAGCTGATGATTCTGTTTTCGCGCGCGATCCTCGCCCGGCAGCCCGGCGCCGCGATCATCAGCGAAGTGAAGTGCTCGCAAACGATGTACGACGACATCACGAAGCACGGCGGCCGCGCGATCATGTGGCGTACCGGTCACTCTCTGATCAAACAGAAAATGAAGGAAGAGAACGCGGCGCTGGCGGGTGAGATGAGCGGGCACATCTTCTTTGCCGATCGCTTCTTCGGCTTTGACGATGCTGTCTACGCAACCTTGCGCTTGCTCGAGATCGTAGCGGCGAGCGATATCCCGTTGCACGAGATGCTGGCCGATGTACCGGAGACTTTCGCCACGCCCGAGCTACGCGCAGATTGCCCGGACGAGCTGAAGTTTGCGCTCGTCGAGCAGGTTCTCGCCCATTACCGCGTCACTCACACCGTGATCGACGTCGATGGCGCGCGCATTCAGTTCGAAGGCGGCTGGGGGCTCGTGCGCGCGTCCAATACCCAGCCGGTACTAGTGCTGCGCTTCGAAGCGGATACCGAAGAACGACTTCGCGAAATCCGTGGCGAAGTCGAAGGCGTCGTGGAGCGGTTGAGCGGGCGCCCGCTCACAGACGCGGCACACTGATGCTGGCCCACCGGCTCGCCCAACTTGCTCGCCATCTTCCAAGCGCACCCAAGCCCAAGGACTGAGCACGCCATGAGTACCCTAGACATCACCTCAGCGAACTTCGAGAACACCGTCGACACGAATGAAATCGTGGTGCTCGACGCCTGGGCGGCCTGGTGCGGCCCATGCAAAGCGTTTGCGCCGATCTTCGCGGCCGCCTCGGAGCGCCATCCGGACGTGATCTGGGGCAAGCTCGACACAGAAGCTCAGCCTGAGCTCGCGAGCGCGTTCAGCATCCGCTCGATCCCGACCTTGATGGTCTTTCGCCAAGGCATCCTGCTGTTCTCGCAGGCGGGCATGGTGCCGGCCAACGTGCTCGATGAGCTGATCACCAAAGTGCGCGAAGTCGACATGGATGACGTGCGCAAGCAGATCGCGTCCCACCAGCATGAGCACGGCCCCGACTGCGATCACGATCACTGAGCGAAGGCAGCCTGCGCGCGTCCTTAGCGCTTGGGCCGAGGCTTGAGAGTGATCTCGCGTTGCGCCAGCTTGTTCGCGCCCTGCTCTGGTTGCGCGAGAAAGTCGCTGGGTTCAATGATGCTCGCCACGGGTTCATGACCGCGCTTCCAGATCAGAAGCTCCTCGGACTTGTCGAGCGTGAGGTCTTGCACGCGCGCTTCAGGTGCGAAGCCGATCAGCTGGTACACCTTGGCGCCGCGAGGCGTCGTCACGATGCGTACACTGCCGAGATCGCCGCGGGCAGAGCCCACGGTCTGCGGTAGCAAGGTGTCGCCCAGGTCAAGCGGCGTCCCCGGCTTGAGCGCGCTGCCCGCTTGCATGGCCACTTCGTAGCGCCGCCCCTCGGGCGATTGCTCCCACTCAGCGTCTGCGGGCACGAGCACCCGTGTGGGCTCAGCGCCATCTGCAATGGCCACGAATTCATGCGCTACGCCAACCGGCAGGTGCTTCACGGTGACGGGTCCATGTCCCACCAAACGTAAGATCTGTGCGCGCTCATTCGATACACGCACAATCAGGTCGCCGCCCCGGGGCGTCTGAACGGTGCTCAGTGCGCTTGGTTTCGCGGTCGGAGCCGCACCCTCACCACGCAGGCGCTGCAGCAGGTCGGGACGCAGAACCAAAATGGCCGCGGCCAAGCCTACGGCCAGCAGCATCAGAGCAAACCCACCCAAGGAACTCGTGCCCCGAGGCGCTCGCATCGTGCGTTCAGGACGCTCGGAAATCGACTCGAGGCCGCGCAGTTGAGATGCAAACGGGCGGCCCTGCGGCGGTGGGTAGATATCGACGGTATGGGCGGCATGAACGGCATTGACGGCATCGACGACCGTCTTGTCATCGTGGCGTCTTGCAGCGCGGGCATCGACGAAGCTCACGTCGTCGTGCGACTGTTCAAGATTCTCCACTGCCTCGCGCACGGTGTCGTCGTGATGCTGGCGCGGCGCTCGATAGCGGGCTTCTGTTGCGCGACTGCGCGCCTGCGCGATCTCCTCCGGACTTTCGCGTGTGGGCTCGTGCTCGACCCCGAGCAGGCTGCTCAGCTCTTGGTCCAGTTCGTTGAACGTGATCCGTGGCTGTGCCCGACCTGAGGGTCTATCGCTGCGGCCCGTTTCACGTACCAGGCGCGCGAGCACGCGTCGTGACGCGGTTCGATTGAGGGGCACGAGCGCTGCCTCGAGATCATCGCGCATCTGATCGAGCGTCCAACGGCCGTCGAGCGGCCCCTCTTCTGCAAGTCGCATCAACGCGGGCGTCGGTGCCGGGCCTGCCACCACGAGCAAGCTCGTTAGCAAGCTGTGCAGACTCCGCGCAGCGCCCTCTTGGTCGGTTCGCTCTGCGCTGGGGAGCGACACCGTACCTTCGTCAGACACGATCAAGCTGCCGAGAGTTGCGGCCATCGGTGCGTGCGAGAGCATGGCCTCGCATGCTTCAAACACCACGAAAGTACCGATCTCGCTGGGCAGCGCCGCTTGACGTCGCCGCAACGAACGGACGAGCTCCTCCGCTGTGACGCCCCCCGCTGCGCTCATCCGCTAAGACTCCGCGCCCGTGACGGCGCTTTGGCTTCGCGCTGCGCCGCGGTGCTCGGTCGCACACGCACGCCGGAGCCCAAGAGAAAGTCCTTCACCTCAGCCACGGTATAGGTGCCATCGTGGAAGATCGAGGCCGCGAGTGCCGCATCTGCGCCGGCCTGCGTAAACCCTGCTTTTACGTGCTCGAGCGTACCGACGCCACCGGACGCTATCACCGGAATGCCCACGCGATCGACTACGGCGCGCGTGAGCAAGAGATCGTATCCGTCTTTGGTGCCGTCGCAATCCATGCTGGTGAGCAAGATTTCGCCAGCTCCTAGCTCTTCCACGCGCGCGGCCCATTCGACGACATCTAGGCCTTCTGGCGTGCGTCCCCCGCTCGTGAACACTTCCCATCGCGCAGGCTCGCCTGGGCCGCTCACGCGTTTGGCGTCGATCGCGACCACGATCGCTTGCGCGCCGTATGCGGCGGCCACGTCGCTGATGAAGCCCGGATTGCGCACGGCGGTGGTGTTGATCGACACCTTGTCTGCGCCTGCCATCAACAGGTCACGCACGTCGTCGCGCACGCGTACGCCGCCGCCCACCGTGAGTGGCGCTGCGATGCTCTCCTCAGTGCACTCAACGACATCGAGCAAAATGCGGCGCTTGTCTCTCGATGCGGTGATGTCTAAGAACGTGATCTCGTCGGCACCCATCGCGTCATAACGGATGGCGCATTCGACTGGATCCCCCGCATCGCGCAACCCCACGAAATTCACGCCCTTGACAACGCGACCGGCCTTGACATCGAGGCATG
>JBBSJC010000028.1:0-28429 GCA_038257655.1 Polyangiales bacterium | reverse complement strand
GACACGACCAAGATACAACAGTCCGAAGTCGCCTTCGTCGGCGTAGCTATGTCCCTCACCGTTGTAGACACCGAGGTAGTAACGCAGCTTCTTGTCGAGCCCGAACAGATCCTTGGAGCGGATATCGACGCCGATGTCCCGGTCCAGGTTGAACTCTGCGTTCAAGATCGTGCGGTCGACGAACTGCAGATTGCCCGATGAGATCACCCGGTCGCGGCTGTAAGGAATCTTGGACTGTCCGACGCGCACGTTGAGATCGCGAAGCTGGTTGAACTGCATGAACCAGTCAAGAAGTAACGAGCGTGTGACCGCGTTGTCCCTGTCGTCAAGGATGGGAGGGTTATCGTTGCCGGCGGTGTTGGTCAGCCCGAGGTCCCCGGGCGAGATCGCAAGCTCGACCTTGTAGGTCGTCTTCTTGCCCCACATACTGCCGCCGAATTGAATGCGGGCGCGGCGGATCTGCATCCCCTGCTCAAGGTCGCCGTACTCTTTGGCGCTGGAATCGTAAGGTCGCGCCACTTCGTAGAGAAATTGCGCGCGCAGGCGCAGTTCCAGCGCAAACAGGCCGTCTTGGCTCACGAAGGTCAAACCCTTGCCTGGAACGAAGGTCGTCGCTTCGATTGCGACGGGGTGATCCGCTTCGGGATCCAATCCGACGACGGGCGCAGGGACGGCGGGCTCTGCCGCGATTGGCGCAGGCGAATCGGGCTCAACCGCAGTCGGCACGGGGGCCGGATCCTGCGCCTGCGCCGCATTGTGGATCATCGCCGCGCCGAGCAACGCGACGGAAAGGAGCGAGCGCCGCGTTTGGAGCCGGCGAGTACAAGCAATCACGTTGTGGTCTCCTGAGATGCAGCGCTATGGCCACGTGTTCGTCACCAAATCGCCTCTGCAGCGCGTTTTTGGGCTCTCTCCGTGACGCAATGAGCGCGCAAGCGTGACAAGTTGGTGACGAAAAGCGCTGGGCCTTGCCGGCTCAAGCGACCCAACGGCGACGTGCTTCCTCTATCGTCCGTCCCGTGCACGGCTGGGGCCACTCGGCTTGGGGTCGCTATCAATCTGCGCGCACGATCTCAAGCACGCTCTCTTCAGCGGGCACGCCGATGCGCAACGGAAAGCCATAGTGCCCGGTGCCGCGGTGCACATACAGGCGGTCCCGACCGCGTGCCCACAAACCATGATCGGGCATCTTCGTCGCGGCGCTCACGATGGTATGAGGTAGGCCTAAGCTTAGTAACCCCAGGTGTCCGCCGTGGGTGTGACCACTTAGGACGAGATCGGCTTCACCCTCCGGAATCGCGAAGAAAGCGCCGGGATCATGCAGAAGCCACAGGCGCAGACTGTCCACTTCGCGTGGGAAGCGTTGCGCGAGCCCGTGCAGCGCAGTTTCTCTTGCTCGATAGTGATGGTCGGCGCCGATAATCTGCACACGTCCGCTCGGCAGGTCGATGCTGGTGGCCTGATCCACGAGTAGCTGTACGCCATTTTCAGCAAGCGCGTGGCGCACTAAGTTTGGGCACTCGTGATCGTGGTTGCCAAAGCAGGCAAAGACGCGACCTTCCATGGCTCGCAAGGGAGCAAGGGCGCGCGTGAGAGGCTCGGGGCTATGCTGGCTTTCCACGGTCAGAAAGTCCCCCGTCAGCACGATAAGGTCGGGAGCTTCCTGAACCGCGCGCTCGCAGATGCGCGCCAAGCGCGACACCGACATGAAAGGCCCGAGATGCGGGTCGGTGATCTGAACGATAGTAAGGTTTGCGTCCTCACTGCGCGTTTTGGCGATGCGGCGCAGCATACCGCCGCCCAAGCGTGCGAGGGGGCCGGCATCTACACGATCCAACACGATACGGATTCGATCGCGACGCGAGGTGCTCGACTGCAAGAAGCCAAAGGCCGCGATCGCGAATGGCACGAAAGCGGCAGGCGGCTTGAAACCGAGCGCGACGCCTAACGCCCAGGGCAGCCCCAGAAATACCCCCGCAGCAAAAAACGAGGCAGGCCAGCTGACAAACACGCGATAGGCCGCGTGGGACGCGCGGGCACGCGTGAGGCGGGTGAAGTACACGAACGTCGCGGCCTGCGCGTACCATGTCGAAAGCTGTACCGGCCGACCGTAAGTCGAAAGCAGCGGAAACAAGGCAATCGAGCTCAGGCTGTGAATGCCGAGGATGATGCCGATAAACACCAGAAAGAAGCGGTTTCGCAAGACGAGGCCCAGCGCCAGCACGCACAGATAAGCGGCTAGGGTCGCGATCGAAAAAGGCGCCACGTTCACCCCCCTGGTTTACGGGCTAGCACGCGGCGATACGCTTCGCGCGGATCGAGCGAAAGCTCCGCTGCCAGATCCGTCGCAATCTCCTTGGTGCGCCGGCCCGCTGCAAGCTCCGCATCGATTTTTGCGTCGAGCTCTGCTTCTGGGATACTCACAATCTCTTCCGAGTGTTCGCTATCCGCACCCGAAACCACCAGCGTGATCTCGCCCCGGGCATCGCCGGGAAAGCGTTCGCAGAGCTCGCGCAGCGTGCCGCGTGCTACTTCCTCATGCAGCTTGGTAAGCTCACGGCACACCGCCGCCCGCCGCATGTCACCACAGGCTTCACGCAAATCGTTGAGTGTGTCCGCGATGCGGCGCGGCGCTTCGAACAGCACAGAGCTCGCAGGATCCCGGGCGACCAGCGACAACGCCTCGCGCCGTCGCTTTCCGCCGCGCGGTAAGAAGCCCACGAAACGAAACTGATCACTGCGCATGCCCGCCACGGAGAGGGCCGTAATCACCGCGCTCGGCCCGGGTATGGCCTCCACCCGTACACTGCGCGCGATGGCAGCCTCGACGAGCGCCGCACCGGGATCACTCACGAGCGGTGAGCCCGCATCGGTAATCAACGCGTACTGCGCGCCTTGGGCGAGCGCATCCGCGAGTGTATCGATACGCGTGGCATGGGTATGCGCATGCAGGGACTCGAGCCGCGTCTGAATCCCGTGATGTGACAGTAAGGTGCGACTGTGTCGCGTGTCCTCCGCGAGCACGCACTGTGCTTCGCGCAACACCCGCAGCGCGCGCAAGGTGATGTCTTCGAGGTTGCCGATCGGCGTTGCCACCAGAAATAGAATGCCGCTCACGGCTCGAGAACCTCGGTGCCGAGCTTCTCTTCCAGATACGTCTTGAGCTTACCTTGCAGACGCTTCTCGAGCTGACGTACCCGCTCGCGGCTTACGCCGAAGTCGGTGCCAAGCTCCTGCAAAGTGCGCGGATCTTCGGCGATCAAACGCTCGAAAAAGATCCGGCTCTCTTTGTCCTTCAAGGTCTCACCAAAGGCTTGCAGCTCCACGTGCAACATGCGCCCGAGCTCTTCGTCCGCGAGTAGCTCATCGACGCGCGTGCCCAGCGACGGCATGAAGTCGACGCGACTCTGGCCTTTGTTTTCGTCATTTCCGACAGGGGCGTCGAGCGACATCTCGCCGGCCGATAGTCTGCGGTCCATGCTCGTGACTTCGTCGCTCGTCACTTGCAGTCGGGCGGCGATGTTCTCGGCCGAGGGATCGATGCCGAGCGCTTCGAGCCTGGCCTTTTCCTTGTTGAGATTGAAGAACAGCTTACGTTGCGCTTGGGTGGTGCCGAGCTTGACCAGCCGCCAGTTGTTCAGGATGAAGCGCAAGATGTACGCGCGAATCCACCAGGCAGCGTAACTCGACAGCTTCACGCCCTTGTAAGGATCGTACTTCTTCACCGCCTGCATCAGGCCGATGTTGCCCTCTTGAATCAGGTCCATCACGTTGCGGTGAGCGCGTCGGTAATCGTAAGCGATCTTGACGACCAACCGCAGATTGCTCGTGACCAAACTGGCGGCCGCGTCGAGGTCGCCGGTCTCTCGATAGCGTAAGGCGAGCTCGCGCTGTTTGTCGGCGTCGAGCACACGATAGCGATGCACATCGCGCATATAGGCTTGCAATGGGTCGTAGCGTGCGAGCGTGCCCTTATCAGAGCCGCTGGCCGATGGGATGGCCGCCAGGCTCAGGTCAGAGTCATCGATCTCGACGATTTCGCCGTCAGCAACCTCGCCCTCTACGAGCTCTGCATCGAGAGCGGTTTCTTCGTCATCGTTGCCACCGCCAGCATGCCCATCCTGTGGCTCTCCGCTACTCTCGTCAGAATGCGTAGCGCTGCTGCGGCCAGAACGTCTAGCGCTGACCGTTCGAGATGCATGTACGGCGCGCTTTTCTACGTGCCCTAATTCAACGGGCTGGGAGCCGCGCTTCTTTGCCATGAGAACCATCGCTCCAAGGGGTCGGGTGGCAAGCCTAGCGCGTTACGGACGGCACCGACAGTCGCCTCGGAAAAGGCATGTGCGTGCTCTCCGCGCGCGTGGCTGAGGATGGCTGAGGATGGCGGAGGTTGGATGAGGGTGGTGCTTCGTTCGTTACGCGGGCTGCCGTTCGAGCTCTCGTGCTGTGTCTTTGCCGACTATTCGGGCGCGGCGATGGGCCTCCGTGAGTTGCTTGCGCCTCCTACATCGCTGCGCCCTGCGGGCGATGCTCGGACGGCGCCCAACGTCCCGACCAGACGAAATTGCAGCGCCCCATCCGCGCTTTTGGCGGCTCGCACCTGGGGAACGGCCGCTCCATCGAGCAGGCTGAATAGAGCCTTGGTTCGGCCGCTCTTGTTCTTGTACGCGTCGGTGAACTTGATTCGCACGAGGATGTCCACGCGGGAGCGGGCGACCGGCTCCGCGAAGCGGATCGTGCCCGACCCGTCCAGCTCCAGATCCTTGCCGTCAGTGGAAAGCTTTTTGACTGTACCGAGGCCCTCTTTGACATCGAGCTCCAGGGTGACCGTGCCCGCCTCGATAGGATCGATCGTCAACCCGCCCATCGCGCCCAACTTGAACTTGGCCTTACCATCGCCGATCGTCAGACCGCGGATAGTCAGCTTGACGTTGCCACTGCTCTTGGTGGGCTCTTTGCCTAAGGTCAGGTCGAGCTCGCCTCCGACATCGCCTTTAACGGGCAGAGAAAGCACTGACTCGAGCACGCCGAGCCGGCCGAGATCGATCTTTGAGAGGGTGGCTTCGAGGTGCTTCGTATCACCAGACTCCTCGTACTCACCGTCGACCGCACCTTGCTCGAGCTCAGCGTCGAAACTGACAGCGCGGTTGCCGATCAACAAAGAGAGCATGCTCAAGCGAGCGCGGGCTTCACGGACGTTGAAGGCGCCGTCGTCGGCCTCGGCGTTGGGCTCGGTCGGGGTCGGCGACGCCACGGGACTGACCCGACGCAGCTTGACGTCTTCCAGCTCTACGCCGGTCAGCCAGTAAGGCGCTAGAGAGCCTATCTCTAAACTGTAGCCGGAGTCACCCTGGTCGACACGATCAGTAAGGTACGCAGCCACGCGATCGTAGGGAAAGGTCCAGTAGGCAAACAGCGCAAACCAGGCCCAAAAGAACGCCCCGTAGCCAGCTATCGTGAGTAACTGCGTGCGATTCATGGCTTGGGCTCCGCGGCAGTCTTGGCGGGCTTTGCGCGCTCTTCGAAGGCAATGACGCCAATTTCGACCTTGTAGTTATCGCCGAGCTGGTAGTGCTCAATCAGCACGCGCTCGACCGCCAACGGCATGGTCTCGCTTTCGATATCCGCCAAAAAGCGCATGACTGGACGCAGGGACACACCCGAGAAATGAATGCGCACGTTCTGTCGTCGGTAACCGCTCACGTCTTTTTCTGGCTGCTCCACCACCTGCCGCGCCTCGAGCCCCTGCTCCTTCGCTTTGTTCTCAAGGAAAGCGGCGAGCGGCGGGGGACGACTCTGGAAGCGTGCTTCGAGGGCTGCGCGCTCTGCGTCCCGTTTCGCGAGCAGCTCGCCCGAACGGCTGATTTCGCCCAGGACCTTACGGATCTGATCGCGCTCTTCCTGCACGTCCGCAACTGCTGAAGACGAGGCCCAGACGGCTACGAACAGCAACAAGAGGCCGGCCACGCTGCCCATGATGCTCAGCAACCTACGCTCGCGGTCGGAAAGCTTTTCCCAACTTTCGCGGATCGAGTCTTGTAGCTGTCTCATGGCCGTCCTCCGCGCTTGGCAGCTTTCGCTTTGCCCTTACCATCTCGAATGCTGCCGGGGCATGCGACTAAACCTTCCAACATATAAGTCTTACGGTCCTCACCGGGCGCGCTCGAGGTTTTGCCACGTTCGAGCTCCTGAATGCATTCGTTGGATTCGAGGGCGTCTGCAATCTGATCGCGCGCCGTCAGATCGGGCAGCTTGCCATCGATCTGGAATGTGCCCGTCTGGCCGAGCTCATCGAGCTGAATCTCGAGCTTGCGCGTGTCGTGGAGCACTCCTTCGGGGATTGCGGCCGAGATCGCGGCGAGTGTGCGAAACGCGTCATAACGCGGCAGCGGCCCGGCCATTTGGCCGCCGCCTTCTAGTAGCTCCCGCGCGCGCTTGGGGCTGCTCGTCGGGGTACGAAAATGCTGTTCTGTGACTTGTTCCAGCTGCTGCGCCAAGGAATCGCGTTCCTCGGACACCACGCGATACTGGGCCCAGACGCTGAATACGTAGCTGCCCACCAGGGCCATCGCGCACACCGTGACAAGTACCGCATGCTCACGCAGCAGGCTCGCACCACGCGCCACCGCAAACCTTCCACGACGCAAGTCGAGGCGCTTTCCTTTGCGTGAGGTACGCGCTGCGAGTGCCCATGCCCTACCGAATACGGCCGATGCGGGGCTCGTGCTGCCTCTCGGCGGAGGTAACACGAGCGCTTCACCCTCGACGCCAACGAGGCTTGCGATCCAGCTCGGCAGGTTATCGTCCTGAGTCGCCTCCCCAAGCACCACCACTCTGGAGAGGATCGGACCGCCGTCAGAGCGGTACTTCATGACGGTGTGATTCAAACTGTGCTTCATCGACTGAGGGCGGGCGCGAATCGCCTCAAGGCCCTGATCGAGCGTGCGCGCGAGCTCGCAGGCACCGTTGCGAACGACACAGACATCGGTGTGATTCTGGGCCACATCCAACAGAAGCCATGCCTCATCAGGCGGGGGGGACAGGGTAGCGAGCAGCCCGTCGAGTGCGGCAGCACCTACAGCCAGCTCGCGCGGGTAGAGACCGACGCTCGCAAGCTCCTCGAGCGCTTCCTCGATCACACTTTCCGGTACGCATGCCGCGAGCAGATCGAGCTGACCGTCGCGCGTTTCCACCTCCTGGTAGTCGACGATGGCTTCGTCGACCGGGAACGGTAAGAGTGGATCGAGCTCGAAGGGCAAGACCTCCTGCGTACGCTTACGCGCAGCCTCCGGAATTTTCACGCGTCGCAGGGAAACACGCGAGCCATCGATTGCCGTGATGATGGCATCCGGTGGATTCGGCAGCGAAGCCAGGAGCTCGCTGATGGCGGCGCTGACGCCAGTCAGAGGCGGAGAGTCCACTGACAGGTTCATCAGCGGCACCTCCAGATAACGCTCCGTCTCGAGCGTACGCAGCGAGGTCTTGAGCAGCGCTCCACGCACGCTGCGGCTGCCGATGTCGATTCCCAAAATAAGTGCCATTGCCGAGGAGCCTTTCGAGCTTCAGTCGATGCGGTAGTAGTAAAAGATGCCCAGGGGCGGCATAGCGCCTGCGTTGGGCGGAGGCGGCACCCACCTGGCGTCCCGCTGAATCACGGTGCGAAGACGCGTCTGCGCGCGACCCACTCGCCCGGTGACTTCGATGGTGAGGATCTCCGCACGCGTGGTGAACGAGCGACGCATGCGCGACAGAAAATCTTTGTCGTCTGGGAATACCATCGGCGTGAAGAGCAGCTGCGTGTTGCCCATCGTCGTAGCGAACGACTGCAGCTTGCCGTAGAGACCCTCCGGCTTGCCCGTCAGAAAATCCATGAAATCACGGCCCCGCGAGAACCAGGGGATGGGTGCAATCGAACGCGCGAAGCTAATGAGCGTGATGAACTTGAGTGCCTCGCCGCCGGTGGGATCGGTGCACATCGGTTGTTTTTGCAGCTCGGGGAAAGAGCAGACACGGGCCAGCATCACCGCTGGTTCGGCTTCATTGGGATTGACGCTACCTGCGCCGTACACCGTGACCTGCCGTGCGCGCGGGTCATCGGGGTTCGGATCGACGAAGGTGGCCCAGAAGTCATCGTTGACACCGCGCACTAGCCGCATTTCTTCGAGCGTGTCGAAGGGCGCGTTCTTAATAGAGTAAGGACTGCGAAGCGAGCTGTAGTAGGAAGTGTCTTCTCCGCCTGCGGACGTGGTGGCGGCGAGCGCAGGGTCAAACTGGGTGCGCTGCTCGTCGAGGTCCCACCAGTCGACCACGTTTGCAATGACATCGAGCCGAGTGGTCAGCCGCCCGCGCTCGTCGAATTGAGCAAACAGCGGGTCGTACTTGTTCGGGCTCGGCTGGTAGCCGCCGGTGAGCGAATAAAGCAGCATCGCAACTTGCGTCTGCGAGCCGGCAGGGTCGCGGATAGAGCGATAGTTGACGTTAACCTTACTGTTCTCGGCGACCGCGAAAACCTCGAACGTGCCGCCCGTGTTTCCTAGCCCCTGCGCGAGGCCCAGGTCATAGCCCGCTGCGGATACGTCTTCTTTCGAGCCTTCGAAATCCTCGAATGGTCGCAAGATCGTGTTGGCAAATTGCCAGACCGGAATCTGCGGCGCGCGGCGTCCGGTAAGACCCCGGTAAAGCGGGTCGACGAGCTTTCGCAGCGCGGGCTCTTGGCCGATCAGCATGCGCGTCAAGTTCACACCACTTTTGGCGAGGTATTCGGCTCGCATGCGGTCGCGCTGCGCGTTGGCCGCGGCAAAGCCCATGCCGGTCGTCTCATGCAAATCCGTAATCATCACCGACAAGATGGCGATCGCCACGAGCGACAAAAGTAAGGCAAAGCCTTCCTGTCGCTCACGACGCTGCGGGAGCTGATTCGCGCACGGTCGAAGCCCAGCTCGCCGACGCTCAGCTCGCCGAAGCTCAGCTCTCGCCCGTTCTGTTCGTAGCCTTCGCGTGCTCATGGCTGATAGGCCGCGTGGTTGATCGCATAAGTGATTGGAATCGATACGCGCGTACCGAACACTTCGGTCTTCTTACCCTTCATCACGCCTGGAACCGTAAGCATGATCTTTACTTGCACAGGCAGGCGATTCATCTGAGCGGATGCGCTCGTCGTATCCCAGGAGCGCACCCACTCGCGCGAGATCGGGTCGAGATACTCGAACTGAAGCTCAAGCACGTCATCGAGCAAGATCTCAACACGACCTCCTTCGCCCGGGCGGTCGTCGGGCCGAGGTTGCATGCGTCTCGCGAGCAGCTTGTTGTCACCGTTAGGTGCATCTGCAAGAAAGTAAGAGAGCTCGTTCTGATCTGACTCTTTTGCATCCCGATACATGCGTATGTGGGAGAGGGAGTTGAAGTCGATGCGGTCGCCAAAGCCACTGTCCTTGCCGATGAACGCCGTCTGCATCGGTTGCAGGGACTGGTTAGGATTGACGTGCACCGATACGTAGGCAGAGGCGAGCTCACGGTTCATGCGTTCGATGGCCGTGCTGATCGCGTGGTAGCGATCAAGCTGCGTTTCAAGCAGCTTTTTGGCACGTGAGGTCTGCGCAAAGCCGCCGTAGATCAAGGCACCCACAGCAGCGAAAATGCTGATCGCGACCATGATCTCGATTAACGTCATACCAGCGCGCTTCACTGGGTGCCCCCGCCGCTGCTTGATCCGCCCGTGCCCGGCGGGTCTTCTGATTCTTCATCTTCCGGAATGACCATGGGCAGCTCGTTGACGATGAACTGCACCACGTCCATCTTCTGCTCCGACGAGCCTTCCTTCCAATTCACGGTGACCGTCACGCGCCGCACCTGCTCTTCGATCAGAGGTTTCATGATCGGGAAGGTGAACTCCATGACCATGGCCTCGAGGGGATCACCGCCGCCGCCCGATGCGTCACCGCCGCCACCTGCGCCTCCAAGTCCCGACAGCGCGCCGAGCGGACCGTTGAGGGGAACGCCAATCGCACTAAGTGGGTCGGTACCGCCCGCGGTCGCCCCGCCTGCGCTGCTGCTCTGACCGACTCCAGCCTTAAGCGCGCCTTCTGCCTCCTCCTCTGACCCCGTCTGATCGGGCAAGACGATGCGCTCCACTTTGTACTCGCAAGCAAAGCCGTCGTGCTCCGCGCCCTCGCAACACTCGTCGCGGCCTTCAAGCGCGGTGCCAGGCCAGCCCTCTTTGAGAATACGTTCTTCGACCTCGGCCATTTTGCAGCGCACTAGCAACGAGGCGACTGTGGTCATGCGCGCGCGCTGAGCGATGCGAATGGCGCCCACCTGACTGGTGAAGAGGGAGCTCAGGCCCACTGCCAAGATCACGACCGCGACCATGACTTCGAGCAGCGTGAAGCCTCGTGTGCGCCCGTGTTTCATCGGTCCTCCACCTCCGACGCGCGATCGTCGCGTTGAGTGGGATCATCGATCAGCACCTCGGGCTCATAAGGTGCCGCATGCACCTTACCCTGTCCGCTCAAGGGATGGATTTCGACAGAAAACACCGCGTTGTTCCGATCGGCGAGCTGAACAACCGCATGTTGTGTCAGTCCGCTCGGGAAGAAGAACAGGTCCGTCACGCCGTCTTCGCGCGGCTCTGCCTCATGGGCGACAATCACCTTCACGATGCGAATGTTGTCGCCAATTGGCTGCGTCGCTAAGCGCGGAATGGCCTTGCCACTCGGCGAGCTTAGCGCTGAAAAGGGCGATACAGGAAAAGTAAGCTCGTCGGGTTTGGCCATCTTCTGTTTGGCCGCCTCCCAGGGGTCGATCGCCGCGCCTGGATCGCCGCGCTCGTCATCCTCGCGCAGCGTCTCGCGTAATGGGGCGTCGCTGCGAACGAGGGTGATGCGGCCATGGGCCTCGCTGAGGCCTATCGTATGCTTACCCAAATCCAGGGTCATCCGGACGGTGGTGCCGTGGGTCAAGGCGCGGTGGTAACTGTAACGGGAAAGCGCCATCACCCGCAGGCAAGCACTACGCAGGCTGGTGCGCGTCAGGGCGCCAAGCCCGATGCTCGCTCCGCTCGCCGCCATCGCCACGATCACGACAACCACCATGATCTCGATCAGCGTCAGGCCGGCGCGCGAACGAGGCGTTCGGCCCTGACGAGTCTGCGTTCGACTCTGACGAGTCTGCGTTCGACTCTGATCGGCGGGAAGGGCGAGCATAGGGGTTCACTTGATGTCGTCTTCGGTTTCGAACTCTCCGTCCGAGCCAGCCGAGGTCACCGTGACCTCTGAACCGTCGCATTCGATTCGAAATTCGCGATCCCAGGCGTCGCGGCTGGACTTGCCTTTGTCGAGGATTTTGTCTTCGAGCAACTGTTCAACCGTCGCGCACTCCGCATTATTCGTGGCGATGTAGAGCGTCACGGCGGCGCGCACAGTCTGGACACCACCCTCGGTGTCCCGCTCCTTGGCGCGATCAAGCTGAGGCAGGACCGCAAAGCCTACGCCGGCGGCGATCATCGCCATGATCACGACCACGATCATGATCTCAATCAGGGTCATGCCTTGCACGCTCTTGCGCGCGGCCGTCCTGCGTCGAAGAGAGGCGTTCGATAGTTTGGATTGCTTCAGCATGGTCAGGGTCTCCTGATTGTCTCGCGCAGCTCGCGCGTCACATTACGTTGTCGTCATCGAGGAAAGAGCCGCTGGGACCGGCACTCACGACCTCAATCTGCGCGTGCTCGCCTTCCGAGCAGCGAAAGTACAGCGTGCGGCCCCAGGCGTCCTGCGGGCTTTCATGGAGGTACTGCACGCCTGACTTGGGCGGATTTACAAGTTCTGCCAGGTTGCGTGGACAGCGACCGACGTGGCGTACGAACAGGCGCGTGACGCGCGCGACTTCGCTCAACGTCGCACGCGTGGAGAGCAGGTCCGCACGGCTCTCGCCGATCACAGAAGCGCCCGCGGTCCCCGTCACCAGCGCTAGCAGCGTGAGCAAGGGCCACATGCGTCGACCCGAGAACAGCGCCGCAAGCAAGCCATGCCCGTGCTCCCAGGGCAGCGAAAGGCGCGAATCCTGCGTCTTTTTCCGCTTCGCCATCTCAGCCCCCCGTCACGAATTCGTTCATCTGCATGAGCGGCATCAGAATGGCAAAGGTAATGCCACCCGTAAGGCCACCCATGATGATGATCATCAAGGGTTCGAGCAGGCTCGACATCGCCTGCACCTGGGCGTCGATCTGATCATCGTAGGCGTCGGCCACGTTCTCGAGCATCGCCTCGAGCTCACCTGAGCGTTCACCGATGGCTATCATGTGTGTAACAATCGGCGGGAAACGCTTGCTGCGCGCGAGCGGTTTGGCGATCGATTCACCTTCGCGGATCGAGGTGCGCGATTCGTCGACCACGCGCATGAGCTCGGTGTTGACGAGCACGTTGCGCGTGATCTCGAGGGCGGTCAGCACCGGCACACCCGAGCGCAGCAGCGTGCTCAAGGTTCGAGCGAAACGCGCGCATGCAACCTTAGTGGTCAGCGGGCCGAAGATCGGCGCACTGAGCACGAATAGATCCCATTGCCTACGTCCCTCGGGCGAGTTGAGCCAGCGTCGAAAGCCGTATACGACGCCCACGACGCTTACGATCAAGAGATACCAATAGTCCGTGAAGACGTGGCTCACGAACATCAGCACGCGCGTATACCAGGGCAGTACCTGTCCGAAATCCTCGAAGATCGCAGTGACCTTAGGGACGACCAGGGTCATCATCACGGTGATCACGAGAAAGGTCATGACCATCATCACGGCCGGGTAGGCGAGGGCGCTCGAGATCTTACCTTTGAGGCGGCTCTGCGCTTCCAGCACATCAGCAAGCCGAGCGAGTACCACGTCGAGATTGCCAGCCGTCTCGCCCGCCATGACCATGTTTGTATACAGGTCGCCGAAGATTTTCGGGTGATTGCGCAAGGCGTTGTTGAACGCGATGCCTTCGTTGACCTTATCCCGCGTGTTGGTGAGGGCCGAACGCAGGTCTTCTTTTTCGACCTGATCGATCAAAGCATCCAGGGCTTCGACTAGCGGAATGCCGGCCTTGAGCAGGGTTGCGAGCTGACGTGTGGTGAGTGCGAGATCGCTCTGGTTGACGCGTGAGAAGAACCGCTTGAAGTCGACGTTGCGCGCCTGCTTCTGTTTTGCGGCGCTCTCCTGCTCGACGTTCGTGACCATGACGCCTTGGCGGCGCAAGGTGACGCGCAATGCCTTGGGATTGTCGGCATCGTCAACGCCCTTGACGTCTTTGCCAGCGGCGTTGACGCCGCGCCACGCGTAGACCGCCATCTCGTTACTCCAGGTCGCCGGCCTGCGTGGCCGCGAGAACTTCTTCGACGCTTGTCACGCCCTTTAGGATCTGCCGTGCGCCGTCCTGGCGCAGCGTACGCATGCCCTGCTTGGTGCCCGTGCGCGTGATCGTGTTGGAATCCGAGCTGTTTAGGATGTCCTTGCGTACGGCATCGGTGATCACGAGCATCTCGTAGATGCCGATACGGCCCCGATACCCCGTTTGTGCGCAAGCTTCGCAGCCGACCGGTCGATAGAAGAGCGGGCGTGCGTTCTTGTCGAGACCTTCCACCTTCAGGTCGTCGGCCGAAACCAGCATGTCTTCTGGATCCGAGGGCGGCAGAAACACGGGTGCAGGAGGCGGAGTGCTACCCGGCACCGCTGGAAACGGACGCGGGTCAATGCCGAGTGAGCGAAGATCCTCGTCGCTGGGAAAGTAAGGTTGCCGGCACTTGCTACACAGGCGACGCACCAGACGCTGGGCCAAAACGGCCATCAAAGACGACGAAATGTGGAAGGCTTGCACGCCCATCTCGACCATACGCGTGATCGCACCAGCGGCATCATTGGTATGCAACGTGCTGAGCACGAGATGGCCGGTGAGCGACGCGTGAATCGCGATCTCCGCCGTCTCATGATCTCGAATCTCGCCGACCATGATGATGTCCGGGTCCTGACGCAAGAAGCTGCGTAGGCCGGAAGCGAACGTGAGCCCGATCTTAGGTTGCACCTGCATCTGGCCGATGCCCTTGAGCTCATATTCGACCGGGTCTTCGACCGTAAGAATATTGACCTCGGGTCGATTCACCTTATTGAGGCAGGCATACAGCGTCGTCGTCTTACCCGAACCTGTCGGGCCGGTAACGAGCACAATCCCGTTAGGGCGTCCGATCAGATGCTCCATCGTCGAGAGCTGATCCGGATCAAAACCCAAGTCGGTCAGGTCGAGAAGAATGTTCTCCTTGTCGAGCAGACGCATCACGATCCGCTCGCCCTTGGCGGTTGGAATCGTCGATACACGGACGTCGATCAGCTTGCCCTGGATCTTCTTCGTGATGCGACCGTCTTGCGGCAGGCGCTTTTCGGCAATGTTGAGCCCGGCTTCGATCTTCACGCGGCTAACGATCGAGGGCAAAAAGCCCTTGTGCGCTTGCTTGACGGGGTAGAGCTCGCCATCGATGCGATTGCGCACGATAACTTCCTTGTCCGTCGGCTCGATGTGAATGTCCGAGGCCCGATCGCGCACCGCGTTGTAGAAAAGATTGTTGACCCAACGGATGACGGGCGCTTCGTCCGTCATGTCGATCAAGTCTTGCAACTCTTCTTCGTCGCCCTTGGTGTCGCTCTCTGACAGGGCGTTTTCGTCCTTGCGCTCGTACACGCGATTGATAGCGCGCTCGATAGCGTCGTGGGGAGCGGCCACGGGCGTGACACTCACACCCAATAGCGCGCGCAAATCATCGAGCGGACCTGTATCGAGCGGGTTAGACACCGCGACGATCACAACCTCGCCCTCGCGGCCGATGGGAAGCACGCCGTGTTGCCGCGCAAAGTTGATGGGGGTTCGCTCTACCAGATCGCCTGGCACTTGATCGGCCTTAATATCGAGGATGAACGGTAAGCCCGCCTCCTCTGCGAGCGCGCGGGCGATCTGAACTTCATCCGCTGCGCGCGAGGCGAGCAGCACATCCGAAAGACGCGCTCCCTTCTCGTCTGCGATGCGCAGGGCTTCTTCGATGCGGTCGGCTGCAACCACACCGCGCCGGACGAGAATCTCACCTAGGTAAGCTTCGTCCATACTTCATTGCTCCAGGCCGATAGGAGGCTCTTGGAGGATAGGCGGCTCCGGCATCGGCGGAGGCGGCGCCTCCTCGGGGAAGGGAGCGCCGGGCTCGCCGGTCGTGGCCTCGCCGTCTTCGACCACGGTGTCATCTCCCTCTACTGCGCCGCTCGCGCCAAACGCTCCGACCGGCGAGCGTGGCACGTGGTCGGGTCGCGGTTGCTCGGCGAGCTCGGCTGCGAGCAGCTTGTCGGAACTAACCTTGCCCATCTGCGACATGATCTCGGACACGAGACCGCGCGTACGCGAGTAGTCGAGGGTGGGGCGATACTCATGGGTGCTGAACACGAAGTAGCGATCCAAGAACTCCTGCCGTTCGCGCAGCTTACGTTCGTAGATAGTGCGAAGGTCCGCTTGGCTGCGCACCACGTAGGGCGTGAGAAACATCAGCAGGTTCTGCTTTGACTTCTGCGACTTGGTCGAACGGAAGAGAAAGCCGATGACTGGGATGTCCCCGAGCAGCGGGATCTTGTTTTGCGTACGCACGATCGAATCGCGCATCAGGCCGCCGATCACGACCGTCTGCTGGTCGCGAACTACGACCTGAGTCTTCGCAGTGCGTCGGTTGATCGGAACGGCGCCGACGTTACCGGCGACAGGTGCGCCGACGTCCGAAATCTCTTCGTCGATTTCGAGCCGGATTTCGTCGCTCTCGTTAATGTGGGGTGTGATGCGGATGCGCGTTCCGACGTCGCCACGCGGTACGGCACCACCGCCCAAGCCGCCCAATCCGCCCAGTGCTGCAAGGCCTGCTGCGCCGCCGGCACCGGCCGCACCCGCGCCTCCGGCCGCTCCCAGCAAGCTGCCCAAGCCGCCCACGGCGCTGCCCTGCAAGGGGACGTTGGCGCCGATGTTGATTTCTGCTTCTTCGTTATTGAGCGCCAAGAGATGCGGGGTTGCGATCAAGTCCGCTTCACCGGAGTTCGCAAATGCGGCCAAGGCCACGCCGAACGAGGGAATGCTCAAGCCGGGCGGGCCGCCCTGAATCTGTGGCCCCTGTAGACCGACCGCCAAGCCGCTCAGGGCGTCTTGTCCGCCACCACCTGCCGCGCTGACGCCGCCGGCAAGCACGCCGATGCCGGTTCCGCCCGCAGCCGCCGCTGCTAGTTGGCTTCCGGAGTTAAAGCCACCCGCGCCGAACGAGCCGCTGGCAGGAAAGTCAGGGATGCCCGAGAAGTAAGAGGAGCCAAAGCTGCGCGAGCTGTTGACGTCGAGGTTGACGATCACCGCCTCGATGAAGACCTGTCGTTGCTCCGAGTCGAGTCTATCGATCACGCGCCTAAGCGCGGCGTAGTCGTGAAGCGAGGAGGTGATGACCAGGGAGTTTGTCGGTTTGTGCGAGGTCACCGCGATCTGACCTTCGAACACCGCAGCGGGGGCCGCTGCCCCGGCCGCGCCCTTGGCAGGCTTGGCGCCGCCGCTGCCGACAAGCGCGGTAAGCGTCTTTGAAATCTCTTCGGAGTCGCCGTGCTGCAGGGGGTGCACATGGATGCCACCGTCGCCGTCGAGTGGCTTATCGAGGTGGCGAATAAGCTCGAGGATGCGCATGTACGCGGCCTCGGTGGCCATGATGATCAGCGAGTTGGTTCGCTCATCGGGGAGGATGTTGGTGACGCGAAATCCGGCGCTACGCGTGCCGACCGTGCTTGGTTCGGTGCCGCCGGGCTGGCCGGGTCCTCCAGGGGGAGTGGGAGGTCTGGCGCGCGGTGCTCGTGCAGGCGCTGCGTCAGGGCCTGCGGCTGCTTTGGCGCCGATCGGAAAGATCTCGGTCAATCGTGCGGCGAGCTCGCTCGCGTTGGCATGATGCACGGGTTCGATCCACAGCTGCTCTCCGCCGCGCTCGACATCGATGGCACCGATCAGGCGCTGCATGCGCCGGATGTTGTTGCCCGTGTCCGTGATGATCA
Source organism: Polyangiales bacterium (assembly GCA_038257655.1). GTDB lineage: Bacteria > Myxococcota_A > Polyangia > Polyangiales > DASUME01 > DASUME01. The sequence goes on along the minus strand of JBBSJC010000028.1, from coordinate 11,370 downwards.
GTGTATTGGTCGGAGCGTAAGCTGTGACGTTGCCTTCCGCAGACTTGAAGCGCGCAAGCAGGGTGGCTACGTCTTCGGCCGACACGTTGTTCACACGCAAAAGATGCGTAACGAAACGATCCTCGGCAGGTACGTTTTGATCGAGTAGAAGCGGTATGGTCTTGGCCTCGACCCCCTGTGACTCGACCACCTTCAGGTAGCGACCGGAGGGCACCAACGCGAGCCCGTTGAGCTCGAGAATCGACAGGAAGGCACGGTAAGCTTCGGCGGCGGTAACCTTAGTTGGTGCATAGACGGTCGCTTTGATGCTGCGCGTCTTACTAGGAATAATGAACGCCTTGCCGGTAATGCTCGAGATAAGACGGACTAAGTCCGTCAGCTCCGCATCTTCTAGGTTAAAGGTAATCTTACTCCCAGGAGGCGTCGGCTTGAAGTCGATGCCCGTTTCGAAGCGCGGCAGCTCGCCCGGCGCATTCGAAGGGGTGCCATCGGGGCCTGCCCGGCCCTGACCGCCAGGCGGGCTAAGGCTCGGCGAGCCTTGCTGTTTGATCGCATCGCCTGGCCGCGGTCCAAGCGGAAAAGGGCGTTGGGGTGGGCGGTTAACGTCCTGGGCTGAAGCCGAGCTGAAAACGCTGAAAACGATGGCCACGATGGTGGCCGCCAAGGCGAGTATCGGCAGGTATCTACGAAGTCTCACGCGCGTCGCTCCTTAATCAAGCAATCGAGAGCCGGTGCGTCATTTCACCGTGTAATCCATGTTTCTGGGCTGCCCTCGCCTCACCATTGCGATCGTGAACTGATCCATTTCACGCAACTTGGTATAGGCCTCGAGGGCGGAATCCGGGCTCGACAGATCGAACCCATTGATCGTGCGCAGTACGTCGCCATTTTGAACGCCGAGGCGGCCGAGCAAGCTCGAACGGCGAATGCCGTAGACCTTCACGCCGATCACGCGTCCGTTTTCTTCGTACGGAATGATGCGTGCAGCGCGCATCAGCTCGCTCTGATTGGACAACACCTTATCAAGCAGCGTGCGGGCCACGCTGTATTGCGTGTCGCTCACCTGCGTGATGCCCTGGGAAAGCTCGTCTTCAGACAGCCCGCCGGAAGTGGCTCGCGACGGCGGCTCCATTTGCTCGATCGGCGCTTCGGCCATCGCTTGCGGCTGGCCTACGCCTTCTGGTGGCTTGAACATCGTGATCTGACACAGCGGTCGCCCAGATGGACGCATGAACACGCGGTGCTCGCGGATGCCGACTAGGTCGTGGCCATCCACCTGCATGCCCGAGCGATAGAGCATCGTCTTACCAGCCGCCTCGATCGACGCAAACGACAGGTCTGGCACGCGCGGCACCACAAACGATGCCACCAAGCGCAGCGCGCCCTGGCACAACGCGGGCTCCCCATCGGGATCTTGCATCGGTTCGCTGGGCGTCTCGTCGCTCACGAGCTGCTGCTCGATCGGCGGGTCCCAGTCCATCGAGCCCGTTTGAGAATCGAAGATGTTGCGCGTGAGTACCGCTTGCGCGAGCTCGCGGGGTGTCGGGGGACGCTCCTCGGTGCCGCGACTAACCCCGCGCAGTGATTTTGCTGCGGGCTTCTCTTGTACCGGCAGCAGCGAGGAGGCGATGATTTGAGTCGCACCACGGGCGCACAATAGGGCGCTGATCAATAGCGTGAACAGGATTGCGCCCGTGCGCAGCAGCTTCTGTTTTCGCTCATTGACCATGGTGGGTTTCAGTTCCTCGGGGTTCGCAGAGCAACCCCCGTGCCGATCGTACGTTTTGGAGCGGTTCAGCGGGTTTTCGCGCGCTTTGTCGCAGCTTTAGTGGACGCCGCAAGCCGATCCGCACGGGACATCTTGTCAGCAGGGTTCGGAGGCCTGAGTCCGCGCCGGACAAAATGTCACTGGGCGTCGCTTAGCCCATCCTCGTCGCCATCATCTTTGCGATCGGCGTCGAGCTTACGGTAGATAGTTCGCGTCGCGATTCCCAACAGTTGCGCAGCCAGACGTTTGTCCCCTCCGGTGTGCTCGAGGGTCGCATGAATCACTCGTCGTTCAATCTCTTCGAGCGGCGTGCCGATCGAGAATGCAAGCGCGCGCAGTGCAGGCTGTGTGGTCGCGATAGGCTCGGGCAGATCGCTCTCGCGGATCGTGTCGTCGGTCGAGAGCACGACCGCGCGCTCGATCACATTCTCAAGCTCACGCACGTTTCCGGGCCATGGATAACCTGACAGTCGATCGAGCGCCTCGCGCGTAACTTTCAACGGCTCGCGTCCGTTTTTGCGGCTGTAGATCTCGACAAAATGATCGACGAGCAACGGCACGTCTTCCGAGCGATCCCGCAGCGGCGGACAGGTGATCGCGATCACGTTCAGGCGATAGAACAAATCCTCGCGAAAGCGGCCCTCGCGCACTTCCTTAGTAAGGTCGCGATTGGTCGCGGCAATCAGGCGAAAATCGGCCTTTTCCGTGCGTCCGCCGAGCGGCTCGTACTCGCCGCCTTGCAAGACGCGTAAAAGCTTCACCTGCACCTGTTGGGTGAGCTCGCCAATTTCGTCGAGAAAGAGCGTACCGCCGCGCGCTTGCGCAATGCGTCCCTCACGTCGCTGCGAGGCCCCGGTAAACGAGCCCTTTTCGTGACCGAAGATCTCGGACTCGACGATCGTTTCTGGAAGCGCGGCCAGGTTGACCGCCACGAACTCGCCCTTGCGCTGACTATGCTCGTGCACGTGGCGCGCAATCAGCTCCTTGCCCGTTCCGCTTTCACCGAGCACGAGCACGTTCGCAGTGGAGGGCGCAGCTTGCGTCGCGACCGCCAAGGCACGACGCAGGGGCGCCGAGGAGCCGACGATACTCTTGTGCTTGAGCTGCGTAAGCTCGCGCTTGAGATCGCGATTTTCCGTCACGAGCGCGCGCCGCTCGGCTGCCTTGCGCACGGTTTTCACGATCTGCACGCGCTTCAGGGGCTTCTCTACAAAGTCGTAGGCTCCCTCGCGCATCGCTTGCACGGCTGTTTCCACCGTACCGTAGGCCGTCATGACCACCGTCTCTACATCCGGGGCCACGGTGCCTAAGGCCTTGATCAGGGACACGCCGTCCATGCCCGGCATCATCAGGTCGGTCAGTACGACGTGTACGCGGTGCTGACGGCAAATTTCCAAGGCCCTTTGACCACTTGTGGCCGTGAACGCGCGCATGCCCTCGCGCTCGAAAATGCGCTGCAGGGACTCCACATTGGCCACTTCGTCGTCGACGACCAGCACGGTCATGTCCATTTTGTCTGAGCTCATGTCAGGATGTCTCGCATTCTGACAAGATGGCGCGCGCTATGTCGGTTCGTCAAGGCCGTTGGGGGTGAACGGCTTTAGCGTGGCTTCTTGGACGGCCTTCCGTGCGACCCGTCGGCGCAGGCGACTGCGTCGGTAGAGGGCTCGCTTGCGATGAAGGTGGGGCTGCTCGATTCCAGTCAGCACGCGCTCGATGGTGGCGGCCAGCTCTGCGCCGAACAGCACGATGCACCAGGTGAGGAGCATCCAAAACAGCAGCAACGGTACGAAGGCGATCGCACCCCACAACAAATGCAAACCCTTGGAAAGGTGGGTGGCGTACAAGCCGAAGCCGGCCTTGGCGAGCGCTAGTAAGATGCCCGCCGTCACGCCGCCGGTCAGCGCCGAGCGATGACTGATGCGCGCATTCGGCAGCTTGCGGAAAATCCCGTAAAGGAGCAGCGCGACGGCGATCGAGGGGACCACGACATGATCGAAGGCGAGGGCGCTCCACGGCACGTATCGCACCGTAAGGAGCGATCCGATCGGCGCCAACGTGAGGAGCCCACCTAGCACGAGCAGCCGCCACCAGTGATTGCGGCGAGGCGCGCCGAAAATATCGGACAGCGCTCCTTCGACAGCGTCGACGAGCGAAAAGATCACGGGCAAAAGCGCGATCAATCCGACGATGCCGATCGTGCGTAGATCGAGGCTTTCGATCAGCGGCAACACGCGATTGACGGCAGCTCCGGCAGAGGCCGGGATGTACTGCTCGGCGAGATAATGCAGCAACGCCACTTGTTGTGTGCTGCCACCGAGCGCGCGTGTCGCGGCCATGATCACAGCTATCAGCGGCACGATCGACAACAACGTCTCGAAGGCTAGGGACGAGCCCCGCATCAGGATGTTGTCCTGGCCCATCTTGATCCACAGGGCATGCCAGGTCCGCGACGAGCTCACTGCGCGGCGCCAGTTACGAAAGGCCGCGCCACGCGGAACAGGCATGCGTGATGCGCGAGTGCTCGACACGTGGGCCAAAATGCCGTCTCCCTCCATTTATCGCAAGGGTTACGTGCGATTCGCGTGCTGCTGGGATCACGGCCGTAGTGGTCGCGGCCCGCGAGAGGTACGCTGTCGCCATGCGTCTTGTGCCGGTTGTCGCCGTGATGTGCCTGTGGTTACCGCTGGCGCTGGCGCAGCCCTCCCCGCCTGTCGCTGCGTCGATCAGCATCGACCAGCACGAAGCGATGCACGTGGGCGCCCGGGCGACGCTGACGGTGCAGCTGACCCTGCCTGCAGATACGGGCGAGCCAGTGTTGCTGACGACCAGCAGTGAGGGGTCGGCCCTCGATGTCGTGCGTGGCCGCTTGTTGCGACTCGACGCCGAAGACCCCAAGGCGCAGACCTTACGGTTTGCCGTGCCTATCGTGGCGCGCGCAGCCGGCACGGCGATCTTTCGCGTGCACGCGCTCTATTATCGCTGCCAGGCTTCGTGCGTGGCCGTCGAAGAAGACGCTGAGAGTCTGATCGAGATAGCGCCGGCGCCCTGAGCTGCGCTGGCACCCGCGTGCTGTGTCTGACGATCAGTCGGCGTAGGGTACGCGCTCCATGGGATCGCGGTTGCCATGCCAGCGCAGGAGCGAGGTCTGAGCTTTGCCCGTATCGGTGTATTCGATCAACGCGTAAGTAAGTCCGCTCGCCTGCCCGAGATGGCGCAGGTCGAGATTGATCATGTCGATCCAGGTGCCTGTGTTCACGAGCAGCTTGCCGCCCTTGAGCGTGCGAAAACGTGGTGCGTGGCTATGACCGACGATCAACGTGTGCGCGCCGCGTACTTTGGCGAGCGCGCGCTCGGCCTGCTCATCGTAGTTGCCGATACCGACGATCTCGTCGACCACGAGGCTTGGCAACCTACGAATGCGCTCCATCCAGGCGCGAATCGTAAAGATGCGACGCCGCAGGTAGTGCACGACGCAGTGCCAAAGAAACATCAACGTAAAGCGCGGCTCGAACAACAAACCGCCGAGGATGAAGCGCCGAAACGGCTGCACGCGGTCGATGTGCTGCTTGATCAGCTTGGCGGGATTCATCACCTCTAAAATCCACAGGCTGCCCCAGGGCAAGTCGAGAATCTCGACCCCGTCTTTGCGCTTGCGCGTCATGTTTTGGTAGTCGACGCGATGGATGGGCTCGAGCTGATGTCCGTGACGAATCTGGATGCCTTCGGGCAAGAAGTAAGTGTCGCTGCTCGTGATGAAGCGAACGCGATCACCTGCCTCACCGGGCGCCACGTAGCGCTTAAACAGCTCCTGCGGAGCGGGAAACCACATGTCGAGATCGTGATTGCCCGGCAAGTAAACGAGTCTGCGCTCGGGTTTGGCAAGGAAGCTGCGCAAGGCCGCGACAAAACGCGGATGGCCATCGAGGCACAGACGCAGCTTCTGCTCGGCTACCTCCTGGGTGATCTCGATCGGCCACACGCCATCGATCTGGACCTTGAGCAGGTCGAATATGTCGCCGTTTAGGATCAGCTCGATCTGCGTGCCCGCGCCGCACTTCTTCTCGTAGTGCGCGAGCAGCTCGGCGAAGCGCTCGTCGTAGTAAAAGTCTTCGAGCGGATTAAGCTCGCCCTCCGGCACGCCCGTGCCGAGATGCAGATCGCTTAAGACCAATCGAATGAGCCGCACGGTGCGCGAAGACCCTCGACGGATAGTGCCATGTTTTCCAAGCGTTCGTCCCGATTGCCGAACGCAGTGCGAGTTCTTGAAATGGGCTGCTCCACGGCTGGCGCGCCATGGCTGGTGTGGACTAGGGTTAACGCTGTTGACCGAGGCTCAAAAAAGAGCGAATGTGGATGGCAATAAACGAGACACGAGTGTCTACGGCGCGCGAATCAATGTGTGAATCGGAGCACGAGATGTCTGGAGGCACGAACATGCTTGGGATGAAGAACACGGCCTTGCTCTTGGCGCTACTGGGCGCAGTCGCGTGCGGCGACGACAAGAAGGATGAAGCAGACGGCAACGGCAACGGCACCGAGGATGCGGGTAACGTGGAGTGCGGAGTCGACCCGCAGAGCACCGCCGCGAGCGCGAGCACGGGCTCGATCAAAGGTAAGGTGTCGCTCGGAGACATGGCAAAGCCGGGCGGCACATACGCGGCCAAGGGTGATCTGTACTTGGCGGTGATGCCTGGTTTTGACCCTTCCAACGGCTGTCCGGGTGATCCCGATGCTGCCAAACCAGTGGCAAATATGCTGATACGCTGCGTGGACTTTACGGGCGGTAAGACTGTCGATTTTGAGATTAGCGGCATCCCTCCGCGCGCCGAGCCTTACGTTGTCATTCCGTTCCTGGACGTGAATGAGAATGTGGATCCTACCAAGCCCGAGACGGCAGGCCCAGACACCTGCGACCTGTTGGGTTCGGTCATGCCTCTCCCAGAGGCCACCATTGCGGCAGCGGGGGAAACAGCGGACCTCGATCTTGAGCTGGCTAGTGATGCGCAGATTCTCGGAGCTCTCTGCAGTCTGCCGGCCTGCGAATAAGGCGGTCCTTTCATAAGCGCAACAGATTTAGCTTCTTCGAATAGGAGTAGGGCGATGACAAAGTGGAAGATTGGCTTAGTGATATTGGGTCTTATGTCGGTCATCGGTTGCGGTGATTCGGGCAGTGATGACGGCGAAGACGGCGCGTCCAACGGCGCGTCCAACGGCACCGCAAATGACGCTACGAACGGCGGCGCGAACACGAACACGGGCGCAAACGCCACAGAAGAAGACGCGAGCGCAACGGGCGGCGATAACACGGCTGGCGCGACCGGCGGCGCGACTGCTGGACCTACTGCTGGCGGGGCGGACGCGGGAAGTACCACTGGTACACCTGTGGCAGGCGCTTGCACCAACGCGGCCGATAAGGCGATCATCGATGCAGCCAAAGTAGAGAAGCTCGCCTGCGAAGGCGGCGCTTGTGCAGGCAAACACATTCTCCAAGGCGCAGCAGCACAGACAAAATGCATCGCCGAAGAGGCTCCAACCCTCAAGCAACTTTCCGCAGGCTGTCAGAAGTGCTTCGACACGATCACCACTTGCGTTCCTAACGAGTGCGTGGACCTCGCAATCGGAGGGTTCATGGGCACAGGAGAATGCGCGCCTAGCGCGCCCAACAGCGACTTTTCGAAGTGTCCAAGCACTACGGCTGCTGACCCGAAGTGCCAGGCGTGCCAGATGCGTGAATGTGCACCAGCATTTACGACATGCTCGGGCCTATCGATGTAATCGAGTAATCGCAGTTCGTAGCAAGGGCCGGCGGCGATCTGCGAATGCGGGTCGCCACTTGTTGTTGGTGCCAGAGCTACGGGCAACCCACTCGATAGGTGACTGCAGTTGCGGGCGCTGTGCTGTTTGGTAGCGCAGTAGTGCGCAGAGCGTCTAAGTTGGGGCTTGCTGTCGTGTTCGCGAATCCACTCGGGAAGCCGAAGACGACCGCGCGACCAGCATCGATGACTGCCGACCTAGTAGGCATCGTGAAGCCAAATCCGTAGCCCGCGCCTAAGTAGCCGGGGTCAGCGCCTGTCGTACCTTGAAAAAGTGGAACTGCCTTGGTGCGGTCTGAGGCGGGCGCCAGTGGGTTCACCTCGCTCGCTGATGCGTTGAAGTTAGGGGCCTGCGCTATGCCTGCAACGAACCAGCGGCCGCCACTCTGGATCGCTGCCACATTAGTCAGACCAAGATCGAAATCCGAGCCGACACTGGAAAATGCGCCGGTGGCTCGATCGACCGACCAAACGCGTGAGCGCGTCCCAAAATCGGAGATCGCATAGACCGCAAGCATCTGAGGGTCAGGACCTCCATCCGCGCATTCAGATTCCCCCGCGGCCAATCCGAGAAGACCAGTGCTGTCCACCAACGTGTCTACGGCCGCCCCGACGAATTCCGCATGAGTGTCTACGCGGCGCAGGTCTCGGTACCTTCCTTCGTTGATCAGAAGTGCATGGCCCAAGAGCCACTCCTCGTGACATGGGATCTTCGCGACAGCGACGGCGCCACCATGCAACGCCTGCGCGAGCAGTGTTCTGGTCTTTTGCGAAAACCCCCCAGAGGGAGTTCGAGTTGCCACCGAGTAGAGCGTTTGAGTGGCCATTGCAGGTTGGATAAGGTTGTAGACCGCAAGAGTTTGCAGATTACCCTCTGCATCTTCAAACACCGATACGTCCTGAGGCGTGACGTCAAGATCATTGACTACTGACGCTAGTTCGATTTCTGCAGCGAACGAAAAATCTTCCGCGCTGAAGATTTGCAGCATCATCGTCTTGGTCGTGCTGGGCGAGGGGGCGCCGGGCGCACGGTGGCGCACAAGCAATGCGATCCACTTGCCATCAGAGTCCGCCGTCCACCGAGTTGTCCCGTCCCAAGCGATCGCGTCTCCGGGTTTTCTTGGTGTGGTTGGGGAGTCCAAGTACAGACCGTTTGCATCGAGGCGTCCGACCCTAAGATCGCGTTCGACGTCGTCTGCGTCAAAGGCGCGGTATGCCATCCAGGCGCCTCCCGCGTTGCGCTTCAGCAGCGCCACGTTTCCAACCGTCGGCGGCTTATCAGTCGCAAACTCCGTCTGCGTCCAAACTTGATATCCCAGCGTAGAGTACGAAAACCCGTCATCCGCGATGCCGTCGCAATCCTGATCGATCCGATCACATTGCTCCATCGGCGCTACACAGGCTCCTGCCGTGGGGACCTGGCACTGCGCGGTGCATGTACCGATGCCCGTGGAGCCGCATGAAGTCGTGCAGGTCGTATCGGCTGCGCCGCTGACGCAGGCAAAGCCCTCGTCCTTGTTGCCATCGTCATCGTTGTCGGCGCCATCGCAGATTTCGCCAGCGACCGTGCCGGAATCAGAAGCCGTGCCGGCTTCGTCTGGCAAGCCTTGCCCGCCCCCGTCTCTGTTCGAAGCTGGGCCGCTATCTGAGCCTGCGTCAGGCAGGGGCTTGCATTTCAGGCCCGAACGACCGTAGCCCTCTGGGCATGGTTTTTCGCATGCCCCGAAAGCCAGCCCGGCCGCAACGATGGTAAGAGCGCTCAAGATCCGTCGCATCCGCACACCTCTGCGAGCCGTATCGGCCGCGCGAGAAGAATGTTGCCTAAAAAGTGTGTACCGGCCAGGCAAGCGCAGCTCGCCGTCTCAAAATACCGACAAACCCGTCTTCTCCACAAACAACTCAAGCGCCCGCATGCCCGCCACCGAGTTACCCGACGCCCCTAAGCCCGGCGACCAGACACATAAGCTGAGTCGGTCAGGTAAGACGGCGATGATACCTCCGCCCACGCCGCTCTTACATGGCATACCGATGCGAAATGCGAACTCGCCCGCGGCATCATAAGTGCCGCAGGTCAGCATCAACGCGTTGATGCGACGCGCCTGACGTTCGCTTACTATCTTTTCGTCCCGTTGGGGGTGACGGCCGTCGCGACATAGGTAGGCGGCGGCGCGCGCCAGCTGCGCGCAGCTCATCGAGATTGCGCATTGGTGGAAGTACACGTCGAGTACGGCGTCGACGGGGTTGTCGAGCTTGCCGAAGCTCTTGATGAAGTTGGCAAGAGCGATGTTGCGAAAGCCTGTGGCCGCCTCGGAGGCTGCGACCTCTTCATCAAAGCTTACCGCTTCGCCGCACAGTTCGGATACGAGCTCTAAGATGCGCGCCTTGGGATCGGCGCATTCGCTGACCAAGCGATCGGCCACGGCGATCGCGCCGGCGTTGATCAGCGGATTGCGGGGCACGCCGTGTTCGTGCTCGAGCTGCACGAGCGAGTTGAACGGATCGCCGGAGGGCTCGCGGCCGATGCGCTCCCATAGGCGCTCGCCGACCAAGCGCATGGCGAGCGTGAGCGTGAACACCTTCGAGATGCTTTGGACCGAGAACGGAACGGTGGCGCTGCCAGCCGCCGCCTCTTGTCCCTCCACCGTACGAAGGGCAATTCCGAATTGATCGGCCGGCACTCGCGCGAGCGCCGGGATGTAGCTTGCGACCTTACCGTCGCAGGGAAACGAACGGACCTCTTCGGCGATCGCGTCGAGAATGGGTTGAAAGTTCATGCGGCTGGCCTCACTGGCGGGAAATGTACAGCACTCGCTGGTTGCGCGATGATGGGCGGATAGGAGTTTTCATGGGGCGCCGCGCGACCATTCGTCACAAGCTGAGATTGTCGCCCAAACGTCGCACCAAGCCCGGCACCCCGCCGGGCACGCTCAGTGCGCCGCCGGATGCGCCCAAGTCCTTGGTGCGGGTGCTCGCCTACGACGACACATCGTTCTCCGAGCTTCCGCAATGTGGTCTCGAAGATGTCGCGCGGCTCAAGGCCGAAGGCAAAAGGCTGTGGGTCGATGTGCAAGGCGTCGGCGACGTCGACGTCGTGCAGTGGCTGGGTGCCTTGTTCGACTTTCACCCGCTCGCGCTCGAGGACGTGGTCAACCTTCACCAGCGGCCCAAGGTCGAGGCCTACGGCGATCACGTTTATTGCGTGTTGCGCATGCCGGAGTACGGCATTCCCCTGCGCCTCGAGCAGATTAGCGTGTTCTTCGGCAAGAACTTCGTCGTCACCTTCCAAGAGGATCCCGGCGACCCACTCGACCCGATTCGCGAGCGCCTGCGCAACGCGCGGGGCCGTATTCGCACGGCTGAATCCGACTACCTTGCGTACGCGCTGCTGGACGCGATCGTCGATCATTACTTTCCCGTGCTCGAAGGGTTTGCAGATCGCATTGACTTGCTCGAAGAACAGGTGCTCGGCGCGGGCCACGTGGACCTGATCAGTGGCCTGCAGGACATCCGCCGCGAGCTGCTGTTGTTGCGTCGTGCGGTGTGGCCGCTGCGCGAAATGATCGGCAGCTTGGCGCGCGCGGAGTTCACCGACCTGGTTTCAGACTCGACGATTCCGTATCTGCGCGACTGCCAGGATCACACCGCACAGCTCATGGACGTGCTCGACAACTGCCGCGATCTCTCGACCACGTTGATGGATGCCTATCTGTCCACCGTGGCGCTGCGCACGAACGAGGTCATGCGCGTGTTGACGATCATTTCCACCATCTTCATTCCCCTCACGTT
>JBBSJC010000027.1:0-28815 GCA_038257655.1 Polyangiales bacterium | reverse complement strand
GCATAGCGCCGCTGCGTGGATCGTATCCGCACCGCGCTCCGCGGAGATCGCAACCGAGCGAATCCCGCGCAGGGCGCCCTCGCGCGCCGCGGCGACCGTGCCTGAATACACGACATCCATCCCGAGGTTGAGCCCATGATTGATGCCGCTCACCACCAGGTCCGGACGCCGCGGCAACAGTCCGCCCAGGTTCAATGCCACGTACACGCAGTCGGCAGGTGTGCCATCGACTGCATGGATCTCGGCAGAGAGCTGGCGATGGCGCAGGGGCTCCGCCAACGTGATGCGATGACTGGACGCGCTCTGCTCAGTCTCCGGCGCAACCACGAACACCTGAGCCCAACGCTCGAGCTCTTCGCGCAGCGCACGCAGACCTTCCGCTTGGATGCCGTCGTCGTTGGACAACAGGATCAAGGGACGTTCGCTCATGTCGACCTCTTTCCTCGCGTGCGCTTGCAGTCACTGTACGCCGGGACAAATGAGAAAACCCGCAGGCCTGGGGGGCCTGCGGGCTAACCTCTAGTCGGGGCGACTGGATTCGAACCAGCGACCCCCAGACCCCCAGTCTGGTGCGCTAACCAGGCTGCGCTACGCCCCGAAAGAAACTGCTATCTACCCGAGAGCCCGGGGGCTCAAGAGGCGCGGAGGATACTCGAACATGCGGCTGAGGCAACCTTGGATTGTGCCTCGAGCGCGACTTCTTACACGGCCCCGCGACCAAGGGCTCGTCCCGAGCCCTACGGAGTGCGGCGCTGGATTAGAACCGTTTTCGGAACGACCGCGGTGACTGTCGCAGTGGCCTTCAGCTCACTCTGTTCGCCTGCAGTCGGCTGGCGATCGAGCGCGCTTAGTAAGCCTTGCAGCTCGCTGCGCACCTGGATGAGCTCTGCGCGCAACGTGACCTCGCGCGAGGCCTGGCCGTCGAGCAATGCACCCTTTTCGCGCTCCGCACCCAACTCTTTGATGCGTTTTTTGGCCCCGGGGATCGTATAGCCCTCTTCGTAGAGCAGCCGACGAATCAGGCACAGTAACTCCACATCGGTTCGACGATACATGCGATGGCTGCCCCGCGTCTTCAAAGGCCGGAGACCTTGGAACTCGCTCTCCCAATAGCGGAGCACGTGAGCTTTGACGCCCACCAAGTCGGCCACATCGCCGATCTTGAAAAACTGTTTGTCAGGAAGCGCTGGGCTCGACGTGCGTGATGTCATTGGAAACGAACTGTCAGCCTCAGCCTTCGCTCTGGGCACGCAACTGCGGATCGACCTTGTGCGGATTCAACACGCCCTTAAGCACCTGGCTTGGCTTAAACGTGAGCACGCGGCGCGCACTGATCGGAATCGGCTCACCCGTCTGAGGGTTGCGCCCAGTGCGCTGCTTCTTGGCGCGCACTACGAAGTTCCCAAAGCCGGAGATCTTGATCTTCTTTCCGTCTGCCAGGACTTCCTTCATCGTATCGAACACCGCCTCGACGATCTCGGCGGACTCCTTCTTGGAGAACCCGCCGACCTTCTCGTACACGGCATCGATGATCTCAGCCTTGGTCATTCAGGCCTCCTGAACACGCCCCGAAACGCTCGACTATTGTGACCACGTTCGGTTCCATGACACAACCGCAAATAGCCGGTATCGCGAGACAAAGCGGTCGACCTCACCGACCATCGCAAAACCGGCCTGCGGGCTTGACGGTGAGAAAGACTACATTTCGCTGCCCCTTAGCGGGTCGACGCCGCGAAACGCCCCTTGGCCTCGGCCACAACCTTGCCGTGCGCCTCGTCCACACGCTGGTCCGTTAGCGTGGTGTCCGCGTCCCGGTACGTGATGCGAAACGCCAAGCTCTTCTGTCCAGGACCTATCTGACCGCCGCGGTACAGATCAAAAAGCTCGACCGCCTCGACCAACGCGCCCCCCGCTTTTCGCAACACCTCGCTGACGCTACCCGCTTGCGTTGCCTCGTCGACCACAATGGCGATATCGCGTGCAGATGCGGGAAAACGCGGTGTCGTCTTCACCTGCGGCGGCCTGTCCGCCTGACTCGCCTCGAGCAGCGCATGGACATCGAGGTCCGCGTACACGACGGGGCCGATGAGCTCCAGATCGTCGACCACGTCAGGGTGCAGCTCTCCGAGCACGCCGATCACTTGCCCGCCGACCACCACCGATGCTGAACGGCGCGGATGAAGCGCTGGATGCAAAGCGCCGATCTCAGCGTTTGTCAGCGTCTCGATAGACAAGCGCGTGAGCGGTTTCACGATCGCTTCGAGCAGCCCCTTACCATCGAAGAAATCGAGCGCACCGGCCTCGCCTATCCATTCGGCGCGCGAGCCCGCGAGGATCAAACCGAAACGGTAAGGTTGCTCGGGCAATGCTTCCTTAGAGGGCGTGAACACACGTGCGAGCTCGAACAACGCGACGCGCGGCACTTGATGGCGCTGGGCCCGCAGCACATTGGCCGCCAAGCCCGGCAATAAGCTCGTGCGCATCACCGAGCGCTCTTCGGACAATGGATTGAGCAGACGAACGGCCTCGGTCGCGACACGTGCCTTTTCGAGCTGCTTTGTCGAGACGAACGCGAGATTGACCGCCTCGGTCATACCGACCGCCGCGGCGCGCAATTTCAGGCTGCGCAAAAAATGCGTGAGCGGAGTGGTTCCGCCGCCGGCCCCACGCACGATAGGCGTCACGGTGGGAACCTTGTCGTAGCCCCAGACGCGCACGATTTCTTCGATCAGATCCTCTTCGCGCGTCAGGTCGGGACGAAAGGTAGGCGCTTGCACCACCAGCCGTTTGTCCGCGCGCACGTCGACCGCGCAACCGAGCGCTTCGAGAATGGCCTGGGGCACCTGATCGGGCAGCGTCACTCCCAATAACGCTTCGGCGCGCGCGATACGCAGCACGATCTCGCGCGGCGCGATTCGCTGCGGGTAAATCTCGAAGCCGAGCCGACAAGGCACGCCCTGCGCGATCTCCGCCAGCAACGACACGACCCTCGCAAGCACATCGGGAACCGCCCGCGGATCCACGCCGCGCTCGAAACGATGGCTCGAGTCTGTATGCAGCCCCAAGCGACGCGACGTGCGACGTACGCTGCGCGGATCGAAGTAGGCACACTCCACGAGCACCCGTTGCGTATCGGCGCTCACGCCGCTGTGCTCGCCACCCATCACACCGGCCACAGCCACGGCCCCCTCGGCGTCACAGATCAGTAGGTCGTCTTCACCGACAGATCGCACGACACCATCGAGCGCAGTAATCGTCTCGCCCGCGCGCCCACCGCGCACGTCGATCCGCCCCCCACGCAGCAGTCCGAGATCGAACGCGTGCGTGGGATAGCCGTACTCGAGCAAAACCAAGTTGGTGATGTCGACGACGTTGCTAATCGCGCGCACCCCCAACACATGCAACCGATAACGCAGCCAGAACGGGGACGCGGCCACCACCACCTTGTCGACCACGCAGGCGGCATACCGCGGACAACGCTGCGCATCGGCAACTTGGATCGGCACATGCTGGGCCGCAGGCGCGGTCGGTGTGCCCGTGAACAATGCGAGCGGTTGGAGGCTCTCGGCGTTTTCTGGCGCATGCGCCAGCTGTCCAGGTTGCTTGATGACCGGTACCCGCAGCTGCGCGTTGAGCAGCGCGGATAGCTCGCGCGCCAAGCCCACGTGGCCCAAACAATCCGGCCGATTGGGCGTGAGCCCGATCTCGAAGACCACATCTTCAAGGCCCAGCGCTTCGCTAACGAGCGTGCCTGGCTGCGCCTTCAGCGCCTCATCGACTACGAAAATGCCCTCGCTTTCGCTGCCGATATCGAGCTCGACCTCAGAGCAGATCATGCCCTGGGACAGGACGCCGGCGAGCTTACGCTCTGCTATCTCCATGCCGTTCGGAAGCTTCGCTCCGAGCTGCGCATACAACACGCGCTTGCCCTTTTCAGGCACGTTCGACGCGCCGCACACGACCTCGACCTCGCGCTCACCGTCAAACAGTTTGACCAGCGAGAGCTTGTCGCGGCTTGGATGCGGCTGCTTACCGCGCACCTCGGCAATGACGACTCCCGGCAGCTTGCCGTACTCTTTGAGGCCTTCGACCTCGAGTCCTGCCGCCGTGAAGCGCGTGGCCACTTCGTCAGGCGTTGCCTCGAACGCGCACAGTTCTTTGAGCCACTTGTAGGAAGCCAACATGATCGTCGTCCTTCAGAACTGCGACAGCACGCGAATGTCGTTTTCGTAGAGCTGTTTGATGTTGTCGATGCCGTAGCGAAGCATCGCCATGCGATCGACTCCCATGCCGAATGCAAAGCCACTCACGCGCTCAGGGTCGTAGCCGACGTTTTCGAGCACAACGGGATGGATCATTCCGCAGCCGAGCACTTCCATCCAACGCCCGTTGCGATAGATGTCGACCTCGCCGCCGGGTTCGACGAACGGAAAGTAGCTGGGACGAAAGCGCACCGGCACATCGCTCCCGAATAAGGCGTGCAAAAAGCGCGTGAGCACGCCCTTCAGATGCGCAAACGTGACGCCTTCATCGACGATAAACCCCTCGATCTGAAAGAACATGGGCGAGTGCGTCGCATCATCGTCGCGACGGAACACGGCGCCCGGTCCCACGACCGCGAGTGGCGGCTTACGCTTCAGCATCTCGCGCACCTGGATGGTCGATGTATGCGTGCGCAACAACGCCCGCCCGGCTTGGCCGCCCTCATGGGCCACATAAAAACTGTCCTGCATGTCGGTCGCCGGGTGATCGGGCGGAAAGCCGAGCATGTCGAAGTTGTGCTCATGCAGGTCGATCTCGGGGCCATCAGCCACATCGAAGCCCATGGCCGAAAACACATCGAGCAGCTCGTAGGTCACCTGCGTGATCGGATGCAGTCTGCCCAAGCGCACATTGCGGCCGGGCAGGCTCGCATCGATCATCGGCCCGGACAGCGCAGCCTCACGTAAAGCTCGCAGCAGCCCGTGGAGCCGCGCTTCGAACGCTTTCTCGATCTCGGCCTTGAGCGCATTGCACAGCTGCCCAAGCTGCTTGCGCTTGTCGCCGGGAACCTCGCGCATCTTCTTCATCAATGTCGTCAGCGCACCCGCCGGACCGACGTAGCGCGCATTGATTTCGCGCAGACCGTGTTCGTCGACGGCCTGCTCGAACTCCGCCGCGTAGCTGGCTCGCATGCTCGCGAGCGCCGATTCGAATTCCGTGATGATGTCTGTCATGGCGCTCCGAACCCCAAAAACAACAAAACCCCGGCGTGACCAGTGGTCACCCGGGGCGGAATCCAAACTTCAGGCGTGTTAGGCCTGCGCGGAGTCCACCACTGCCTTAAAGCCAGCAGGCTCACGCATGGCCAGATCAGCAAGTACGCGACGATCGAGCTCGATTCCCGCGCCCTTGAGCTTACCGATCAGCTTGCTGTAGCTGAGGCCGAGCGTGCGAGCGCCTGCATTGATGCGGGCGATCCAAAGCCGACGGTAGTCGCGCTTCTTTTCTTTGCGATTGCGATAGGCGGCCGACCAGGCGTGACGCACCTGCTCGACGGCATCGCTGTACTGACGACCACGACTCAGATGGAAGCCGCTCGCATGCTTGAGCACGCGATTACGACGACGACGAGCCTTGAAACCTCTTTTAGCGCGCGGCATGAAATCTCAATCCTTCCCGAATCAACCGTAGGGCAGCATCTTCAGGATGCGCTTCTCGTCACTATCGTTGACCATTTTGTGCTTGCGCAGATTGCGGCGGCGGTTGGCCGACTTACCCAACATCATGTGGCTAAGCCCAGCGCTGCCGCGACGCACGCGACCGCTTCCGGTCACCTTGAAGCGCTTCTTCGCACTGCTGTTCGTCTTCATCTTCGGCATTTGATGCTGTCCTTCAATCGAAGCGCCGGAACCAGCCCGAAGCGCCGGCTGGGTTCCCTTCGCGAGCAGGCAACAGAAGCCAGCTGTGCGAGGGACGCGAGTTGTATAAGCGCCCCAATAGGCTGTCAAGGCTTGGCCCCTGAAACCGGTCTGTAACGGCCGATTCCAGGTGACGTTTCCTACGTTTTTGCGGATTCCGTCGGATCGGCTGCTTCCGCCTCGTCCTCGTCATCATCGTCATCATCTGCGTGATCCCAGTTCGGATCTGCCTCACGTGCCTTGTCCGCAGCGGACGTCCCAGTCTCGGTACCAGCGGCACGAGCGCCTTCGCGCTGCGCCTTGGCTTCACTTTGCTGGCGCTTCTTGGTCATCATCTGCGCCTTCGAGATCTTCGGTGCCAGCACGAGGGTCATGGTGCGACCTTCCATGCGAGCCGTGGTCTCGACGGTTCCGATGTCCAAGATGCCCTGCGCTATCTGATCGAGCTGGCGCTGGGCCGTCTCGGGGTGGGTGATCTCGCGACCGCGGAAGCGGCACGTGATCTTGACCTTGTCGCCTTCGCCGAGGAAGCGGCGCACGTGCTTGAGCTTGAAATCCATGTCGTGATCATCCGTCTTGGGACGGATCTTGATCTCTTTGAGCTCGACGATGGTTTGCCGCTTGCGCGCGTCTGCCTGCTTCTTCTTTTCCTCGTACTTGAACTTGCCGAAGTCCATCACCTTGCAGACAGGCGGGAATGCTTTCGGGTTCACCTCGACGAGGTCGAGCTCTCGCTCACGTGCGTATTGGAATGCTTCCCGGGTCTGCATCACGCCGAGCATTTCGCCCTCGGGTCCGATGACACGTACTTCGGGCACCCGAATGCGCTCGTTGACACGAGGACCAGTAAATACGCGGGCACGAGGATCGAAATTAGGCTTGTTGATGGCTGAGATCTCCGGTTGGAAGGGAACACCCTTCACGCTCGAGAAGGAATCAAAATTGTAGGCACACGCGGGATTGAACCGCGGACCCCTACCGTGTCAAGGTAGTGCTCTACCGCTGAGCTATGTGCCTGAGTACTGAGTAGCTGCCCGGCGCTTATTAGTGGCAAGGCGTGCGAACGAGTAGCGCCCGCCCCCGCTCATGTCAAGAAAGGCCATATGACAGTTTCGATGCGCGACATCCTGAACGCCCAGGGCGTGCTGCGCCGACACCTGTCCCCGACGCCGCTTTACAGGCATCCACTGTTGAGCGCGCACCTGGGATTCGACGCTTACGTGAAGCATGAGAATCATCTACCGATCGGCGCCTTCAAGGTGCGCGGGGGGCTCAATCTTTTCGCAAGCTTGGGAGAACGCGAGTGGAAGCGAGGGGTCGTCGCAGCGACGCGCGGCAATCACGGATTGTCCCTCGCCTACGCAGCGCGCCACTTCGGATCGCGCACGCTGATTTACGTGCCACGTGGCAATAATCCCGAGAAGAATACGCTGATGCAGGCCCTCGGAGCGGAGATCGTAGAGTGGGGACGCGACTTCGATGACGCCTGCTCCGAAGCCGAGGCGCGCGCGCGCAGCGACAACATGCGCTACGTGCATCCGGGTAACGAGCCGCTGCTGATCGCGGGGGTCGGCACCATGGCCCTCGAGGTCGCAGAGCAGTTGCCGGAGCTCGACGCGATCATCGTGCCGATGGGCAGCGGCAGCTGTGCCGCTAGCGTGGTGATAGCGATGCGCGCGCTGCTGCCGAACGTGAGAATAATCGGTGTGCAGGCCGAGCGCGCACCCGCCTTGGCGCGATCGTTGAACGCTGGAAAACTACTCAGCACCGATTCTGCGGATACATTCGCAGGCGGGCTTGCCACACGATATGCCTATGAGCTTCCTTTTCAGTTGCTCAACGGGCAGCTCGATGAGGTGGTGCTCGTTAGCGAAGAGGAAATGCGCGAAGGAGTACGGGAAGCTCTCGAGACGACCCACAATGTGGCAGAAGGCGCGGCCGCTGCGGCGTACGCTGCTGCGCGAAAAATGCGGGCGTCACTAGCCGGCAAGCGCGTGGTGATTGTACACACCGGCCAGAACACTGACCGCAATACGCTGCGCTGGGCTCTCGGTCTTTTCGATGCCTAGGCCTACCGGGCCGTTGCCAGAGCTGTTGTCCCTTGGTATGGCGTTCGGCTAGATGACGTCGGAGCAGCCGCCTCGGGACGCGCTTCGACCGCTCCCATCTATCGACATTCCGCTTTTGCGTGAGGAACGTTCGGCGCTGCGAAGTCGGCGCGTCGTCATGGCAGTGCTGATTGCAAGCCTGACAGCAGCGTTGGCGATCGCGGTGATTACGCTCGGCTGGTTCGAGGGCGCGCATGGAACTAGCGCGAGCACCGAAGGTGCACTCGATGGCCTGGCCACCGAAGAGCGTGCTTTGGCTGCTACCGAGCGTGCGGGCCGGGCTGGGGACGACGGGGGGCAAGCGGGGCCCGCCGCGCAAGACATTGCGGCTCTTGTAGCCGCCCCAGAGGCGACGGGGGAGGACACTAGCAACAGCGAGCCAGCTCCGATCCCGACAGGCGCAGCGGCTGCTTCCAAGCGGACCGTGCACGCGTTCGGAACCGCGATCTCGTTCAAGCATGCACTCGAAAACAGCGCAGGCCTGACGAGAAACGAAAGTAACGAGCTTATCGAAGCGCTGACCGGAGTGCTCGATTTTCGTCGGTCGCAGCCCACCGACACGCTCACCGTCGAACGCGATGAAGCCGGCGCGCTCACTCGCTTTGAGTATCGCTCCGGGCTCACCCAGCGCTATGAAGCTGCACGGCAGCCGGACGGTAAGCTCAAGGGCCGACAGATTCAGGTGCCGATCCGTGTTGTGCGCGTGAGTAAGGGCGGCATCGTCGAAGGGTCGCTGGGGGACGCGCTCGATGGTTTGTCGCTGGGCCGGACCTTGGCCGGCGTTTTTGCCGAAGTGTTCGAAGGTAAGGTTAACTTCTCTACGGACACGCGCAGCGGGGACAGCTTTCGCATCGTGCTGGAGGAGGAATACGTGGGCGACACACTCCTGCGTTACGGTAACGTGCGCGCCCTCGAATACAAAGGCGGACGCAGCGGCACGTTGCAGGCCTTTTGGCATGAGCCGAAGGATGGAGACGGTGATTTTTACGATGCGACCGGCCGCGCGATGCACGGCGGCTGGTTGCGCACGCCCCTGCGCTACGATCACGTATCTTCGGGCTACGGCATGCGTTTTCATCCCGTGCTCAAGCGCAAGCAGCTGCACAACGGCATCGACTACGCGGCGGGGTCGGGTACGCCCGTGCGCGCTGCAGCGAGCGGCGTCGTGACCTTTGCAGGGCCGAAGGGCGCCAACGGAAACCTGCTCGTGATTCGTCACGCGTCCGGTTACGAGACCTTCTACGCACACCTCTCGCGCTTTGCCACGGGCATCAAAAAAGGCAGCAAGGTCAAGCAGCGCCAGAACGTGGCGTACGTAGGGTCCACCGGACGCTCCACCGGCCCCCACTTACACTTTTCCCTCAAGCGCAACGGTCGCTTCGTTGACCCGATGAGCCAACTCAACGGCCCCGGCGTCACGATGGCGCCGAACGAGCTTCCAGAGTACAGGCGCAGTGTGCGTGAGCTGACGGCCGTACTCTCGCGCATCCCACTGCAAGCGCCCGCGCAGGTTACCGCACCGAGTAAGGTCGCGGAGCCGGGCGACATGGGCGAAGAAGAACTCTGAGCCTCCCAACGTTATGACGCTACGTACGCCTCCATTAAGCGTTCAGCCTACTTCTCGACTCCCTGCGTTCTTGGCGACCCTAGCCACTCTTACCGTGGTCGGGCTCGTTTGCGCACGTCTCGCGGCCTACGGGATCTGGGACCCGTGGGAGCTCGCGGTCGCCGACGCAGCGCGCAAGCTTGGCGAGAGTAGCCAAGGAGTCGAGCCCGCGCGCTCGCTGGTTCTGCGGGCGATCAGCGCAGCATTCGGCGCATTCTCCACACGGGAATGGGCCGGCCGACTGCCTATCGCGCTCTGTGGCGTGGGATTACTCGTGATTACCTTCGCGTGGGCGCGTCGACTCGCGACCACCCGTGTCGGCGTGATGTCACTGCTTGTGCTCGGCACTACCCCGCTGTTTTTGCTGCACAGCCGGCAGATGCTCGGTGGCACGCCCACTTTCTTAGCAGGCTCGTGCGTGATGCTCGGCGCGAGCGTGGCGTGCCTCGCCCCGAGCGATGGCCGAGAAGACACTCGCTGGGTGTGGATGGCTTTTGCGACCCTCAGCGCGATCGCATCCCTCTTCGTCGGAGGTGCCCTGCTGACCATCGCCCCTGTATTGTTGGCGGTCGCTATCACCTGGCTTCTAGTGCGCGGCGGCAATCGCGAGCTGCCGGTCGCCCAGCGCGTCTGCGGTCTGCTTTGCGTATTGAGCGCCGCGATCGTGACCAGCGCAATCGCCCGCGACGTCCTGAGACATGCGGCGAGCTCGAGTCTCTGGATTGGTGGGGCGCCGCTCGATAATACGCCGCCTACCTTCGAGCGCTCGATTGAGCATCTGTTTCACGGCTTTGCGCCATGGAGCGCAGTGCTACCGGTGGCGCTCGGTTCGCTATTGCGCATCGACGATCTGCGCTCGCCCCGATCGGCGTTGAAGCTGTGCGTCGTACTGTGGGCGACGTTCGGGTACGCGGCGCAAACGCTGTTTCTTTCGTCTTACGGCAGTGCGCCCTTCCCGGCACCCGTGGCACTCGGCGTGGCGGCGGCCCTGTGGCTCGATGAATCGGACCGCAGCCAGCGCGCGCTGTGGCCTGAGGCGTTGATTATCATGTTGCTCGTTGGTCTTTTGATCCGGGACTTCGCATTTTACCCAGCGAGCCCACTCGGGTCCTTGGAGCTTGACGGACTGAAGCTTCCCGAGAGCTTCAATCCCAAGCGTGTTTGGGCCCTCTTACTTGGTGCGTTTGCGGCAGCGGTCGCTTTGTTCGGGATCGCTACGCCGGAGCGCGAACGCCTAGAGCTTAAAGCTCCCTATCGGCTGATCACCAGTGCGTGGCGCGCCAGTCTGCCGCACAAGCTGTGGTTGATCGCGCTCGGTCTGGCCCTGGTCGGCATGGTCGGGTTTGGGGCAGGTGCGCTACTGGCGCCCAAGCTACTGAAGCTCAGCAGCATCGCGCGACGCGTGGGCTTGGTGCTCGGAGTCATTCCGCTGGTGTTGCCTGTACTCATCGCAATCGTCCAGATGCTTTACCATCTGGCCGCAAGGCTCGCGAAGGTGCGCACCGTTCCGCTCTTTGCGGCTGCCCTCGCTCTGGGCGCTTACACGAGTCAATGGTTTCTACCTCAGGTCAGTGAGCAGTTCTCACCGCGCGGCGTTTTTGACGCTTACAATGAGTTTGCCAAGCCGGGCGAGCCCCTGGCGCAACATCGCGTGGAAGGGCGCGCTGCGGCTTACTATGCGCGCGCCGACGTGAAAGAGATCGCGGGGCGCAGTGAGCTCGTCTCCTTCCTGACTGGACCAGGGCGGCGTTGGGCGGTCTTCCCGAGCGAGGATTTGCCAGACATCGATGTCGATTTCCGCAAGCGCACGCAACGCCATCTGTTTGTAGCGTCGGATACCACGGGACGCGTGACACTTGCGGCAAGCACGCCTGTCGCGGGCGTAAGCGATCACAATCCACTTGCGCGCTTCGTGCTCAAGACCGCACCCAAGGTCCAGAACCCGGTCAACGCGAACTTCGAAGATCGGGTGGAGCTTATCGGCTACGACCTGAAGCTGCCCGGCAAAGACCACGTGGGTGCCGGTCAGACCTTTGTGGTGACCTGGTACTGGCGCGCACTCAAGGCCAACATCGGCACCTACAAAATCTTCGTCCACATCGATGGACAAGACCAACGGCTCAATGGCGATCACGAACCTGTAGACGGCAGGTACCCTGTCCGGTTATGGGACGTAGGGGATGTGATCGTGGATCGCCAAGAGCTGAGCGTTCCGGCCACCTACCCGTCTGGGGTTTACACACTTTTCGTTGGATTCTTCCGCGGGGAGTCTCGCCTGAAACTAGTTCAGGGAACCAAAGACGAAGCGAATCGGCTCCGTGCTGGAACGATTCGCATCAGATAATCAGTGCGGTCGGGGGAACGCATGGTGCCGGAACAGAAGGTCGACATGGGCGACGAGGAAGACGATTTGCAAACTGGCGGGATTGATCGGAGGAAGTTCGAGCGCTTCGAAACTTCGATTTCGGTCGACTACGCAAGTGGCGACACCTTCCTGTTCTCCTACATCCAGAACATCAGCGAGATGGGCATCTTCATCCGATCTGACGAGCCGTTTCCGATCGGCACCAGGCTGCACATGCGTTTCACTCCTGAGGGTCAGGACCCGATTGAAGTTTCGGGCGAGGTCACCTGGGTCAACCCTTACCGGCCGTTTGGTGACAACCTCAACCCAGGCATGGGCGTCAACTTCACCGGCCTGTCGTCCGAGCTCCGTGAGCGCATCGTCGCTCTCGTGCGAACGGTCGCGTACCTGCGCCCGCAAGCGGACAACTAGCGAGCTCAGACGCGGTGGCTGGAAGGCCAACGGGGCTGCGGCGACGTGAGCAGCGTGGCCATGCACGTGAAAGTAAGATTTCGAGGGACATCGAAGGCGGGCCTAGCGCCGGGCGCGAGCACGCGCGGCAAGTCCGCCTCGGTTGCGGCGGGCAAGCACGCGCGAGCCGGCAGCGGCGGAGGCAGCCTGCGACTGGGTAAACGCGGGGGACGCCCACGCAGCGCGTGCCGCAGCAAAGCCCTGTCGAGATCGCTGACGTACGTGAAGATGAGCCCCATCCCCACAGGAAAGCTGTCCACACTACGGCGCCACATGCCAACCCGAGCCACCTCGGCCGTGGCCCACAACTCAGCGCGCGGCTGACCCGGAGGATTGAACGAGAGCACGATCTCCTCGCCCGGCTCCAGCGGCAGCGGCGTGTCGATCCATACTCCCTCGTTCGACAGGTCCGAGGCGGGCAATGTCAGGGCCCCATCCCAGTAGCTACTCTGTAGTCCACATGGGACGGCGACCGCACGCCGTAGACTCCTGCGACGACTCCTGGTTCGATACATGACCCCTCCGCCTAGAATGGTAGGGGGATGTGGGACACGCTGGCAAAGATCAGGACTGCCGCCAGTCAAACTCCACCGCGAGCTCCGGCTGCAGACGATAGTCAGCCCCACCAAAAACCCCGGGCGTAGCGCGCACCTGCTGCCCTTCGATATCGTAAACCCACAGGCCCTCCCGCCCTTGATGGGTGACGCTACCCGCGCAGAACAGCCACGGCCGCGCGTGGGTCGCTTTGTGAAAGTAGCGCTGATGAATGTGCCCGTGGATCAACATCACATTGGGGCGCGCGCAGATCGACAGCAACTCTCCCGCGTTATCCAGGCCATGGTGTGGCGCGTCAGGCCGGCCGCCCTGCGTGAGCGGCGCGTAGTGGGTCATCACGACGCAAAGCCTGTCGTGACACTCGTCAAGTATCTTGACGAGCTGCTCCAGCTGGCTGCGGTGGATGATCCCACTTGATACGAACGGCATCAGATTGGGTCGTGCGCTGTTGAGCCCGACGATTGCGAGCCTATCCCCGAGGAGTCGTACGAACGGATAGGGACCGTCGACTGCATGCTCCGGGCAATCGGTCGAGAGCAGATCGGCGAAGTGGCGTCCAAAGCGGGTATGCTCGAGGTTACCGCGTACGTAAAGGTCGTGATTGCCGGGCACGACGGCGAGTCCGCCAGGCGCGTCGAGGAAGCGCTGCATCGCTGCGCGGGCCACCTTGTGCTCGCTCTCGGTGCCGAGGGCTGTGAAGTCGCCGCTACACAGCACCGCGTCGACCGCCTGCTCTTTACGAAACCGATCGAGCGCGTCTAGCTTCTCCGGCACGCTACGAAACAGCTTCTCGCGATGCAGCCACAGGTTCACCGCACCAACCAGACGCTTACTCATCAGATCGCGCATGGGTACGGACCACACGGGATCTTGAAAATGCACGTCACTGAAGTGAAGCAGGCGGGTCATGGAAACATTCCCACCGCTTCGAGCCCCTGCCCCTCTGGGAAACCAAATCGCAAGTTGAAGCACTGAAGAGCTTGGCCCGAAGCACCCTTTACGAGGTTGTCGATCGCGGCTTGCGCGATCACGCGACCAGTGCGCTTGTCGACGGCATAGGACACGAAGCAGCGATTGCTGCCCCTGACCCACTGTGTGTCGGGATTGATCCCGGGATCGAGCACCGTCACTGACGGCGAGCCTTCGTACATGGCGCGTGCGATCTCGGTCGCCTCCGCAGCCGTGAACGACGAAGTTTGTTTGGCGTACACGGTGGCGAGAATGCCGCGGATCATCGGCACCAAATGCGGCGTAAATGTGATGCGTACATCCCTACCTGCGATGCGAGAAAGTGTTTGCTCGATCTCGGGGAGGTGTCGATGCAGAGCGCCGACCTTGTATGCGCGCATGCCTTCGGACACCTGCGCAAAATGCGTGCTCTCGCTCAAACCGCGGCCTGCGCCAGAGGCTCCGCTTTTCGCATCGACGATGATCGAATCGAGATCGATCCGTGCGTGTTTGACCAAGGGCGCGATCGCAAGGGCGCTCGCGGTCGGGTAACAACCGGGCACTGCGATCAGATCCGCCTTACTGATCGCGTCGTGTTCAATCTCGCACAGACCATAGACTGCCTGCTCGACCAGCTCCGGCGCAGTGTGCTCGCCATACCATTCGCGATAGACCGCGAGATCGCGCAGCCGAAAGTCCGCAGACAGATCAAACACCGTCAGACCGCGTTCGCGCAGGGAACGAACGATCGCCTGGCTTGCTCCGTGGGGTAATCCGCAAAACGCCGCATCCGCCGTGCGCGCGATCTGATCGAGATCAACTGCTGCAACCTCACCGCGGATCACACCGTGGAACGAGGGCAGCACGCTTGCGACAGGCTGCCCCGCCTTACCGTGACCGGCGATCGTCGTGACCTCGATGCCCGGGTGCCCATGCATTAGTCGAAGCAGCTCGGCGCCTGTGTACCCTGTAGCTCCTACGACCGCGACCCGAACTTTGCTCGGCTTCTCCATAGCGTCTCTTTGACCCCTTAAACGCAAACACACCACCAGCCGTTGACTGATGGTGCGCTTTGATGGTTGCTCGGCGCGGCTAGCGCGCCTTTAGCAAGGAGCGGCTAGCGCTTCGAGTACTGGAAGCGCTTGCGTGCACCGGGCTGACCGGGCTTCTTACGCTCAACCTTACGCGAGTCGCGCGTGAGGTACCCCGCACGCTTGAGAGGCGTACGGAAATCCGGGCTGACGCTCAAAAGAGCGCGCGAGATGCCATGACGCACGGCCTCTGCCTGAGCCGACATGCCGCCACCGTTGACGTTGACTTCAACATCGTACTGGCCGTTCTTCTCGAGCACGTCGAAGGGCTGGGCGATGATCATGCGGAGCGTCTCGCGGGGGAAGTAATCCTCTGCGGTGCGGCCGTTGATCACGAGCTTGCCGTCGCCGGTCTTGAGGAACACGCGTGCAACCGCGGTCTTGCGGCGGCCGGTGCCGTAGTTTCTGCCGTGAATGATCGCCTGGGGCATCGTCTGTCCTTGTCCTGAGTTCAGAGGCGCTTAGAGCGCAAGGGGTTCGGGCAGCTGGGCCGCATGCGGATGCGCTGCACCAGAATATACCTTGAGCTTGCCGGCCATCTTACGGCCGAGCGGGTTCTTGGGGAGCATGCCCTTGACGGCCTTCTCGATCGCAAGCTCGGGCTTCTTCGTCAGAAGCACGCGATAGGGAATCTCGAGCATGCCGCCCGGTCGTCCCAAGTGCTTGAGGTAGAGCTTCTGATCGAGCTTGGCACCCGTCAGCGCGACCTTACCTGCGTTCACGACGATGACGAAGTCACCCGTGTCGCAGTGGGGCGTGTACTCCACCTTGTGCTTGCCACGAAGAACAGTCGCAACGCGCGTGGCGAGGCGACCCAATGATTGACCCTGTGCGTCGACGACGAACCAGCGGCGAGTTACGTCTTCGGCCTTGGCGCTAAGCGTGCGCATCGATACCTTCCGTCTTCCGACCTAGTCTTCGAGCCCACCCATTAGGCAGGCCGGTCTAGGGAGGCGCATTGTTAGCGCGCTGCCCCACCCTGTCAAGGGAGTCCGGCCTCTTCGTTGACACGCACCGCTATCCTGGCGACTTCGCCGTGCGGTCGTTTCGACAAGCCCCACGATTTGCTACGGTCCCCCCCGACCCATGCACGCTGCGACCCCTAGTGTTGATGTCGAGCCAAGTGTCCCTCCTTACAGGCCCAACCCCCTGCTGCGGTTTTTGACCGCGCGCTTCTTCCGCCACATCGCGGTCGATCAGCGCTGGACCGAGGCGGTACGGGAGGCCGCAAGCCGCGGCACCGTTGTCTACGTGATGCGCTCACTGTCGGTGCTCGACTTCCTATGCCTCGACTACCTGACTAAGAATCTGGGCCTGCCGCTGATTCGCTTCGTCAATGACCTGGGCTTGTGGATCCTCGAGCCGTTCGGACGCGGCGCGCGACGCTTACTGTTTCGCCAGCCCGTGCCCGAACAGAAGCAGCTGTCAGAAGTGCTTGCGGAGCGTGGCAGCACCTTACTCTTCTTGCGCAGGCCCACGGGTTTTGGGCGCGTGTCGCGCAAGGGAGCGCGCATCGAGAATGATCTCGTGCTCACGCTAGTCGAGGCGCAACGACAGAGCACGCGGCCCGTGCTGCTCGTCCCTCAGACATTCATCTGGGGCAAGCTGCCGGGCAATCAGCAGCGCGGCATCTGGGATTTCATGTTGGGGCCGGTCGAGTGGCCGGGACGAGTGCGCACGTTCTTTCGGTTCTTCTATAACTATCGCCACGCGCTATTGCGGACGGGCGAGCCCTTCGACTTGCACGCATTTCTCGCGGCCAATCCGGGTTTGAGCGACGCCGAAGCCGCAGACAAGGTCCGCTACGCGCTGTTACGAATCTTGGAGCGCGAGCGCGCGATCGTGGTCGGACCGACCAAGAAGACGCCCCAGCGTCTTCGCGACGAGGTGCTGCACAGCCCTCGCCTTCGCAAGCACATCGAAAGCACGATGCGTGCGACCGGACGCAGCGAAAAGGCCGTCCACGCCGAAGTCGATCGCGAGCTCCGTAAGCTGTGCGCCACGCCCGACCCCACGACACTTTCGATCTTGCACCGCTTGCTCGACCGCGTCTGGCACAAGATCTACGACGGCGTCGAGGTCGATAAAGAGGGGCTAGAGCGCGTGCGTCAGGCTGCGCGTCAGGGACCGCTTATCCTGATGCCGAGTCACAAAAGTCACATCGACTACTTGGTGCTCAGCGATCTGTTCTACACGCACCAACTTTCGCCCCCATTGATCGCCGCTGGCGACAACCTGGGCTTTTTTCCGTTGGGCTCCATCTTGCGGCGCGGGGGTGCGTTCTTCATTCGCCGCAGCTTCAAAGGTAAGAAACTCTATAGCGCCTTGGTCGACACGTACATGCGCAAGCTCCTGCTCGACGGGCATCACATCGAGCTGTTCATCGAAGGGGGACGATCGCGCACGGGCAAGCTGCTCGCGCCCAAGTTTGGTCTGCTGTCGATGTTGGTGGACGCATGCCTGTCGTTGCCCGGACGCAAGGTGCACTACGTGCCGATTTCCGTCGGATACGAGCTTATCGTTGAGCAGCAGAGTTACGTCGACGAGCTATCAGGAGCAGAAAAGCGGAACGAAAACATCGGAGGGCTGCTCAAGACCCCCGATGTCCTGCGCTCGCGCTACGGACGGCTGTACATTCAGTTCGGCGAAGTGTTGCCGTTTGACAAGTTGGTTGACGAATCACTCGCGGTGTCCCACGGCGACGACCGTCCCGATGAGCCCCGCGAGCTTGGGCTCGCCGAACGACGCAACTTGATTCAACGCATTGGCCATCGCGCCGTGTACGAGATCAACCGCGTGACCATGGTGACGCCCGTGGCGCTGGTCTCCACGTGTTTCATGGCGCATCGTCGACGCGGCATGTCGCACGTGGAGCTAGAGCGCATGGCAGGCACCTTGCGTGACGTGCTCATGCGTCAGGGCGCGCGTTTGCCACCTGTACTGGGCGCGACCGGGCCCGCCTCGGGTCCTGCCGCGATTACCGCGGTCAATGCCGCTGCGATAGGCGAAGCCGTGAAGTTGTTGTGCGAAGGCAAGCTCGTCTCGCAGGTGGGCGAAGGCCGAGAAGCCGTCTACTCGGTGCCAGATGAGCGGCGCTTGGCTCTCGAATACTACAAAAACAACGTGCTGCATTTCTTCGTACCGAGTGCCCTGATTTCGGCGGCACTGCTGGTCGAGGGTGAAGAGACCGTCTCCATCGCCATCCTGCGCGAGCGCGTGCGCAAGATCTCGCGGCTGTTCAAGTACGAGTTCATGTATCGCGCGGACACGGACTTCGATCAGATCTTCGACGACGCGCTCGAGAGCATGCTGCAGGCCGGAGAGGTCGAGCGGTACACGGATCGCGTGCGGCCATCGGATTCGAAGGAGGGCCAGCATGTGGCGATCTACGCGGTGATGGTGCGCACCTACTTCGAGGCTTACCTGCTCGCCGCGCGCGGCCTGCTCGATCTTCCAGCGGAGGGGCGCGAGAAAAAAGACTGGTTGAAGCGCACATTGGCACTCGGCCAGCGTTTGTATTTGGCGGGCGAAATCGAAAATCGCGAGTCGATCTCGAAACCCAAGCTCGAGACCGCCCTGACGGCACTGAAAGACCACGGTCTGATCAAGCTGAACGCGCGTGGTTACGTCGAGCCTGAAACCGTGTCCCAGGTTGTGCTCGAAGATTTCATTGCCCAGCTGAAGCTGTACTTAGCTTGAGCGCGGCTGAACATACCGACGTCAGCAGTCGAGATCTACGCCCTGCTCACGCCAAAGCTCGCCGAGAGCGTCGTCAAAGCGCGCGATCACGAGCTTTTTGACATCGCGCACAGTCGCGCAGGCCAGGGCTTCGCAGGCTGTACGCTGAGCAAACCCCAGATCGATAGCTGCAGTCGCTGCTCGCACCAAGGGCAGATAGGCCAGATCGACGGACAGCTCCGTGTAACCGAGCCCCAGCACCAGTGGCAACGCGATCGGATCGGCGGCCATGCTTCCACACATTGCCACCTCAATGCGCGCCTTCGTGGCTGCGGTACGGGTCATCTCAAGCAAACGCAACACAGCAGGATGTAGAGCGCTCGCCATGTGTGCGACGCGTGGATTGCCACGGTCCACGGCCAGCGTGTACTGCACCAGATCATTCGTGCCGACCGAGAAGAAGTCGCACTCAGCGGCAAGCACGTCGGCGATCATCACGGCGGCGGGCACTTCGATCATCACCCCGACGCGCACATTTGCCAGCGCAATCCCCTGGTTTTGCAACTCGGTGCGCGCTTCTTCCAGGATGGCCCGAGCACTGCGCAGCTCCTCTACGCCGCTGACAAGCGGGAACATGATGCGCACCTCGCCGTGCGTGCTCGCGCGCAGCATGGCGCGCAGTTGAGTGCGCAACAGCTCAGGGTGCTGAAGGCCGAGTCTTATCGCGCGCAAACCGAGGGCGGGATTGAAAAGCTCAGAGGCAGGAGGCTGGCCGTGCAGCTTGTCGCCACCGATATCGAAGGTGCGAAAAACCACGGGCCTCGGGGCCATCACTTGGGTAACGTCGGTGTAGACCTTACTTTGTTCGTCTTCGCCTGGTGGGACTTGACGGTCGAGGAACAGAAACTCGGTGCGATAGAGGCCAATGCCGCTAGCCCCCTCCTGGATTGCCAGCGCCGCTTCTGCGGGCAGCTCGACATTGGCATGCAGAGTAATGGGTAGGCCATCGAGGGTGTGGGCGGCAAGATCTGAACGGTCACGCAGGCTGCGGGTGAAGACGCGGAAGCGTTCTCCGCGCGCACGGGCGCTACATTGCTCCTCATCGCTCGGCCAAAGCACGATCTCGCCGCGAAAACCGTCGACGATCACGACATCGTCGTCGGCCACTATGCGCGATAAACTAACCAGTCCCGCGACCGCGGGGATGTCGAGGGCGCGGGCTAAGATTGCGGTGTGGCTAGTGGCACTGCCGAGATCGATCGCGATGCCCCGGGCCGAGGAACGTAAGAGTTGCGCGGCATCGGCCGGGCCTAGATCGTCGGTGACGATCACGCCGTCGTTGGGCACGGTCGGAAACTCGGCAGCGACACCCGTCAGCTTGCGAAGAATGCGCTCGCCGACGTGCTCGATATCTCCCGCGCGCTCCCGAAAGTATTCTTCGCTCGCGCCACGCATCTGTTCCGCAAAGCGCGCGATCGTCTGCGCGAGTGCCCACTCGGCGTTGATGCTGCGTTCCCGTAGCAGCTCGATGGCACCATCGATCAACAGCTCGTCTCGATGCATCATCAGCTGCGCATCTATCAGCAGTCGTTGCTCTGGGCCGCTAAGGCTATCGCGCAAGGCCTGCAGCTCTGCGCGCGATGCTTCGATCGCGGCATGCAGACGGGCCTCTTCTGCGCGAGTGCTGTCGCGTTCTATGTAGCGACGCGGCACATATACGCTGCCACGGTCGAATAAACACACCCGACCGACCGCGACACCGGGTGAAGCCGCGATTCCGCGCAACACCTGGCGTCGGTAAGTCATCAACTAGGCTCACCGAAACGGTCGGCGATCAAGCTGCCGATGGCGCGGAGCGCATCGTCAGCATCGTCCCCGCGCGCAGAGACGGTCACCGTGGAGCCCTGATGTCCGCAAAGTAAGAGCACGCCCATCACGCTCTTTGCGTTGACGACATGGCCATCTTTTTCGATCTGCACTTCGGAGCGATACCTGGATGCCATCTGCACGAGTTTGGTTGCAGCACGTGCATGCATGCCTAGCTTGTTGACGATCTCAAACCTCTCGCGCACGTCCGGCATCACTTCGTCTTCCTCTCTACGTCACGGTGAGCCACGATCACGCTGCCATGGTGCAGTCGCTGAGCAAGGGCTTCCGCCATGGCGACCGAGCGGTGTCGCCCCCCCGTGCAACCGATGGCGACGGTGAGATAGCTCTTCCCTTCTGCGGCATACCGCGGAAGCAGCTTGTCGAGCAATGCCTCGAGGTCGAGCAAGAGGTCCTGGGCTTCGGGAGCGCCCAGTACGTACTCGGAGACGTCTTGATCGAGTCCCGAATTGTCACGCAGCGAGGGCACAAAGAACGGATTAGGCAGAAACCGTAGGTCGAACACGAGATCGGCGTCCTGCGGCAACCCGTATTTGAAGCCAAACGACACGATGCGCGTGAGGAGCCGGATGCCATCGGGCCGGCCCGACACCATTTGCACAAGTTGCCGTCGCAGGTCGTGCACGCTCAAGTGAGTGGTATCGATCACGTGGCTGGCGCGGCGCCGCAAGGGCGCCAGACGCTCACGCTCGCCTTGAATCGCTTTCAACAGATCGCCATCGGCCGCAAGGCGATGGGGTCGGCGTGTCTCGCTAAACCGGCGTACGAGCGCGTCGTCCGCCGCGTCCAAAAACAGCACATCGGGCGGAAAGCCGCGCGCCCGCAGCTCGTCGAGGGCGGCATCTGCTCCCTCCAGAAACGCCCCTGAACGCACGTCGATGCCGAGTCCCACGTTCACACGCGAGCCATCGGCTTCGAGCAGCTCGATCAGACTTGGCGCGAGACGCGGGGGCAGATTGTCGACGCAATAAAAGCCGAGATCCTCGAGCACGCGTAGCGCCGTGCTGCGCCCCGCTCCTGAGAGCCCCGTGACGATAACAAGCTGACCGCCTTCCACCCATGCAGCATAGCTGAAAGCGGACGCGGACCGTTAAACGGGCGTTAGTCGTGCCCCGGATCGCGGCCTGCGAGACCGCGCTCCAGGCGTTCGATGAAACGACGCGCGCCGTGCACGCCTTCACGTTTCAGCAGCTGATTGCGAGCTGCCATCTCCAAAATGACGCCCATGTCGCGACCGGGGCGCACGGGAATCCGCAGCTTCGGCAGCTTTTGGCCGAGTAGTTCGGCACGTACTTCATCCAGCCCTAGGCGGTCGTAGTCCTCGTCGTCGCGAAATGGGCAGAGCTCGACCACGAGATCGACACAGGCTTCTTCGCGCACCGCCGTCGCCCCGAACAGATCGCGGATGTTCAGAATCCCGATGCCGCGAATCTCCAGATGGTTGCGCAGGAGCGGCGCAGGTGCCCCGATTACCGCACCATTGGGCAAGCATGTGAGCAGCACTTGATCGTCGGCCACCAAGCGGTGCCCACGCTCGACGAGAAATAGGGCGCACTCGCTCTTTCCGATACCACTAGGACCCATTAGTAAGGTGCCGACACCGTGGACCTCGACGAACACGCCGTGCATGGTGGCGCGCGGAGCAAGCAATCGGTCTAGAACGCCGTGAAGAATGTTGATCGTGCTGCTCGATCGCACGGACGACACCACGAGCGGGGTGTTCGTCAGGTTCGCGTGCTTTTGTAGCTCCGCCAGGGGCGCCACGCCTCGCGTTACCACGACGAGGGAGAAGCCGAGGGAAAACAGGAAGGCCACACGCGCATCACGCGTCGAAGGGTCGAGGCCTTCCAGAAAGCTTATTTCGGTCTCACCTAGCACCTGCACGCGCGTGGCGATGATGCCCTGGGTGTGGCCGACCAGGACCAGACCTGATTTCTGCACGCGTGGATGGGTGACGACACGCTCAAGCCCTGCCTCCCCCGCGCACGTCCTGACGCAGCCAAGGTCGGGGTGCTCGAGCAGGGTACGAACAGCGAGACCGAACGAAACGTGTGACTCGCGCTCGTAGCCATCTTGGCCGTCGCTCATCGCTCACCTTCGCTATCGACACGTGCGAGGACCTCGTAGGCCGCGTGAGCGTCCGGCGCCACGAGTAGCTCCCGGCGCACGCTTTCGTTGCGCAGAGTGCGCGACAGACGCGCCAGCACGCGCAGATGATCGGAAGCACGATCGCCAGGCCCTATCACTGCAAAAATGATGTACACGGGCGCGCCGTCTACCGCGTCAAAGGGAACGCCCTCTGGACTTATCAGCAGCGCTGCTTGTAAGCCCGCGGTGCCTGCGATGCGTCCATGTGGAATCGCCACGCCACTGCCGACGCCGGTGCTCGCCAATTGCTCGCGGTCTTGAAGCACGGTGAGCACGTTCTCGACCTTCAGCGTGTCCGAGCCTGCGACGAACAGCTCCGCGACCGCACGCAGCGCTGCGTGCTTGCTTGCGGCTTGCACGCCCGTCCGGACGCGCGCTTCGTGAAGTATGTCGAGCAGGCGCATGGCGGTGCTCGCCGATTACCCTGGAGTTTCCGGAGGCGCAACCGCGCGTCTGCCGAACGTGCCCATGGGCTGGGCGCCTAACGGTGGCGACGATCGTGTTCCGCACCCTTGGTGCGCCGAACCTGTTGGTCAACCGTGTCGACGACTAGGTCGATCGACGCGTACATGTCCTCGGATTCCTGGGTGGCCACGTACGTATGACCGTCCGACCGGAGCACCACCTCGACCTGATGGAGGTGGCGTTCCTTCGAGACTACGACTTCTGCATCGAGCGGGGCTCGCATGTACTTCTGCAGCTTTGCGAGCTTGTCCGAGGCGTAATTTTTGATCGCATCAGAAGAATCCATATGGCGGAACGTAAACGCGATCCTCATGGACAAACCTCATCTTCTCGAAGGCTCGAACGTTCCCATGGGAAGCCGAGCAGGCCGGTTAGAAGTACTTTTTGCGTTTGGACGAGCTCAAGATGCCAAGCATTTCTCTGTATTTTGCCACGGTACGTCGCGCGATGACGATGTCTTGCTGCGTAAGGAGCTCAACTAGTTTCTGATCGCTGTGGGGCTCCTGACCATCTTCGTCTGAAATCAGCTTTTTGATCGCCTGCTTAACGCTCTCAGAGGCGATGTCATCGCTCGTCTCACGGCGGATGGCGCTGTTGAAGAAGAACTTGAGCTCGTAGAGCCCCTGTGGGGTATTGACGTACTTGTTGCTCGTGACGCGGGAGATCGTGCTTTCGTGCATGCCCACGGTCTCGGCCACATCGCGTAAGATCATCGGCTTTAGGAAGTCAATCCCCTTGTCGAAAAACTCGCGCTGCTTCTCCACGATGCACTCGGTGACGCGCACGATCGTCTTGCGGCGCTGATCGATACTGCGAATTAACCACTGGGCACTGCGCAGCTTGCCTTGGATGTATTCCTTGGCTTTCGGGTCGCCGGCCATGGCAGCGCGATAGAAGTTGCTGATTTTGAGGCGAGGCATGCCGTCGTCGTTGGTGCGAACGAAGTAATCGTCGCCGACCTTGATCACTTCGACATCGGGCGTGATGTAGCGGGCATCTTCGGTGACGAAGTTGCGGCCGGGGCGAGGCTCAAGCTCGGCGATGACCTGAGCAACATCGTAAACCTCTTCGACCGTGACCTTCAAAGCTTTGGCAATCGCCTGATAGTTGCGCTTTTCCAGGTTGTGGAGGTGGTCTGACAAGACCTGGACCACGAGCGGATCGAGTTTGAAGTGCTCGGCTTGCACGAGCAGACATTCGCGCAGATTTCGTGAGGCGACGCCGATCGGGTCGAACTTCTGGATGATCTTGAGCACCTCTTCGGCGTCTTCCGCATCCAGCGCAGCCTCTTCTGCAAGGCGCGGCACGATCTCTTCCTCGGGGATGCCCTCGTTGCGAAGGTAACCCTGCTCATCGAGATTGCCGACGACCAACACGGCAAAGGTGGTCTCCTCGTCGACCAGATCGCTCATGCGGATCTGCCAGGTCAGGTGATCAGTAAGGTCTTCGCCGCGTGTGAGCGTCGCCTCGATGCCAGGCAGCTCCTCTTCGTTGCCGCCGCCACGGGAGCTCGGCATCGGCGCCTGATTGGCGTGATTTTCGAGGTAACGCTCCCAGTCGATTTCGTCGGTCTTTTTGTCGCTTTCCTTCGACTCCTGATGAGCCGCACGATCGTCAGCATTGCCTGCGAGATCGATGGTGTTGGTTTCAGAGCGTTCAGCAGCCACGTTGGTGCTGTCTGTCTGATGGTCGGAGGTGTCCTCCAGTACCGGGTTCTCGAGCATTTCCTCGCGGACCATGTCCACAAGCTCCATGCGAGACATCTGGAGCAGCTTGATCGCCTGCTGCAGCTGCGGCGTCATCACCAACTGCTGCGACAGCCGTAGCTGCTGCTTGATCTCCATCCGTTCTCCTTAACGCGAGCAGAGCACTCTTCCCAGGGGGGTCGAGGTTGAATCTAGTATAGGCCCGTTCCGGCAGCGTGAAAGGCGCTATTCGGGGCTGGCGTGACGTCTGTGAACGGACTCAAGCCCTTCTGAGGACTGGCCTTCCTAGCCATGGACACGGGCGACTGAAGCACGTACGCTCCAGCAGATGTCGACCGGCTCCGATGCCCCGGCTGCAGCCCGTGAGCCATTCCTTGTCTTGATCGCCGAAGACGATCGGATGACGCGGCAAGCTGTGTCTAAAGTGCTCACGGATCATGGCCTCAAAGTGGAAGCGGTCGAGGACGGTCAACAGGCGCTGGATCGCGTGCGCAAGGGCGGCGTCGACCTGTTACTCCTAGACATCATCATGCCCAAGCTCAGCGGCATCGAATGTTGCCGAATCGTGAAGAGCGTGTCCGAAGACCGCTTTATGCCGGTAATCCTGCTCACGTCGAAAAACGACATCGAGAGCCGAATCGAGGGCCTGCGCATCGGCGCGGATGACTACCTCGGTAAGCCCTTCGATGAGCGCGAGCTGCTCGCTCGGGTCGACAACATGCTGCGCATCAAGCGCGCCCACGATGACGTGCTCGAGAGCAAAAAGCGCCTGGAGCAGCTCGCGATTCAAGACGAGCTGACCGGGGTGTACAATTATCGCTATTTGCACACGCGACTGGCGGAAGAGTTCAAGCGCGCTCAGCGCTATCGCTATCCGCTTGCCTGCGCGATGATCGACATCGATCATTTCAAGCAGTTCAACGACGACTTTGGCCACGATGTGGGAGACAGCGTGTTGCGCGAGGTCGCCGCGCGGATCGGCGTCGCGGTGCGCGAAGTCGATGTCGTGGCCCGTTACGGCGGCGAAGAATTTCTGCTCGTCTTGCCAAATACCCATTTCGCGGGCGCCCTGACAGTGGCCGATCGCGTGTGGCGCTCGGTTGGTCAGAAGTCGATCATGATCGGCGAGCGTAAGCATAAGGTGACTGTTTCGGTGGGCGTGTCGCTCTATCCCAGTCGCGACATCAAATCGAAGGATCAGCTACTCAAGTCCGCGGACGAAGCGCTGTATCGCGCCAAGGGCGACGGCCGCGATCGCATCTGCGTGTTTCAGCAGCAGGGCTACCTCTATCGCCCTGACGTGCCGCAGAGCAATCCGCCCTCGTCTTCGGAGCCATAGCTCACGTGGACGCGCTGGGTGCGCAGGCTGCGGCGCTGGTCGAGCTCGACCACGTGGAGGTTCGCTATGGCGCGGAACTCGCGCTGCGCGACGTTTCCCTCACGCTTACGCCCGGACGCATCGGACTCTTGGGTCCTTCGGGCGCGGGTAAAAGCTCATTGCTCAAGTTGCTCTTGGGTTTGGTCACACCGGCGCACGGTATCGCGCGGGTGCTTGGTCGCGACGTCAGTAGCGATGCTAACGCGCTGCGTGCCGAGCTCGGCTACATGCCTGAGGGCGATAGCGTGCTCGCCGACCTTACTGCGCTTGAAGCCACCCGTTTATCGGCGGAGCTCAGTGGTCTGCCGCGTGCCGAAGCGATGGCGCGCGCCCACGAGATCCTCAGCTACGTGGGGCTTGGCGAAGTGCGATACCGCGCGCTCGCGGGCTTCTCGACCGGCATGCGGCAACGAGCGCGGCTGGCCCAGGCGCTGGTGTCTGCGCCAAGGCTATTGCTGCTCGACGAGCCGACGAGCGGCCTCGATCCACAGGGCCGCGCCGAAATGCTTGCGCTGATCGAAGACATTCCCAGGCGCACGGGCGCGAGCGTGATCTTGTCCACGCACATCCTGCCCGACGTGGAGCGCACCTGCGATTACGTGATCGTGTTGTCGCTCGGCGAAGTGAAGTACGCAGGGCCGCTAGCGGAGCTGTTGGCATCGGAGCGCCGGCGCTTTGAGCTGCGTGTGAAGCGCGAGCCTGAGCGTTTGGTCGTACTACTGCGCTCGCAAGGCTTCGAAGTCGAGCTCAAAGCGGGGGCCTTGTCTGTCAAAGTGCCGGAAGGCGAAGACGCGCGCACGTTGCTCGCGTTCGCCGTCGAGCACGGCTTTCAGGTCCGCCATCTCGCACCGCTGACGTTTACACTGGAGCAGGCCTTTCGGCAGCGAGTGGGCGCGGGGCCTTCGCCGTGAACATCGCGATTCGCTGCGACGACTTGACGGTTCGCTATGGAGAGACGACCGCGGTGGACAGAGTGAGCTTCAGCGTGCAGCGTGGCGCGTTGTTCGGATTCTTGGGCCCGAACGGCGCCGGCAAATCCACGACGGTCTCCGTGTTGTGCACGCTGCGTCAGCCCACGTCGGGTCGAGCAGAAGTAGCCGGGTACGACGTGCGCAGCCAGGCCACCGAGGTACGCAGGCGCATCGGGGTATTGTTTCAGGACCCGTGTATCGACGATCGGCTCAGCGGCCGCGAAAACCTGATTTTGCACGCGCGAGTGTGGGGGATCGCCAGAGATTCACGCAAGCAGCGCATCGACGAAGCGGTGGAGCGCAGCGACTTGGGTCAAGCGATCGATCGCCAGATGCGCACCTACAGCGGCGGCATGCGCCGGCGTCTCGAGCTTGCGCGCGTGTTACTGCATGAGCCGGAAGTGTTGTTTCTCGACGAGCCCACGGCGGGCCTCGATCCTCAGACGCGACGCGCGTTTTGGGCGCACTTGGCCGAGCTACGGCGCACGCGTGATCTTACTATCCTGTTGACCACGCACTACTTGGCCGAGGTCGAGCAGGCGGATGCTTTAGCTATTTTGGATCACGGCCGCATCATTGCCGAAGGCACCCCCGACGAGCTCAAGGCGCGTTTGCCCGCCGATGCTCAAGCGCGCGAGCTCGAGGACGTGTTCGTGCATCTGACGGGGCGTGCGCTGCGCGAAGATGCCGCAAGTGATCGCGATCTTGCACGAACGGCAGTCTCGCGCCGAGGCGGCGGGCGGCGCTGATGCTGCGCGTTCTTGAAACGCTCGGGGCCCTGTGCTGGCGAGAGCTTTTGCGCTTTGGTCGCGAACGCAGCTCCCTGTACGCGACGCTCGCCCGACCCATGCTGTGGCTCGTGATCCTCGGCAGCGGCATGCAGAATGCCTTTCGCGATCAGACGGGCGTGTCGTACGCAGCGTTTATGCTGCCCGGCATCATGACGATGACGATCCTGTTTGGAGGCTTGTTTACCGGCTTCTCGACGGTGTGGGATCGCGAGCTCGGCTTTCTCAAAGAGATCCTGGTCGCGCCAATTTCACGTTTAGAGATTGTGCTTGGCAAGTTGCTCGCAGGCAGCTTGGTCACGGCGCTGCAAGCCATGCTTACCCTTGCCTTTGCCCCGCTGATCGGCGTGTGGATACCGCCTATCTCCATTTTCGCGGTGACCGGCATCGTGCTGCTGGCCAGCATTGGCGTGGTGGCGATGGCACTTGCGATAGCGGGCCGCATGCGTTCGTTCGAGGGCTTTTCAAACTTCGCCAATCTGGTGGCGCTGCCCTTGTTTTTTCTATCGGGCGCGATGTACCCCATCGAAAATGCACCCGTCTGGCTGCGGCCATTCGTCTGGCTCAACCCGATGACTTATGCGGTCGATGCGATGCGTCAGGTGATGCTCGGTGTCGCGCGCCACGCCTTGAGCACGGACTTGGCCGTGATGTTAACCTTCGCATTGCTCGCGAGTGTGGCTGCGACGATCTCGTTCAAGCGTGCGGGTTGAGCGACTCGCTCGGCTGCCGCGGACCCTTACGGTGCACGCCCAGCCGGATACCGCCGAT
>JBBSJC010000026.1:0-28974 GCA_038257655.1 Polyangiales bacterium | reverse complement strand
GAGCGCGGAATCATCGGCGATGTAAAGCGCCTAGACCCGCGCAACGGCTGAAGCAGCGTCAGCCCTCAGGTCTGCCCCGTACCCCACAGCACGTCCGCGTGGTGCACAAGGTGATCTTCGATGAACGTGGCGATGAAGTAGTAGCTGTGATCGTAACCGTCGCACATGCGCAGGGAGAGCGATTGCCCCGCGCTCTCACAGGCGGCGACGAGGAGCTCTGGCTGCAGCTCCGTGGCGAGAAACTTATCGGCCGTCCCCTGGTCGACCATGATCGTTCCCGGAAAGCGCCGCGTCTTGAGCAGCGCAACAGTGTCGTGGGCCGCCCACTGCTCACGGTCCGCACCGAGGTAACCCGTGAAGGCTTTGACGCCCCAGGGAACCTGACTCGGCGCGACGACCGGCGCGAATGCGGAAACACTCAGATAGGCTCCTTCGTGTCTGAGTGCGAGGCTCAGCGCCCCGTGCCCACCCATCGAGTGGCCAAAGATGCCGCGCTTGTCGGGCATGACCGGGAAGCTCGTCTCCACAAGCTCGCGTAGCTCGCGCGTCACATAGGTCTCCATCCGGTAGGCGCTCGACCACGGCGCCTCGCTCGCATCGAGGTAGAACCCCGCGCCTTGACCGAAATCCCAGTGGGTATCGTCGCCTGGAAAGCGCGCGGCGCGCGGGCTCGTATCGCAGGTGACGATCGCTAAGCCGAGCTCGGCCGCCATGCGTTGGGCGCCCGCTTTGATGACGAAGGTCTCCTGGCTGCATGACAGGCCTGCCAAGTAATACAGAACGGGTACATTCTCCCCGCGCAGCGCCTGGGGCGGAAGGTAAACGGAGAACTTCATCGGGCCTGCGCAGGCGCTACTTTCGTGCTCGTAAAAGCCTTGGGTGCCATCGAAGCAGCGCTGCTCGGAATGGGTCGTAAAGGGTAGGGTCATGGCAACACTCACTCATACTCGATAACGGTGCGAATCGATTTGCCTTCGTGCATCAGGTCGAAGGCTTCGTTGATCCGCGGCAGCGGCAGCTTATGGGTAATCAAGCTATCGATGTCGATCTTACCATCCATATACCAATCGACGATCTTAGGCACATCGCTGCGCCCGCGTGCACCGCCAAACGCGGAACCCTTCCACACGCGTCCGGTGACGAGCTGAAAGGGTCGCGTCGAGATCTCTTGCCCGGAACCAGCCACGCCAATAATCACGCTCACGCCCCAGCCGCGGTGACAGCACTCGAGCGCCTGGCGCATCAGCTGCACGTTGCCGACGCATTCGAAGCTGTAGTCGGCGCCACCCTTGGTCAGCTCGACCAGATGCGCGACGAGATCACCTTGCATGTCTTTCGGATTGACGAAGTGCGTCAGGCCGAACTTGCGCGCCATGCTCTCGCGGGCCGGATTGATGTCCACACCGATGATCATGTCGGCGCCGGCCATGCGCGCGCCCTGGATCACGTTGAGGCCGATGCCCCCCAAGCCGAACACCACCACGTTGGCGCCCGGTTCGACCTTGGCCGTGTAGATCACAGCGCCGATGCCCGTGGTCACACCGCAGCCGATGTAACAAATCCTGTCGAAGGGCGCGTCCTTGCGAACCTTCGCCAGCGCGATCTCGGGCAACACGGTGTGCTGCGCGAAGGTGGAGCAGCCCATGTAGTGGTGAATCTTCGTCTTGCCGATCGAAAAGCGGCTGGTGCCATCGGGCATCAAGCCTTGGCCTTGTGTCGCGCGAATCGCCGTGCACAGGTTGGTTTTACGGCTGAGGCAGGATTTACAGCCACGGCACTCGGGCGTGTAGAGCGGGATCACGTGATCGCCCTTTTCTACAGCGGTGACGCCCGGCCCCACGTCGACCACCACGCCGGCGCCTTCATGGCCCAAGATTGCGGGGAACAGGCCTTCGGGATCCGCGCCCGAACGCGTGAATTCATCGGTGTGACACACGCCCGTGGCTTTGATCTCGACGAGCACTTCGCCTACGCGCGGCCCTTCGAGCTCGACGTCTTCGATCACCAGGGGCTTGCCCGCTTCGTATGCGACTGCTGCGCGTGTTCTCATGGTCGAACTATCCCCGGCTGCTGCGAGTCTGTGAAGGGCGCAGTCCAACTCCGCGCCGTAAGTCAGGTCACGGGTCTAGAAATTTGTATGCTGCCGTGTCACGCTTGTCGCTCACGTCTGGCCGTAAGCTGACGCAGGTAACGGGAAGAACCATCGGCGGGGTCGCGTAGCCTTGCCCTGGGATCCCCGCTAGATGCAGCAGCCCGGCAGCGCGAAAAGGAGCGGAAGGTCCGAAATGAGCGCGAGCGATGCCGAAGCATGGGCACGCTTGCGCCTCGTACAGGGTCGCTCGAATGCCGAGCTCTGGGAGCTAGTGCACGCCCTGGGGCACTCGATGCTTACCGTCGGCGCAGGCCCAGGCTGCAGCTGGACGGTGCAGGAGTCAGGCGTTGCACCGGTGCACTTCTCCCTGCACTGGGACGGCGCTGCCTTGCGCATCGCGGACACCTACGGCGTCGGCAATTTGCGTGTGGACGGTGCGCCGGTCTTCGCGGAGTGGCGGCTGATAAGCGGCCGAGCCCGCATCGACTTCGGGCAGGCGGCGATCGTCGTCGAGACATCTGCCGCTAACGGATCTGATCTCGGGCATCCCTTGGACCGCGAGCCGCTGCCGCCGTTGTCTGACTCGCGCCCGGCAGAGGCGCGCCGGGCAAGCTCGCGTCCGGTTTTGCATGGCGAAGTCGCGGCGCACGGAAACGTCGGCGAAACCGCTGCGCGTGCGGCGCCCAAGGTATCCTCGCCCAAGGCGACCTTGCTCGGCGTCGCACCGCTGACGCCCCACGGCGCGCCCATCATCGCCAATGTGCCCAATCGAGCCACGGTGCCCATTGAGACGCCGGCGGCTGCGCCCGAGGAGCGGGATAGCTATCGCGTTAAGCGGCCGAGCGACAACGTGCGTGCACCCAAACCCACGTTGCTCGGCATGGCAACTCAGCCACGCCCTGCGTCTGCGCCTGGGTCAGCTGAGCCCACGGCGCAGGCTGGTTCGCCCACCGTTACCCGGCCCATGAACCAGACTTTGCACGGCGGCACCGACGTGAACAGTGGCCAGCACGCTCCGTCGTCGTCGCAGCATGTCGGTGGCGCCTCGCTCACTCGGGGCGACCAACGCACCATGCACGGTTTCCCCGCGGGAGGCGCTACGGGTACCCAGCCGGGTGTGACGGTCTCTACAGGAGGCTCCGCCAGCGGTGGGTCCGCGGGCGGCTCCGCTTCGAGCGTGCCCCCCGGTCGCCGCGAGACCCAGCGCGGCGTCATCAGCGCACCGCCAGGGGGGCCCCCGGCCGCGGTGATGCAGATGCGGGTCAAGCCGATCTCAGATCAAGCGCCGTCGTCTACATCGTCTGCGAGCTCGAGCGCGCACGGTCCCGCGGGCGACGACGCCTCTGCTACGGAGGTGATGGACCCAGGCTTTTCGCCCTACGCAAGCGGGCGCGAAGTCCCACAAGCGGTGTTGCTGGGCGGGTCCCCAGACGCGGCTTACCCGGGGGCGCATGATCATCTTTCCGATCCCGACGCCGAAATGCACGAAGCTGAGCACTTCGAATCGCGGCGGCCACGTCGGCCTTTCCCGTGGCATTACGTTGGTCTCGCCGCGCTGACCGCGCTTGCCTATGCGGCCTGGTTGTATTTGCTCGATCACCTCTGAGCGCTTGGTGCACCGTCGCAAGCACTGATCTAGCGCACGCTTTGTCGGCGCTTTGCCGCGCGCCGATGGACTCTGAGCGGATCGTTTAGTACATGGCCGGGACCATGGAGCGTAAGCCCGTCCTGATCCTCGATTTCGGCGCACAGTACACGCAGCTCATCGCGCGTCGCATTCGCGAGCAGCGCGTTTATTGCGAGATTCATCCGTGCACGATGCCCCTCGCGAAAATTCGCGCGCT
Organism: Polyangiales bacterium; assembly: GCA_038257655.1. Lineage (GTDB taxonomy): Bacteria > Myxococcota_A > Polyangia > Polyangiales > DASUME01 > DASUME01. Next base: position 25,038 of record JBBSJC010000026.1, on the reverse strand, counting down.
CGATCCCCAGGCGATCGTTCTGTCGGGTGGCCCGCAGAGTGTGTACGAAGAAGGCGCGCCCACCGTCGATAAGGGCGTGTTCGAGCTGGGCGTTCCGATGCTCGGCATCTGTTACGGCATGCAGCTCGTCTGTCATTTGCTCGGCGGCAAAGTCGAACGCGCCGACAAGCGCGAGTACGGCCTGGCGCGAATCGAGGTTAGTCACCCAGAGGGCGTGCTCGACGGCTTCAAGCCCGGTGAAGGCGTCGACGTATGGATGAGCCACGGCGATAGTGTCAAAGCCTTGCCGCCCGGCTTCAAGGCGATCGCTACTACGCCCAGCACACCATTCGCAGCCGCCTACAGCCCCGAGCGCAAGTTTGCGTGCGTGCAGTTTCATCCCGAGGTGAACCACACCGCACGCGGCGAAGAGATGCTGTCAGCCTTCCTGTTCAAGGTCGCGCAATGCGAGCCAAGTTGGACGCCCGGCTCCTTCGCCGAAGAAGCTGTCCAAAAGGTGCGTGCACAGATGGGTGACCACGGACGCGCCGTATGTGGACTGTCCGGTGGTGTCGATTCGTCGGTGGCCGCGGTGCTCGTCTCCAAAGCAATCGGAGATAGGCTCACTTGCATCTTCGTCGACAACGGCGTGCTGCGGCTGGGCGAGGCCGAGGAAGTGGTGCGCATGTTCCGCGATCACTTCCATCTGCAGCTCATCCACGTCGATGCGCGCGACAAGTTCATGAAGGCTCTCGAAGGGGTCAGCGATCCCGAGCAGAAGCGTAAGATCATCGGCAAGAACTTCATCGAGGTCTTCGATGCCGAGGCGCACAAGCTGGGCGACATCGACTATCTCGTGCAAGGCACGCTCTATCCCGACGTGATCGAGAGCGTGTCGTTCAGCGGGGGCCCAAGCGCCGTGATCAAGACCCACCACAACGTGGGCGGCCTACCCGACAAGATGAAGCTGAAGCTGTGCGAACCCTTGCGCGAGCTCTTCAAGGACGAAGTCCGCGAAGTCGGCGCCACGCTCGGCATGCCCAAACACGTGTTGTGGCGTCAGCCGTTTCCCGGCCCGGGCTTGGCGATTCGCTGCTTGGGTGAAGTCAGCGAAGACAAGCTGCGCATCTTGCGCGAGGCTGATTCGATCTTCGACCAAGAGATCCGCGAAGCCTCGCTGTACGAAGCGCTATGGCAGAGCTTCTGCGTCCTGCTACCCGTGCGCTCCGTGGGCGTGATGGGCGATGCGCGTACCTATGATTTCACGATCGCCCTGCGCGCCGTAGAATCGCGCGATGCGATGACCGCCGACTGGGCACGCTTGCCCTACGAGCTGCTCGCGCGCGTCAGCAATCGCATCATCAACGAGGTGCGCGGCATCAACCGCGTGGTCTACGACATCTCCTCCAAGCCGCCTGCCACGATCGAGTGGGAGTAGCGTGTCGCTGCGCGCGCTCGCGCTGATTCCGCTACTCGCGCTGCTCGGTGCATGCGCGACAACCCAGCACCCGCGCGAACGCGAGCCGATGGCCGAGCTGCGTGTGATCGCAGTGCCCGAGAACGCGCTTGTCGAAGTGAACGAACGCAGCGTCGGCTCCGCGCGCGTGCTCGCTCAGAGACCAGCGAAGCTCAAGGTGGGCGTGAAGCGCGTGACCCTCACGGCCCCCGGTTACTTCCCACACGACCTCGAAGTCAACTTGCCCAAGGGCGAGACCAAGCTCGAGATCACCCTGCGCCCCGTCCCCCGCTGAACAGCAGCAGCCCGACCTTACCGTTTCCCCCCATCCGCCCCCCACCCATGCTCCCGCCCCCGATCGTGATCGTGGTCGTGATCGCGGCTCGGAGTACGGCGCCAACTACGCCGCGCTAGCGACCGTGCCCGGTTCAGGCTTCCCGCCGCGCACGCGCGCCCATAGGCTCTTGAGCCATTCCCAATCGGACTTGTTCGCGTGCAGCAGCCAACCGGCGAGCATGATCCATTCGAACAGGAACAGATTCATCATGTACTCGATGCCGAGGTGCAGAAAGATGATCGCGATAAGCGCAGGCCGACGCGTCTCTTTGAACCAGATTAGCATCGGTGCCCCGACTTCGATCCACAGCGAAGCCCAGGTCATGATGCGTGAGGCGAGCAATGAGTTCTGGATGAACTGCGGGATCGGGTAGTGATAGTAGAAGTCGTCGAGATGCATGATGTAGTACATCGCGGTGCCGCCCCACCACATCCCGCCCTGCAGCTTCTCCATTCCAGCGGACCACAGGATCAGGCAGACCTCGATCTGCACGAGGCGCATGCCCCAGCCGTCGCGCACGGGTAGCTGGGTTTGACCGCGCTTCTTGCGTCGCCAGGCATCGAAGGACCACACGTCGGATGCGGCCGGAATGAAGATCAAAAAGAACACCATCAGGCGAAACACGATGTCTTCGCCGTCGATGATCAGACCGTTGCGATGGTTGAACGTGATCAACCAGACGAAGAGACTTGCCGCCTGAAATTGAGTGAACACGCCAAAGGTAAGCAGCACGGATTGGGCGACGAGCAGACCCCAGCACGTCCATAAAACGGTGTCGGTGTGCGGCAGCCAGTCAAAGAGCGTCCAGGCGTTGTTGTCGATCACGAACTTGCTCGCCCGATAGGGCATGAAGCCATGCTCGCTCCACCACATATCGACGAACGACACGGTGGCCACGTAGTTGGTGAAGATCAACAGGCCCACCGCGATGCGGAACATCGAGGCGAGGTGCGGATCGCCAGGCGCATGAAACCACGCATCGAGCCCGCTCAGAAGGCGCTTGATGCTCGGCAACTCCGGTGATTTCGCTGTCGTGTGCGCGGTCTGAGTCACCGAATCACCTTCGTGTAGAAAGAGTGCACCTTCGCAAACTTGTCGCGCGGTGGTGGCGCCTCACCGAACTCCTCGACCACCGCTGCGATTTCATGGGGGGGCGGAACATCCCACCAATGGCGCAGAAGCTCGACCTTCACCGGACGCGCGCCCGATTTCGGCTTAGGCGAGATGCGTGCGGCGTACTCGGCGACGTGCGGCCAGACGCCCTTACGCTTGTCCAAACGGAACGCATCCCAGAACTTCGGGTGACGGCCTTGGATAAACTTTTCGTAGAGCGAGCGTTCGCGCCAGTTCGGGGTCTTCCAGGCCCAATCGCTGCCATCCGAGAAGGTGACCTTGGCTTCGACCCACGTGTTCATATGGTCGGGATCGGGTGCGAACAGCCGCCAGTTGCCCTGCCAGAGACCCAACGTATCCACCACGGGATCGAGGAAGTTCTTCACTCGCTTGTGCCCCTCGTGCGTGGCGGGCAGGCCGTCCTGCAGCAGCAGAAAGAGCAGCAGCGCGATGAACAAGTTGTGCAGACGGCGGCCCCAGCGAGAAGGAGCCCTCGGCTCGCTACTAGGCCTGGCGGAGCCGGAATCGCCCCCAGGCTTGGCGCTGGCAGGTCTAACGCTGCCAGCTTTTGCGCTGCCGGCTTTCGTGCTGGGCTTCATTGGTGTGTCTGACTGTGCCGACTTAGCGCTCATCAGAATTCCTCGTAAGCAGCCTACGTGCCAGTCCGCTCGGGCGATGACCAGCAAAAAGCGCATGGGAAGGGGCGGCTTTTACTCGGAGCGCACGAGCTTGTCTGCGGGGATGCCCGCCAGCATGCACTCGAAACAGCGGGTGACGGAGGCGGCGTCGCGGCCATCGATGGTGAGCTTGGTGCGGTAATCGCTGCCTGTGCCCCAAAAAAGGTAACTGCCGATGCTCACATTCAAGTGCTCAGTGGATAGCGTGTCGAGCAGGGGAGCGAGGCTCGCCTCGTCCAAATCGATGTACACGGCGTGGCTGAAGAAGCGCCCATTGTGCTTGAGCTCATCGCGCATCACGCCGAACTTGAGCTTGAAAATTTCGGGTACCCCCGGAAAAACGTACACATTCCCTTTGACGACGGTGGGCCATGGTATTTCCGCGGTGTTGATCAACCGCGAGCCGCTCGGCACATCGGCCATGCGCAGGTGCATTTCCGTGGTCTTGTCGCCGTGATGGACGCGCAACAAAGACTCGTACTCGGGGGCGCGTTCAAGCCCCACACCAAAAGCCTGCGCGACCGCTTTCATCGTCACGTCGTCGTGCGTTGGACCGACGCCGCCGCTCGTGATCACCACGTCATGCTCGGCCCGCAGGCTGTTGAGGTCGCGCGCGATGGTCGGGATATCATCGGCGCAGACGACGATGCGCTTCAGCTCCACGCCTAACGCGAAAAGCTCGCGCGCCATGACGAAGATATTTCGCTCGGCGACCTTACCCGAGAGGATCTCATTGCCAATGATCAGCGCTGCTGCGGTCTGTGCACCCTGGGCCATGCGGCCATGATATCAGGCGCTGCCCTATGCCACCTGTAGCGCCTTGCGGAATGTATCCTTGTCCTCGGCCTTCTCCAGGGCGGCTTGCAGTGTCACCGTGCCGGCGCGCACCAGCTTCTCAAGCGCCATGTCCATGGTTTGCATGCCCTGGGCCTTCCCTCCCTGAATGACGCTGTTGAGCTGAAAGCCCTTGTTTTCCCGGATCATCGAGGCCACCGCGTGGGAGCCGATCAGAATTTCCAAGGCGGCCACCCGGCCCTTGCCGTCGGCCGTCTTGATCAGCTGCTGGGCCACGATTCCGCACAAGCTTTCAGACAGCATGCCGCGGATTTGCGGCTGCTCGTCATTGGGAAAAGCGTTGATGATGCGCTCGATCGTCGCAGGCGCGCTGTTCGTATGCACCGTGCCGAACACGAGCACGCCATAGCTAGCGAGCTGAAGCGCAAGTTTCATGGTTTCGTTCGTACGAAGCTCGCCTATCAGAATCACGTCCGGGTTCTCGCGCCCCGCCGAACGGATGGCGTTGGCGAAGGTCGAGGCATGGGGCCCGACCTCGCGATGGGTAATCTGCGCCGTCAACGGCTCATGCACGAACTCGATCGGATCCTCGATCGTCAGCACGTGACAGGGCCGCGTGCGATTGATGTGATTGATCATCGCCGCGAGCGTGGTGCTTTTGCCGGAACCGGTCGGGCCCGTGACGAGCACAAGGCCTGCGCGCCGTTCGGCAAGCTTACGCACGATCTCGGGCGTCTTGAGATCATCGAGCGTGAGCACCTTACTGGGAATCGTACGAAACACGGCCGCCAGGCCCGTCTCCTTGTAAAAGTAGTTGGCTCGAAAGCGCGCCTTGTCGCCGTACTGGTAAGCGAAATCGAGGTCCCACTCATTCACGATTTGGTCGCGCTGCTCCTTGGTCGTGATCTCGAACAGTAAGCTTTCCATGTCGGCTTGGGTGACGTCGCGATCGCCCAGGGGCACGAGCTCGCCGCGCACGCGGCCGGTCGGCGGGCTGCCCACGCCTAGGTGCAGGTCGCTGCCTTTTTGTTCGAGCAAGCGGTCAAATAGCGCGTCGATCTTGGCCACGGGTGCTCTCGCTTATTTCTTGTCGTTGCCGAATAGCTTACCGGCGCCGCGAAACAGTGCGTCTTTAGCGGCGCGCGCGGCCTGGGCGGTCGGGTCGATGTTGCCAATCGTAAGCTGCTCTTCACCTTCGCGATTGGACTTACCGTTCACGACCGCGTCGAAATCGCCGGGATTCTCGGCATAAGAACGCGCTGTCTCGAGCGTGGTGCGTCCTGAGCGCACCAAGTCAGCCAGCGAGTCATCCATGCGTACGATGCCGAGTGCTTTGCCGCGCTGCTGCAAGCTCGGAATCTGAAACGTCTTACCATCGCGAATCAGCGCCCATAGCGGCGACGAGCCTGGCAAAAGCTCCGCTGCGGCGACCATGCCTGTATGATCCGCATTCGGGATCAAACGTTGCGACACGACGAGCCTCAGACCGCCTGCCAGTGTCAGACGAACCTGGGGTTGATCGCCCGGTGGAAATAGGTCGATCAAGCGCTCGATCGCCTTGGCAGCACTGGGCGTGTTCATCGTGCTGATCACGAGATGGCCTGTTTCGCTGGCAGACAAGGCCATGCGAACCGTCTCGGTGTCGCGCAGCTCACCAACGACGATAACGTCCGGGTCTTCGCGCAACGAGCCTTTGAGCGCCGCCGCAAACTTCTTCGTGTGGGTGCCGACTTCGCGCTGCGACATCATCGACATCTTGCGCGGATGCACGTACTCGATCGGGTCCTCGACCGTACTGATGTGGTGGCCCTTCTGACTGTTGATGATGTCGACGATCGCAGCGAGTGTGGTCGTCTTGCCGTGACCGGTCGGACCGGTGACGACAATCAGACCCTGATGCTGATGGGTGGCCGCTGCGATGCCTTCCGGAAGGCCCAGCTCTTTGAGCGTGGGCACGTGCATGCCGATCGGGCGTGCCGTGAGCTTCATGCCCGTGCGCTGTCGCGTCACGTTGACGCGAAACCGCCCGTAGTCGTCGGTATTGAGCGCGAAATCGCAGGCGCCGTGAAGGTCGAGGTCACCTCGCACGCGGCCTGGCACGATCGGCAGCAGCATCTGTTGAACGAAGTCGGCGTGCAAAACGCTACCGATGGTGACTAGGTCGCCGGCCACCCGCAAAGTGGGCGCCCGATCCGCGAGGACGTGCACGTCACTTGCAATTCGCTCGCGGGCGAGTCGCAGCAGGTAGCTCATGCATTCGGCAGGCGTCATCCCGTCGATGGCAGCCGCGGGATCGTACTCCGGCGGTATGAAATCGAAGTTTGCGTCGTCCGGCGGCACCGTTTCGTCAACTGGAACCGGCGCCATCTTCGCCTGCGACGGAGGCTTCTGCCAGGCGGGCACATCGGCGCGCGAGGGCGGCGTCTGGCGCGTCTGCACCGGCTCCATGTCAGCGCGCGAGGGCGGCGTCTGCCGGGTTTGCACGGGCTGGAAATCTGCGCGCGAGGGCGGCGTCGGTCGCCCCTGTGCGGGCTCCAGATCAGCGCGCGATACCGGGGCTTGCCGCGTTTGAATGGGCTGCAGGTCGGCACGTGACGGGGGAGCCGGCTGCTCGTTCACAGGCTGCATCCGTGCCTGCGAGGGGGGCGTCTCCCGTGCCGGCGGCGGTTGCGCTAGTTGTGCCCGCGCATGGCTCACGGGCTCATCGACCGTTCTGATGGCCGGGCGCGGTCTAGGCGCGGGCGGAATGGCGGGAAACTCATTCGCGTCGATGGGCTCGGCACCTGTGTCCGACGATACTTCGAAGCTCAGCCCAGCGATCGGAGACGCTGCCTCTCTGGCCCCGTTTGGCTTGCGTGCAGCAGGTTGCGCAGCTGCGCTATCGTCGCGCTTGAGTCGCACCTGCAGCACGGTGCCGTGGTAACCCGCAGACACCGCGATCGTGCCCACGCTCGCATGCTCAAAAGACCATTTGGAATGGCCTTCCATGAGTCTGAGCATTTCTGCACGCCCCGTTTCTGAGAGCAACGCGAGGATCTCGTCCTCCGTGGCAGAGCGTTTCGCAACGGCCCGATACTCAGCCCCGATAAGGACACAAGGAGGACGTCCGGCTTGAAATGCGAGCTCTTTGACGTCACGGCGCGCGAGGAGCTGATAGTAGGCTTCAAACTGCATGCGGTTTGCCGAAAATTCTATCCCGGCTCACCATCTGAAAGAAGCTGCTACCCGGCTTGCCCCTACGGTTGTGGCGCCCTCAACGCATAAAGTGCGATACCAGCCGCCACCGATGCGTTCAGTGATTCGATCGGACCCGCCATCGGAATGTGCACGAGCGACGTGCAATGTTCGCGCACCAAGCGTCGCAAGCCGCGACCTTCCGAGCCGACCACTAGTAAGGTGGGCCCCTCGGTGCGTGCAGAAGCGATATCGACCGAGCCTTCGGCAGCCAGGCCCAACGCGACGAATCCCTCGTCGACCAGACGCTCAATCGTTTGCGCAAGATTAGATACGCGGGCGATGCGCGCATGCTCGGTGGCCCCTGCCGACGCCCTTACGACCACCGGGGTGACAGGAGCTGCGCGATGCTTGAGCGTGATCAACCCGTGTGCGCCGAGCGCGACCGCACTGCGCACGATCGCGCCGAAGTTGTGTGGGTCCGTGATCTCATCGAGCGCCACGATTAGCGCGTCATCGGGCCGCTCCGAAAGTAGCTCTTCGAGGCTCAAGTAAGAGTAATCACCGGCGATCGCGACCACGCCCTGATGACGCTCGCCTTTGGCCAATGCGTCCAGCTCCGCGACACTGCGCGAGTCGACGACGACCTTACGCTGTTCTGCGAGGTCAGCGAGCTCGCGCAGCTGCGTGCGCGCATCTTCGGTCACGTACACGACCGAGATGGCGCCCGCATTGGCGCGCAGGGCCTCAGTCACGGCCCGCGGTCCAAAAATGCGTCGCTTCACGAGTGGATCAGAGCCCGCACAACGGATCGTTCGGGTCGCAACCGCCCGAGCCACCACCACCGCCACCACCGGAAGGCTTGCCTGCGGCCTTGCCGCCGCCACGACGAGTGGGCTTACCACGGCCGCTCGCAGCCTCGGTTGCCTTCTTTTGCGCGGCAAGTCTCTGCTGGGCTTCAACGGCTTCAGCTGCCGCGGCCGCAGCGGCAATCTTCGCCTCTTCTTGCGCGCGCTGCAGTTTGAGCGCGCTCTCTTGTTGGAGGCGCTCGGCATCGGCCTGACGCTCCGCTGCGAGACGCTCGGCTGCCACCTTTTCGGACGCGACACGCTCCTGCTCGGGCTTGATCACGCCGAAGTACGTGCCCGCCCCGCCAAGCAGAACCACGGCCATGATCGCCGCGATCACGCCGGGATGGACACCCTTTTTGCGCTCGGCCTCGATGCGCTGCATGTCGCGCTCGTGGGAAAGGATGCGCTCTTGTTCGGCCTGCCGAGCCTTGGCTTCGGAGTCAAAGCGCGCGCGCTCCTTTTCGGCTTCGATGATGCCGTGCCGGCGCGCCTCTTCTTCACGCAGCCGCCGCTCGCCATCAAGCTTCGTCTGTTCCTCCGCGCGGAGCTTCTCGCGTTCGGCTTCTTCGGCCGCGCGCCGCTTGTCTTCCTCGCGGCGCTTCGCCTCTTCCGCGGCCTTACGCTTGTGGTCCTCTTCGGTCTTGATCCGGTCTTCCTCAAGGTTCATCAGCTCCTTGAGGTTGAAGAGAACCGAGGATTCCTTGCGCTCGTCCATGGGGGCTCCGTACATCTTCGTTCTCCGTGCTTAGGCTTAAGGGTCTTACTGTGCCCGGCGTTGCGACTGAGGATCCACACCCTCATTCACGAGCCTGCCCGCGCGGAATATCTAAAATTACCGTGGGAGCGCGGCCATGTCAACGATGTGTCAGCTGTAATGCGCTGAAACTCCTGAGCTTTCCTTGCTGGCCTGGGCTTGTCATTCTACCCACGCAAATAGCGTTGGTAAGATTTCATGGGTTCTCAGCGACAGACGAGCAACTCCGGGCATTTGGCTTGGATTTCGAGCCAATTGCAAGTGAGGATCTCCACACACTCACTCACAACGCAACAAAGCTTGGCAGTCGCGAACTGGTTTGCCCGGGGTCTCGCGCTCGCTTGACACAGCTCTGCTCTGTTAGGGTGTGTAGATCATGACGTGTGGGACACGCGGGCTGAGGTCGATGGTGCTCGCCTGGGCACGGAACGGGACGCTTGCCGGGGCGCTTATCGTCACGGCAGCATGCAACCCCCCCGCCACTCACGGCAACGGGGGCCCTTGTCGGTCACTCACGGACTGCAAGCCCGGCCTCGTGTGCGGCAACGGGAAATGCACGCGCGATCTGCGAGGCCTGGCCCGTCAGAGCGACGCGCCACCGTTCACGATGTTCCGCGATGCGGGCGCGACGGGCGGCGATGCAGGTCTTGACGCAGGCGCGGCCGACGCTGGCCCAGGCTCGGTAGATGCTGGGCCGCGACAGGATGCTGCGATGGTAAGGGACGCAGGTTGATCCAACGTCGGCTGCGTCAACGCTCTGCGCCGACTCACTCGCGCCAGAACAACTTCCAGGGGTTGTGCTTCAGGTCGCGCAGCATTTCCTGCACGTCGTCGTAGATCGCTTCATCCATCAGAAGCGCGCCGACGGTTCCCTGTCCCCGTTTCATGTGCGTCATGATCTGCTGAGCATCCGTGAGCGTAACTTTCGCCTTGTCCGCCAGGAATGCAGCGTCGTTAATCGTGCTTTTGAGTTTTTCGCGCTGCTCAGGTCCGAGCACTTCGCGCGCGTCGGACACGGCGCCGCGTACGTCTTGCATCAGCGGCCCCGTTTGCGCGCTCGTCGCTGCCAGGGTCTTATCGAGGTTCTGCATGATGCGCTTGGTCTGTGCGCTATCGACGTAGTTCTGACGCACCGATTGGATAAGCGCGCTGCCTTCGCCAGTGGCTGTCTCGACGTTGACCAGGATGCGATTGATGCGCTCGTGGTTTTCGCCGAGCAGCTCGTTCATGCCCTTGAGCATGCCGCCGGCATTCGATAGCAAGCCCTCGAGCTCTTCGCGGTTGTTGCGTAGCGCAGACACCATGGTTTCGAGCAGCTCGTATCCCATGGCCAAAGCCAAATCGAGACGCGGTGGATCAATGCCGTCCATGACCGAGCCCTCTGCCAACACGGGCTTATCGTGGGAGCCCGGATCGACTGCGACGAACGGCTCGCCGAGCACGCCCTGGGAGGTGACGTAGAACAGCGCATCTTCGTGGATGGTGTCTTTGACGTTGTTGTCGATCTGCAGCTCGACGCGTACGAGCGGACGCTTGCCCGTTTTAGGGTCGAGCTTGCCGCCGAGATACTCGCTGCTCTCGACGGTGCCGATGCGCACCCCGGCGACACGTACCGGCGCTCCGGGCTTGATGCCACCCGGATTGTTGAAGTCGACATACACCGTGTAGCCATCCTCGAGATGCACGCCGCCGAGCAAGAATAAGAAACCACCCATGATCACCAGTGCGACCATGATCAACAGACCGACTCTGACTTCGAGGGAAAGGCCCTTCATGGTCGTCAACCCTCCATGGGGCCCTCTGCTTGGCCCGAAATAAATTGCTGCACAACAGGATCGCTTGAGCGCCTGAAGTCTTCCTGTGAGCCAAGCATTCGCACCTTACCCTGGTAGAGCATGGCAATGCGGCTCGCAATGCTGAAAATGCTGGTGAGATCGTGGCTGACGACGATCGACGTCACCCCGTAGCGATCCGATAGCTCGTGGATCAACTTGTCGACCCGGCGGGCGCTTATCGGATCGAGCGACGTCGTCGGCTCATCAAATAGGACGTAGCGCGGGTCGAGGGTCAGCGCGCGTGCGATGGCGACGCGCTTGCGCATGCCATCGCCCAGCTCCGCCGGAAAGGCCTGCGAGAACTCCTGCATATGGACTTGATCCAGACGCTTTTCGGCTTCGAGCAGGGCCTGATCCATCGAGTAACCCTTGTGCATGCGTAAGGGTAGGGCGACGTTTTCCGCGCAGCTCATGGAGTCAAAGAGAGTGGAGTGTTGAAACACCATCGCGCACTTCATACGCACCGGATACAGGTCACGTTCCGATAGACGCGAGACTTCCTGGCCATCGAGAAAAATGTCGCCGTCATCCGGGCGCAGAATGCCGATCAGGTGCTTGATCAGCACGCTCTTGCCCACACCGGAGGTGCCGATCACAAAAAAGCATTCGCCGTCTTCGACTTTCAAGTCGACGCCGCGCAGCACATGTTTTTCGCCGAAGCGTTTGTGCAAATCTTGAAAATGGATGGGCATGGGTCAGGGGGGAAAGACGAAGTAACCAAAGACGCTGAGGACCAAGTCGAGCACGATCACGGCCAGTGAGCTGTGAACGACGGCGCTGGTGGTAGCCCAGCCAACTCCCTCCGAGCCGCCAAACGTGGAGAGGCCGCGGTGGGCGCTGACGATCGGGATAGCCGCACCGTAAGCCACGCTCTTCATCAGGCACAGGATGAGGTCGCCTACCTTGACGAAATTGAAGTTCATGAAGGTCGCGTAACTGACATCGAACTGTAGGTTGGCGGTGATCATCCCTGCTGACAGCGCCACGAACAGCGACCAGAACGTGAGCACCGTGGTCATGACGATGCTGGCGATAAAACGCGGCACCACCAGATATTCGACCGGATCGGCGGCGGACATGCGAAGCGCATCAACCTGCTCCGTGACCACCATGGATCCGATTTCTGCCGCGATGCCCGCGCCTACCCGTGTGGCGAGCATCATCGCGCAAATGGTCGCGGCGAAATCCCGCACCATCATCTGGATGATATTGCCCCCTAACATACTCAGGTCTGGCACGACCTTCATCGCCTGCAGGGCGGCCTGGACCACCATGATCATGCCGATTACGGCCATCGTCACGGTAACAAACAGCAGCGACTCGTTGCCGATCACGTAGGCTTGTTTGACGATCGCGCCTTTCTCCTGCTTACCGCGCACCATGTAATAGAACGTCTGCATCAGCAGCGACGCGAGCGCGCGCAGGTCCGCTATGAACAGGGACGGTCCCTCCGACAGCTTACTGAGCAAGGTGGGCGGGGGCGCTGAATCCGTGATGCGTTGTGACGTGGCTTCGGTCATTTGAGGAAAAAGGTCGAGAAGTAATCCATGACGAAGATACCGATCGCGGCGGCGACGACGGCAGCGTTGACCGCGCGCCCGACGCCGGGTGCACCACCGGTGGTGGTCAGGCCGAAGTGGCAGGAGGTGAGCGCTATCATCGTGCCGAACGCGATCGACTTGAACAGACCCTGCAGGAAATCCCAGGGCGTGATCAGCTCGAGAAAGCTGTTCATGAACTGACGCGCATCGACATCGAGCAGGGCATCGGCCGAGATGATCGCGCCGCCGACTGCGACCACATCGCCGATGATCGTCAGGATGAATAACATCACGATCATGGAGATCACGCGGGGCAGGATCAGGTAACTCAACGGATCGATCGCGAGTGCGCGCAGGGCGTCGAGTTGTTCGGTGACGACCATCGTGCCGAGCTCGGCGGTGTTGTTTGCGCCGACGCGACCACTGAACATGAGCGCGATCAAAAGCGGACCGACTTCGCGCAGCGTAGCAAAGCCTGCGCCCCAACCGATCACGTCGGTCGCGTTGAAGCGAATCACGAGCGGGGCGGCCTGCACGACCATGATCGCGCCCGTGAACAACGCGGTCAGCGAAACGATGCCCACCGAGCGCACGCCCATCTTATGCAGGTTGCGCACGAGCTCGTAGCGGTCGATGCGAGGCGGCACGAGCCGCGCGAGCAATCGACCGGCGAGCACGCCGATGCCACCGACTTGTGCTGCGATCCCCAGCACGACGGCACCCAACCGCTCGGGTGCGGCGAGCACGAGCGGCGTTCCGATCGACGTATCCTGGGGCGGCATGTCGCTCATAGCGACGCCTCCGTCTGGCCGCTCATAGCGACGCCTCTGTCCTGCCGCTCATAGCGTCGCCTCTGTCGGGCCGCTCATAAAGGCCCCTCTGTCAGACCGTGCACGAACTGATGGACGGCCGCGATGCCGCTGTGCTTGGCCGCTTCCACTGAGCCCGAGAACAGCAGCTCCCCGCGGTGCAGCATGCCCACGCAGTCTGCAATCGTGAGCAGGCCGCCAACGTCGCTAGAGATCACGACCGCGGTGCTGCCCTGGGCGCGCTGTTCGTCGCGGATCAGATCGTAAATCTTTTGGCTATTGACGGGATCGAGGCCCGCCGTGGGCTCGTCGTACAGCACGATAGGCGCCCTTTGCGCCGTGGCCCGGGCGATGCCCACGCGTTTTTTCTGGCCGCCCGACAAACCCGGCGGAAAGCGCTGCTCGAAACCCGGCAGGGAGACGCGCGCCAAGCGCTCGGTGATGATCTGACGAATCTCTTCGGTCGAGTAGTCGAATAAGCGGCGCAGGGGGAACGCGATGTTATCCGCCACACTCATATGATCGAAGAGCGCGTTGTTCTGAAACAGCATGCCTATCTTCTTGCGAACGCGCGACAGCTCCAGGTTGTGCATGCCCGTGATCAGCTCACCATCGACGTGCACGCTGCCGTGCTCAGGCGTCAAGAGCCCGGTTATGGCTTTAAACAGCACGCTTTTGCCGCTCGCACCTGGCCCTATCAATGCGAAGACTCCGGCGGGCGGAATTTCCAGACTGACATTGCGCAGCACGAACGTCCCTTTCAGCTTCAGGGAGACGTCGCGTAGCTCGATCACAAGCGGCCGAGTCTAGTGAGGGGGGATGGATGTGTCTACGCACATTCAGGCTACTTCCATCTGGTAGCTAAGTTAGCTGTCTGAGCGCCGCCAGCGCGTAAGCAACAAAGAACACAACACAACATTGGTGGCGAGCATCACAGCGAGCAATGCGCGTAGCCACGGGGCAGAAACGGCTGTTACGCGAAAGGGGCCCACATTCTGCAAACGCGTGACGGGCACGGTCTCCGGCTTACCCCGTTGTCGGGTGATGTGAATCGACGAGTACGACGCGTCCGGCACAGCGGACGCAAGCAAGGCGCGCACGCTCGTGTCATCAGGCCCGGGCCCGGCCAGCTTCAGCCACGCGGATACGCGCGCCGCGGGCAAAGGCTTATCGATCAGCGCATGGCTCGGGTCCGGCTGGCCAATGTGCACGCGCGCGGCGGTCACGTCAGACATCAAACGTAAGGTCTGTTCGAGCTGGCCTGCCGTACGTTCCGCGGCACGTTGGCGCGCTTCGAGATAGCTCGGCGCAAACGATGCACTCTGGGCCCGTGCTGCGCCCGCGAGGCCCATGCATGCGCTGCACAGCAGCACCAGGTGTGCCGCTTGCTCTAGCGCTTTCACGTGCCGAAGCTGTAGCGCGCTCCCATGCGAGGCGCAGAGAACGCGGGGAAGCGCACGCGCCGCACCTGATTGGCGACGCAGTTCTGAAAGCCAGCATCACCTGCGTTCACGCTAACGCCCAAGACTTGTCCGCTGCCTGCGATCGCAATGTCGACTTTGACCTGACCCACCGAGCCGCGTACGCAGGCATCGAAGATCGCATTCAGGTTGCGGTTCATCACGCCGGCCACCGTCTGAGCGCCCAGTTGCTGCTCGCCGCCCGCCGCGGCGCTGCCGATGTCCACCGCTTGGTTCATCGCATCTTCGTAGGACATGCTGCCCCCGGCGCCGCCGCCTCCTCCGGCACGCCTTGCGCCACCGCCGCCGCGACGCATGGGCAAGATGCCAGCCGAGCCCGAAATCTCGAGGGCACCACGCTTGTAAAGATCACCGGCATCGGCGGCTCCGCGGTCAGCGTCTGTTGCGCCAGAGCGCGATAGGGCATAGGCGCCCGCGACCACTCCGATGACGGCCAAGATCGCGACACCGATGCCGACCTTGAAAAATGCGCCGTGCTTTTCGCTCGTTTCGCTTTTCTGCAAGGCCGCGGCACGCTCTTGTTCGCCGCGTCTGAGCTCGTACTGCGCTAAAAAGTCATGAAACTCGGGGAATTCGCCGATTTTGCCGCGATTGCCGGTGTCCGTGTTCATCAGATCGTGATCGCGCAGCGCGTCGCCCTGAACGATCATGTTGACGATCTGGCGCCCCGAAAACGGTCCGTGATCCATGCCCGCTTTGACCAGCATCCAGCGCGGGGAGTCGTCCTCTGTGATCTTTGCGAGCACGTCTTTGAGATCGACTTCGCCCAGGGAACGCCGGGCGCGTGCAGCGTCCACTTCGGAGGCGTCTTCGACCAAGGACACGCGAAAATCATCCTGCAACGACACGCGTGCTCCTGCTTGCAGCGGACTGCTCTGTGGAATGCCTTGCGGCATGCTCGGCAGGCTCGGCAGGCGCGGGGCACGCGGCACTTGCATTCCTGAAAGACCTGCCGCTTGCGACGCGCGGGCGGCCGACGGCCGCGAGGGCGCAATCGACGCGAGGCTGATTTCGACTTCCACATCGAGGCCAAAGTCCTCGCGCGACTCGTGCTCGCCCTGGGCGATGTGAGCGAGCAGCGCGATCCGAAACGCCTCGGCCGAGGTATGACGTGCCGCCGGATCGGGCGACAATGCACGCATCAGCTCCGAATCGAGCGCGGGCGTAGCTTCATGGTGCGCTTCCGAAGGCGCGATGAACGCGTCGTTGGGACTGCGCCCCGTCAACAGAACATAGAGCAGCGCGCCTAGGCCAAAGATGTCGCTGGCGAGCTGCGGCGCTCCCCCTGCTTTGATTTCCGGGGCCAAAAACGCGGCGTCGGCCTCGCTCAAGCCGCCGGTGCCACCGGCGGACAGCGCAGCACGGGCGATCACCAGATCCGCAAGTTGCACCCGTCCGTCGTCGCCGATCCACACAGCCGCCGGCCTTACGGCCCCATGGGGACCGCTGGGATGGACCGCTGTGAGCGCGTTGCATACGTGCGCCACCACGTTGTACGCGCCGCGCAGGCTCACGGGTTTGCCTCCGCTGCGTCGCGCGGCGGCGTAGTCTGATAGATGGCGACCGAGCAGTGCGCCTTGCACGATGAGGGTGCTGCCCTCCTCGGATTGAGCGAGCCCAAAGCTCGGCAGAAGATTGGGATGGCTTAGCTCGGAGGCCGCTTTCAAGTGCGTGCGGACCGTGCTCGCAATCGCGGCGGAACGAACCACGCGCAGGGACACGGGGCGACCCGTCTTTCGGTCGAGGGCGGCGACTAGCGGGCCGAACCCATCGCCTTCGAGCACACCCTGCACTTCGAAGCGCCCACCGATCACTCGGCCAGGCTCAAGTTCGGAACCGCCACCTTGGGCTGACAACGCGCTACCGGTCA
This sequence comes from Polyangiales bacterium, assembly GCA_038257655.1. GTDB lineage: Bacteria > Myxococcota_A > Polyangia > Polyangiales > DASUME01 > DASUME01. The sequence goes on along the minus strand of JBBSJC010000026.1, from coordinate 8,366 downwards.
TTGGGTCTCGGAGGGTACTCAAACGGACCTCAACGATTCAAGGGCGATAGTGTCAGTAACGCGGAGCTGATGAAGGTTCAGGTGGTGGCGCTGTCGGAGGTGCAGCCTGATTGCGTGCGATCTCAAAGCTGAGCTCGGCTTCGACCAGGCGTGGCGCGTCATCGATCGGCTCCTGCATCTTGAGGGCGACGGCGCGGCGTTCGATGCAGCTCAGCGCCTGGCCCGGCTGTCCCGGTGCGTTGATCGTGGCGCGCGTGATGCGGCCGCTCGGGCCCACGTACACACTGACGCGCACGGTAATTTTCCCGCCGTCATCGACGACTTTTTGTAAGTCGAGACAGTCGGTCGGTTGGCCCAGCAGGCTTCGCAGCTCGGCGCTCAAATCGCGCTTGTTCTTTACAAGCTCTGCTGGCGCGGGCGCGACTGCCGAAGGTGCGCTCGGGTTCTGTCGATCCGTACCGAGCGTTGCAGGCTGTCCACCTTGGCCGGGCGGAGCACTCGGTTCGACGGCGCTCGGGAAATCGTTGAACGTGGGTGTCTGGCGCGCAGGAGCAGGCTCCGTTGCCGCCGGTGCGGGTGGCGCTGGGAGCTTGGCTTGGTCCTCCGCCGAAAGACCGGGTGTTCGCGGGGCCTCGTCATCGGAACCGCAGGCAGGCAGTGCATGGAGCAAAAGCACGCCCACGGCGATCGACGATCGAAGCCGAGCCCTCATGCGCGCGCGCGCTCCACCTGGAGCTCGCGATTGCGCAGATTCTGACCTGCGAGTGCCGCGATCACACCGTCCACCCGTTCGCTCGGCACGCCGACAAAGGTATGGCGCTCGCGCACGCGCACCCGTCCGATGTCGTCGCCTTCGAGGCCGCAGGACGTATTGAGCAACGAGGAAACATCCCCGGGCTCAAGCCCATCGCGGCGACCCACATTGAGATAAAGGGTGGTCATGTTTTCTAAATCAGGGCTGACCACCAGATCTTCGACCGAAGGCTCGCGTGCGTCAATGGCATCGACAGGGCCTACGAGCTCTTCAACTCGCTGGGCGGGCTCAGCGACGGGTTCGCCCCCACGCGTGCGCTTGCGTCGCTTACGTCGCTTGTCCGTGGCATCGCCTACATCGACCGCCTCGGCTTCTTCCACCGGCTCGGCCTCATAGGGTTCCACGAAGCGCGGCGGCAAGGTGCGCTCAGGTGGGAGGACGGGCACGGAAAGAAACGCGCGCACGAGACCAGTCAGAACGCGCTCGGCATCCGGGTGGGTAAGCAGTCTGCGCACCAGATCGCGCTCTTCGCCGATCGGTGTCGCTTTGAACGCTCCCGTCAGCAGATCGAGCTGGTCGGTCTCTTGACGCGTGTCGATTTCGACCTGACTCGGCAGGGACCGTTCGATGGGAAAGATCTTGTAAGTCAGGCGCAGCAGATAGAAGGCGCCCAAGTTTGCCGGGCCCACCACCGAGATCGCAGTGCCGGTTCGACCTGCCCTACCTGTGCGTCCGGTGCGATGCACGTATTGCTCGGCCGACTCGGGGAAGCCGAAGTTGATCACGTGCGTCAGGTGCGAGATGTCGATGCCGCGCGCCGCGACATCGGTTGCGACCATGAAACGAAGCCTGCCCTCGCGGGTCGCCTGCATGATCTTTTCGCGGTCGCGCTGAGGAAGATCCCCATTCAGCCAATCGGCGTCGAAACCGGCCGCGGTCAGGGCGCGGGATACGCTTTCGGTCTCGCTCTTCATGTTGCAGAAGATGATCGCACTCTCTGGATTCTCGACTTCGAGGATGCGTACGAGCTCTGCGATCTTGTCGCCGAGCACAAGATAATAGAAGTGGCTGATTTCGGAGGCGCCGACCTGATCGCTCGACAGCGCGACAAACTGCGGCTCATGCATGCGTCGTTCGGCGATGCGCTGCACGTTGTTGTCGATGGTCGCCGAGAAGCACAGGTACTGCAGCTGCGAGGGCAGGGCATCCATGATCGCGTTGAGCTCTCTTGCAAAGCCCATCGAGAACATTTCGTCGGCTTCGTCGAGCACCAGCACCTTGATGGTCGACGGATCGAGCGTGCCGCGTTTGATGTGATCGAGCACGCGACCGGGCGTACCCGACACGATCTCAGCGCCCTGGCGCAACGCGGAAACCTGACGCTCCATGGGCGCGCCGCCGTACACAGCCACCGTCTGCAAATGCGTGTACTTGCCAATGCCGTCGATCGCCCGCTGGCTCTGCAGCGCGAGCTCACGGGTGGGCGCAAGAATCAACGCCTGCAGTCCCTGGCCCTCCTGCACGATGCGATCGACCAGTGGCAGACCGAAACCGAGGGTTTTGCCCGTGCCTGTGCGGGACTGGACGATCATGTCGTGGCCCTTCGCGGAGGGCTCGAACGCTGCAAGTTGGACGGGTGTGGGATGCGTGAAGCCGAGCTCCGCGAGCGCGCGTCTCACAGGTGCCGATAGCGGCAGGGCATCGAAAGTCGGGGCGATTTCTCGCGTGTCTGGGATCTCGTGCTCGTCGCTCATATCAGTAAGGCCCTTTCGATTAAGGCGCAGTGGAAGGCGCTCTCGGTTCGAGTAGCGCGTCGATTTTGCGGATGTGCGGAGTCTGTTCGAGGTCGAACCGCTGGATGAGGCCGATCATCCCGAAACGTAAGCGCGCAAGCTCCGTGGCTGCTTTGCGTTCGGTTGCCCTGCACGTCGCGTTCGCTCCTTGCAGACGGTGATCCCACGCTTCGAGCCACGCTGACAACTCTTCTCGCTCGGCGCGTGTAGCCGCGTGCGCGATGCTCTCGCTGGCGCGAGCGAGCAGCTCTTCGCGAAGTGAGAGCAAAGTATCAGCGCAGGAGCCCTGGGCATTGGCGTTAGCGTCGCCCCCAGGCCAAAAAATCTCCGGAATGATTGAGGCGAGACCGACGGCGGTAAGCCAGAGCGCGAGCAACCAGAACACGGCCGCGCCCACGTACCAGCCCGTTCCGCGACGCCTACTTCCTTCGCTGCCTGGTTCGCGCACGCCTCACCGAGAGTCTCCGCACCTGCGGAATTGCTGGAATTGCCGTCCCTTCTAGCGGTGGGCCTGTGTCAGGTCAAGCACGGCTCCCAGCTGCGCCTGGGGCCGGGAGCGTAACGCTGCCCTGCGTTCCACACCCTTTCGGCCGGGTGCTGTCAGCCTACGGCACGAGCTTGTAGCCCAGGCCATACACGGTCAGGATGTGGCGCGGCTCCGATGGCTCAGGCTCGATCTTCTTGCGCAGCTTGACCACGAAGTTATCGACCGTGCGATTGGTGTGGTTGGCTTCGATGCCCCAGATCCGCCGCAAAATGTCGTCCCGCGACACCGGCTGTCCGGCACGCTCGTGCAGCACGCGTAGCAGCTCGACCTCGTAGAAAGACAGAAGCTCGCTCACCCCCCCGCGCACGAGGGTGTGGGCGGTGGGATCGATGCGCGCGTCGCCTATCGAAAAGGACACGTCAGGCCCCGCGTCCCGAGCCAGGCGCCGAAAGATCGCACGAATGCGCGCGACGAGCTCGCCCACGGAAAACGGCTTGGTGACGTAATCATCGGCGCCAGCATCTAGGCCACGGATCTTGTCGGCCTCTTGGCTACGCGCGGTCAGCATCAAGATCGGAATGCGCGCGTCGCCCTTACGGATCTGCTCACAAACCTGATAGCCGTTGAGATCAGGCAACATCAGGTCGAGGATGATGCAGCCTGGTGAATGCTTACGCGCGTGCTCGATAGCGTCGCGGCCTAGCGTGCAATGATGCACCTTGAAGCCTTCGAACTCGAGCGCATCAGACAAGCCCATCGCGAGCGCAGGATCATCTTCGACGAGCAAAATCGTCCGCTGAGGGGCCTGCTCGATGCCTTCCGTTACCGCCGTACCCTCCGTCATGCGCTCACGACGATACACCTTCGGATGCGTCCTTCAAACCCTTGGCTGCTTCGCGGCTCTTACGTTGTAATGGCACGGAGAAGCCGACGATCGCTCCGCCATCGCTCGCGTTGTTGGTAAACGCGCGTCCCCCGTGGGCTTCTGCGACGTGCTTGACCAAAGAGAGCCCAATACCGGAGCCGCGCACGGGCTGACCATGTCGAGGCACCCGGTAGAAGCGGTCGAACACGCGCCGCGCGTCTTCTTTTGGGATCCCGGGCCCGCGATCGCGCACCGTGATCATCAACTCGCGGCGCTCCAGTGAGATACTGACGTCGATGGGCGTGCCTTCTCCGTACTTGGCTGCGTTATCGAGCAGGTTGATCAGGGCAAGCAGGATCGCATCTTCGTCGACCACCACGCGCGGTACGTTGGGTGGCACGAGCAGTCGCACTTCAGTGCTTTCGAGCCGATGACGGACGGTTTCGACCCCACGTGTAACGATCGCGCCCAAGTCGGCATCTTGCGGCTCGAACTTCTGTTTGCCTCGCTCAAGGGCCGCAAAGTCGAGCACGTTTTCGATCAAGCCGCCCAGGCGTTCTGATTCGCGACAGATCATTTCGAGATATTGCTTTTGTTTCTCGGCAGAGGACACGCGTTCGGTCAGCAGCATCTCGGCGAACATGCGAATGACCGACAGCGGTGTCTTGAGCTCGTGGGAGACGTTGGCGATAAACTCGCTCTTGAGCGCGTTCAATCGCCGCTCCGTCATGGTTGCGTACAGTAAGAAAGCAACGCCCAACAGCAGCACAAGGACCGACAGCGCAATCAGGGAAGCCTTGTTGAACTCACGCTGCCGCGCCTGCTCTTCGAGCAAGGGTGCGTCCTTGGGTGCCACCTGCATGCGCCAGCGATAAAGGGTCGTGGGGAAGCGCACTCCGACCGTGTAGTCGCCGGACTCCGACAGGCTCTCGCCGAACATGCGCCGGTTGTCGTCGTCAACCACGTTGAACTGCGCGCGCCCTTCGTCACTGCCGAATAGCTGTGGAAACTGCTCGCGCACGAGATACCCGGTATCGTGATGCGCCGCGAGCAAGAAGCGTTGCCCGTCGACCTCCGTCAGCTTGTAAGAGACGAGATAACTCGTGCCATTCTGAGACGTATGCAGATGGTGCAGACGCTCGAGCTCGAGGGTGGACAGCTTAATTTCGGGCAGCAGATGCTTGCGAAACACGCGCAAAAATGAGCGCTCGTCATCGGCCGAGGCGCGCGCCACGTAGTCCACGACCTGAAGGTCTTCGGTCATGATCAGCACAGCCCGCACACTGGGCGAGATACGCCGCGCAAAAGGCAGCCAGCGGGAGCGCAGGCCTTCGGGGTCGTTGACATCGATCGCGTGAAACACGGCGTTGTCGAAGGCGATAATCTGCTGTTCGATCCGGTCTACTTTTTCTTCGACCAGCAACAGCGTGCTGTGCGCGATCGAGCTTGCCCCGAGCTCTTCATAGCGGGTCGCGGTCTCCCAGGTGTAGTAACTGAGCACGCCCGCTGCTGCGATCAGCAGGGGCGAGAGAACAAAGTAAGCCAAATCCGGGCGCCACTTCTGCATGCGCACCTAGCCTAGCAGAGCGGCCGAAAACTCAGTGATCGCGCTCAGGGCGCGGTGTGCGCGCCATCAATTCCGCGAGCTCAAGCCGGGGCTCTGAGCCTTCATAGAGCACGCGATAGACGCCTTCTACGATCGGCATCTCCACCCCTTCGCGCTGGCTCAGGGCATAGGCACTCTGAGCGGTGCGCACGCCCTCCGCGACCATGGTCATTTGCGCCAGGATATCGGTCAAGCGGCGGCCACGACCCAGCTCGATCCCGACCTGGCGATTGCGGGAGAGATCCCCTGTGCACGTAAGTACGAGATCGCCCATGCCTGAGAGCCCGCTGACCGTCAGCGGATGCGCTCCGAGCTTGTGTGCAAGGCGACCAATCTCTGCCAGCCCGCGCGTAATCAAGGCCGCACGCGAATTGTGGCCGAAGTCCATGCCGTCCGCGATGCCAGCAGCGATGGCGACCACGTTCTTGAGCGCACCGCCGAGCTCGACGCCGATCACATCGTCGCTGCTGTAGACGCGCAGTCGCGAGCTGGCAAAAGCGTGCTGGGCAGCATGGGTATAGGCGAGATCGCTGCCCGCCATCAGAACCGCAGTGGGAAAACCCTGCGCGACCTCTTTGGCGAAGCTCGGTCCGCTCAGAAACGTCAGCTGGGGGTGCAGCGCAACGGGCAAACATTCATGCAAGATCTGAGACGGGAGCTGAAGCGTGTCCTGCTCGATGCCCTTCATCGCGTTCACGATCGGCACGCTCAAGGGCAGCTTGTCCGCGAGCTCGAGCGCCAGCTGGCGTAGGGCGTGCGAGGGTACGACGATGCTCACCAACTCGACATCTTCGAGAGCGTGCTCGAGCTCGCACACGCCCTTCAGATTGGCGGGCAGCGTGATGCCAGGCAGGTAACGAAGGTTCTGCCGGCGCTCCTCGATGCCACGTATAAGCTCGTGGTTTCGACCCCAAAGACGCGTGTCGTAGCCATTATCGGCGAGCACCTTGGCGAGGGCGGTGCCCCAGGACCCGGCGCCGAGCACGGCCGCGCGCTTATTTGCCATTCCAGTCGATGTAGCAGCGCATCCACGCGCCTTAAAGCGAAAAGGCGCGACCAGCGCGCCCCTTCCTCTCGTTGTTGGCGCGACTTACGCCTCGCTACAACTCAGCCTGCCGGTTGAGCCGTCGGGCTCTTGCCGGATTTTTTCTTCTTCTCGGGGGGCCCCAAATCGAGTTTCTCGGGGTGCGTGAGAGCGAAACGCATGACGTCCTCCATCTTGGCAACCGGATGGAACTCCAGGTCGTCACGCACTTCCTGCGGTACTTCTTCAAGGTCCGCGGTGTTGCGCTCAGGCAAGATCACATGTTTGACGCCCGCGCGATGGGCCGCGAGCACCTTTTCTTTGATGCCGCCGACCGGCAGCACGCGACCACGCAGGGTGATTTCCCCGGTCATCGCGACGTCGTTGCGCACAGGGATGTCGGTGAGGAGCGAAACGATAGCGGTCATCATTGTCACGCCCGCGCTAGGCCCGTCTTTCGGCATGCCGCCCGCAGGAATGTGGATGTGCAAGTCGCTCTTTTCCAGGAAGTCTTCCGGGATGTTGAGCATCTTGGCGCGCGTACGTACGTAGCTGAGCGCGGCTTGCGCCGACTCTTTCATGACATCGCCGAGCTGACCGGTCAGCTGCAGCTTGCCCTGACCATGCATGCGCGTCGCTTCGATGAAGAGAATCTCGCCGCCAACCGACGTCCAAGCGAGGCCGGTGGCCACTCCCGGCTCCGAAGTGCGCTCTGCGACTTCAGAAGAGAAGCGCGGTGCGCCCAAGAACTCGCGCAGGCCGTCTTCATTCTCGATCCGGTAGGGCCCCATCTGGCCCTCGGCGACCTTGACCGCGACGCCACGAATCACGCTCGCGAGCTGTCGCTCGAGATTGCGTACGCCGGCTTCCCGCGTGTAGTGGTCGATGACCGAGGCGACCGCGCCATCGGCGAACGTCAAGATGTCCTTGGACAACCCATGTTCATCGAGTTGCTTGGGGATCAAATGAACGCGCGCGATGTCGGCCTTTTCCCTGCGCGTGTAGCCGGGGATCTCCAAGATCTCCATGCGATCGCGAAGCGGTGCAGGGATCGTGTCTCCGACGTTTGCTGTCGCGACGAACATCACGCGCGACAGATCGTAAGGTACTTCGAGGTAGTGATCGGAGAACGTGTCGTTCTGCTCCGGGTCCAACACCTCGAGCAAGGCGGCCGCAGGATCACCGCGGAAGTCGTGACCGATCTTATCGATTTCGTCGAGCATGAACACGGGGTTCACGGTGCCCGACTTCTTCATGCCCTGGATGATCTGGCCGGGTAGGGCGCCGACGTAGGTGCGACGATGGCCGCGGATCGCAGCCTCGTCATGGACGCCACCGAGCGAGTTGCGGACGAACTTGCGGCCGAGGGCACGCGCGATCGAACGACCGAGCGAGGTCTTACCCACGCCGGGTGGTCCGATCAGACACAGGATGGGGCCCTTCTTGTCGGGCTTGAGCTTGCGCACCGCGAGAAACTCGACGATGCGCTTCTTCACCTTCTCGAGGCCGCTATGGTCTTCGTCAAGCACCTGACGGACCTGCGCGATATCCATCTTGTCGGTGGTCGCGTGGTGCCAGGGCACATCCAGGATCCAGTCGATGTACGTGCGCACTACCGTGTACTCGGCGCTGCCCACTTGCATCGTGCGCAAGCGCTTGAGCTGCTTGCGGGCGACACCCTCCGCTTCGTTCGGCAGGTTGGCCTTCGCAATGCGCTCATCGAGCACATCGAGATCGCCCTGATCGCCGTCCTCTTCGCCGAGCTCTTCTTTGATCGCCTTGAGCTGTTGACGCAGCACGTACTCGCGCTGGTTCTTGCCCATCTCTTCTTTGATCT